>NZ_JACDUV010000002.1:0-314413 GCF_013761015.1 Anoxybacillus ayderensis
TTCGGTCCCTATCCGTCGCGGGCGTAGGAAATTTGAGAGGAGCTGTCCTTAGTACGAGAGGACCGGGATGGACGCACCGCTGGTGTACCAGTTGTCCCGCCAGGGGCACAGCTGGGTAGCTATGTGCGGAAGGGATAAGCGCTGAAAGCATCTAAGCGTGAAGCCCCCCTCAAGATGAGATTTCCCATCGCGTCAAGCGAGTAAGATCCCTTGAAGATGACAAGGTAGATAGGTCCGAGGTGGAAGCGTGGCGACACGTGCAGCTGACGGATACTAATCGATCGAGGACTTAACTAAACACACAAGAAAAGCGTAGGCGACTACGCACCCCCTGTTATCTAGTTTTGAAGGAATAAAAAAAGCTTGACAACAAAAAATATTCCGTTATAATAACATTTGTCTAAAGCATTATTGCTCGGTGACGATGGCGGAGAGGTCACACCCGTTCCCATCCCGAACACGGAAGTTAAGCTCTCCAGCGCCGATGGTAGTTGGCGGGACACCGCCTGCGAGAGTAGGACGTTGCCGGGCAAGATGATATATTATTCCGCAGTAGCTCAGTGGTAGAGCACTCGGCTGTTAACCGAGCGGTCGTAGGTTCGAATCCTACCTGCGGAGCCATTTACGGAGAGCTGTCCGAGTGGTCGAAGGAGCACGATTGGAAATCGTGTAGACGTGATGAGCGTCTCAAGGGTTCGAATCCCTTGCTCTCCGCCAGCCACTTAGGAAATGGTATATGGCCCGTTGGTCAAGTGGTTAAGACACCGCCCTTTCACGGCGGTAACACGGGTTCGAATCCCGTACGGGTCATCTTTTGGAGGATTAGCTCAGCTGGGAGAGCACTTGCCTTACAAGCAAGGGGTCGGCGGTTCGATCCCGTCATCCTCCACCATATGTTATAAAGTGTATTGATGCATTTTTCTCCATTGAATAGTTTTTTATTTCATCGTCGCGGGGTGGAGCAGCCAGGTAGCTCGTCGGGCTCATAACCCGAAGGTCGCAGGTTCAAATCCTGCCCCCGCAACCAATATTGGTCCCGTAGTGTAGTGGTTAACATGCCTGCCTGTCACGCAGGAGATCGCGGGTTCGAGTCCCGTCGGGACCGCCATGTATGGCTCGGTAGCTCAGTCGGTAGAGCAAAGGACTGAAAATCCTTGTGTCGGCGGTTCGATTCCGTCCCGAGCCACCATTTTGAATGATGTCGGCTTAGTTTGTTTCATCTAAAAGTTTGATGCACTTCATATTATGCCGGCTTAGCTCAATTGGTAGAGCAACTGACTTGTAATCAGTAGGTTGCGGGTTCAAGTCCTGCAGCCGGCACCATCCGCGGAGGGGTAGCGAAGTGGCTAAACGCGGCGGACTGTAAATCCGCTCCCTTTGGGTTCGGCGGTTCGAATCCGTCCCCCTCCACCATTTTAGGGGCATAGTTTAATGGTAGAACAGAGGTCTCCAAAACCTCCGGTGTGGGTTCGATTCCTACTGCCCCTGCCAAAAAAACATGGCGGCTATGGCGAAGTGGTTAACGCACCAGATTGTGGCTCTGGCATTCGTGGGTTCGATTCCCACTAGTCGCCCCATATACATTTTAAAACGTTGGGGTATAGCCAAGCGGTAAGGCAACGGACTTTGACTCCGTGATGCGTTGGTTCGAATCCAGCTACCCCAGCCATATATGCGGAAGTAGTTCAGTGGTAGAACACCACCTTGCCAAGGTGGGGGTCGCGGGTTCGAGTCCCGTCTTCCGCTCTTCGTTTTATGGCGGCATAGCCAAGTGGTAAGGCAGAGGTCTGCAAAACCTTTACCACCGGTTCGAATCCGGTTGCCGCCTCCATTTTTTTATGCGCCGGGGTGGCGGAATTGGCAGACGCACAGGACTTAAAATCCTGCGGTAGGTGACTACCGTGCCGGTTCGAGTCCGGCCCTCGGCACTGAAAAGTCTTGACAAAGCAAGCTTGCATGATACAATTTAATTGTCTCATGCCGATGTGGCGGAACTGGCAGACGCGCACGACTCAAAATCGTGTGGGGTAGCCCCCCGTGTGGGTTCGACTCCCACCATCGGCACTGAATATTTGAGGATTCCTGTTGCACACAGGGATCCTTTTTTTATTTCCTCTTATACTTTTCCTTTTCTCCAGGACGCTCCAGCTTTGCTTTTTCATCCTTTTAGCTTTTATATTTTACGAAAATTTTCGTAGAAGAAATATATTTATTTCATGTTTTATTATAATTTTTCGTTTAGGGGGAAAAGATTTTATTGACTTATACGTCAATTGTTATTATGATTAAGTTACGAAACAAATGAAAGAAAGCGCTTTTTTGATTTGTTGTTTTACGAAAAATTTCGCAGGAGGTTCGAAATTATGCTTCAGTTTCCGAAAGATTTTATTTGGGGAGCTGCAACTTCATCGTATCAAATTGAAGGAACAGCGACTGGAGAAGATAAAATTTACTCGATCTGGGATCACTTTTCCCGCATTCCTGGCAAAATAGCGAATGGGGATAATGGCGATATTGCAATTGATCATTACAATCGTTATGTTGAAGACATCGCATTAATGAAAGCGCTTCATTTGAAAGCGTATCGATTTTCGACTAGTTGGGCGAGACTTTATTGTGAAACGCCAGGGAAGTTTAACGAAAAAGGTTTAGATTTTTATAAGCGTCTTGTAAATGAGCTGCTAGAGAACGGTATCGAGCCAATGTTGACCATTTATCATTGGGATATGCCACAAGCTCTTCAAGAGAAAGGTGGCTGGGAAAATCGTGATATCGTTCACTACTTCCAAGAATACGCTGCTTTCCTTTACGAGAATCTTGGGGATGTCGTGAAAAAATGGATTACGCATAATGAGCCGTGGGTTGTCACCTATTTAGGATATGGGAATGGCGAACATGCCCCAGGGATTCAAAACTTTACATCATTTTTAAAAGCAGCACATCATGTTCTTCTCTCACACGGGGAAGCGGTAAAAGCGTTTCGAGCAATCGGTCCGAAAGATGGGGAAATTGGTATTACGTTGAATTTGACACCTGGATATGCGGTCGATCCGAAAGATGAAAAAGCAGTTGATGCCGCTCGAAAATGGGACGGCTTTATGAATCGTTGGTTTTTAGATCCTGTATTTAAGGGACAATATCCAGCAGATATGTTAGAAGTGTATAAAGATTATTTACCAGACGTTTACAAAGAGGGAGATTTACAAACGATTCAGCAACCGATCGACTTTTTCGGATTTAACTATTATTCAACAGCAACATTAAAAGATTGGAAAAAAGGTGACCGTGAACCGATCGTATTTGAACATGTGAGCACAGGAAGACCTGTGACGGATATGAATTGGGAAGTGAATCCAAACGGTTTATTTGATTTAATGGTGCGATTGAAAAAAGATTATGGCGATATTCCATTATACATTACCGAAAACGGTGCTGCATACAAAGATCGCGTCAACGAACAAGGTGAAGTAGAAGATGATGAGCGAGTTGCTTATATACGAGAGCATTTAATCGCTTGCCACCGCGCGATTGAACAAGGCGTCAATTTAAAAGGATATTATGTATGGTCGCTGTTCGATAATTTTGAGTGGGCATTTGGATATGATAAGCGCTTTGGGATTGTATACGTGGATTATGAAACGCTAGAGCGCATTCCGAAAAAGAGTGCATTATGGTACAAGGAAACGATCATGAACAACGGATTGAAAGCAGAAAAAGATAAATAAAGGAGGTGATGGGGGAAGGGAAGAAGTTTTCTTCGTCATAGCGGGAAGTGTCGGGGATTGGCCGCTACTACGAAGAAAACTAAAGGAATTATAACGTGAAACAAGCAAATGGGCAAATGAAAGGTGTAAACGGTATGAACACATATTGTGAAAAAGCGAGGGGGAAAGAATGATGAAGAAACGAGCTCTCATGTTGTTGTTAGCAGTTGTCTTTATGTTCGCGACAGCGTGCAGCAATCAATCTCAAAGTGAGAACGAATCAAAAGATAAAGGTTCAAGTGAAAAAGTCAAGTTGAACATGTGGGTATTCGGAAGCACTGGTTATGAAAAACTAGCTGAAGAATATATGAAAGATCATCCAAATGTTGAAATTAAAATTCAATCCACGCAGTTTGACGATCATCATAACGCATTATTTACAGCGTTATCAGCAGGAAGTGGCGCACCGGACATCGCGATGATTGAAGTAAACAATATTGAACGTTATCGTGAGGCACAAGATCGTTTTTATAACTTATACGATTTTGGTGCAAAAGACATTAAGGATAAGTATTTAGATTGGAAATGGCGCATCGGTGAAAGCGCAGATGGAAGCTTCTTATTTGGTCTTCCGACAGATATTGGGCCAACAGCTATGTTTTATCGTGCTGACGTGTTTGAAGCAGCAGGACTTCCAACAGATCCAGCTGAAGTTGCAAAGTTAATTCCAGACTGGAATGCATATGCAGAAGTAGCTGCAACAATTAAAGAAAAAACAGGAAAACCAATTGCAGACAACGTTGAACTTGTGTACAACGCATTACGTGACCAAGCTCCTGTGCAATATTTTAACGAAAAAGAAGAATTGCTTATAGAAAAAGAACCGTACATTAAACAAGCGTACGACTATACAGTTAGCTTAATTCAAAAAGGTTACCTTGGCAGCAACGGATTGTGGACTCCGGAATGGGGTAACGCGATGGAAAAAGGAAGCTATGCAACGTTGCTTGCACCTGCATGGATGCAAGGAGTTGTGAAAGGAAACGCACCAAATTCAGCAGGCAAGTGGCTCATTACAAACATGCCAGGTGGGGCAGGAAACTGGGGCGGTTCTTATTTAACGATTCCAAAAGAATCAAAGCATCCGCAAGAAGCATATGACTTCATTCAATGGCTCGTAGCGCCAGAACAACAATTGAAATCGTTTAAAGATATGGGCTTATTCCCATCTACTCCTTCTGTATATGATGCACCTGAGTTTAAAGATTACAAAGATGAGTACTTTGGTGGAGTAAATACAGCTCAAGTATTTGCAGAAGCAGCACAAAAAGTAAAAACAGTGTATATGGGTAAAAACTACGGACTCGTTCAAGGCGAAATCATCAAAGCGTTGACAAACGTACAGAAGAAAAAAGCTGACCCAGAAAAAGAATGGGAAGAAGCAATTAAACGTATTAAACGTCAACTTGAACGTCAATAAAACACGTGAGGGAGGGATTTATTCCCTTCCCCCTACTATGATTTTTGGAGGGAAATATAAATGGTATCCCATAATCATACAAACGCAACTGTCCGTCCAAAAGGATTGAGTGATAAGAAAAAAACAGCATTAGCTGGCTACTTATTTATTTCTCCTTTCTTTCTTTTATTTGCGATCTTCGGCGCTTTTCCAATGCTGTTTAGCTTTTATTTAGCGTTTCAAAAATGGAATGGGTTCGGTGAAATGACATTTGTCGGAGTGAAAAACTTTTCGCTCATTTTTACTGATCCACTATTTTGGAAATCGATTTATAACACGATTGTAATCGGTTTATTAGGAACAGGTCCACAGTTAATCGCCGCTTTAATTTTAGCCGTTGCTTTAAATTCAGCGATGGTCAAGTTTAAAAGTGTATTTCGTGTCGCTTATTTTGTACCAAACGTAACGTCGATTGTTGCGGTTGCGATTGTTTTTACCGTTTTATTTAGCGAACAAGAAGCAGGGTTAGTAAACGCCACACTTAGCTTGTTTGGAATTTCGCCAGTAAGCTGGCAAACGTCTGAATGGGGAGCGAAAATTGCGATTGCGACGATGATTTTTTGGAGATGGGTTGGATATAACTCGATTATTTTCTTAGCAGGATTGCAAAGTATTCCGAAAGATCTTTATGAAGCAGCCGAAATTGATGGAGCGAAAAAATGGCAGCAGTTTCTTTTCATTACTGTGCCGATGTTAAAGCCGATTATCGTATTCGTCGTATTTACAGCAACGATCGGGTCGCTACAAATTTTTGCGGAACCGCTTATTTTCGGCAGTGGATTTAGAGAAGAAAGCATGACGATCGTGTTGTACTTATGGAGAGAAGCGTTCTCGAATAACGCGTTCGGAACAGCATCTGCGACAGCCGTCTCGCTATTTTTACTCATCATTGTATTTACGACAATTAACTTTTTCGCGTCCAATCGTTTAGATAAATCGGGCAAGTAAAAACATGGAGGTGAATAAAGATGTTACGTAAAAAAGGATTTGTGAATAAAGTAACAATCCATGTGTTGTTAATTATCGGTGCGTTACTATCTGTTTTTCCGTTGTACTGGATGTTTGTCATGGCAACGCAGCCGAACCATGTCATTAACAAATTACCACCAGCTGTTGTACCGGGAGATAAGCTAGTAGAAAACTTTCGAAACGTATTAGAAAACGTCGACTTTTTCGGGGCGATGTGGAACTCCTTTGTTGTTGCTAGCTTAACGACGCTGGGGGTGTTATTCTTTAGTTCTTTAGCAGGCTTTGCATTTGCTAAGTTGCAGTTTAAAGGGCGAGAAAAGCTGTTTGCTGTCATTTTAATTACGATGATGATTCCGCCACAATTAGGATTAATCCCGCAATATTTCATTATTACAAAGTTAGGTTGGTTAAACGATTTAAAAGCAATTATCATTCCAGGTTTAGTGAATGCGTTCGGTATTTTCTGGATGCGTCAATATATTAAAGATGCGATTCCTGATGAACTAATTGAAGCAGCAAAAATTGATGGATGCAGTATATTCCGTGTATATTGGAATATCGTTGTTCCTTCGATTTTACCAGCTTTTGCGACGCTTGGTATTTTAACATTTATGTTCGTATGGAACGATTTCTTATGGCCGTTAACTGTGTTAAGAGACGAGTCAAGCTACACGATTCAAATTGCTATTCGTGCTCTTCAAGACGCATACGTGAAAGACTATGGCATGATTTTATCGGGAACATTTTGGGCAACATTGCCTTTAGTCGTCGTATTTTTAATGTTTAATAAGTTGTTCATTTCAAGCTTGACGCAAGGATCGGTCAAACAATAGTGACATAGCCGCTAACTAAAGCGCATTCATTTTTAACAGAAAATTTATGTTATAATAAGGGCAAGATTGATGAAGGTAAGAAGGGATCGTATGAAAATTACCATTAAAGAAATTGCAAAATTAGCGGGTGTGTCACCAGGTACGGTATCAAAAGTATTAAATAACTATCATGATGTCGGTGAAGAAACAAAAAAAAGAGTGTTGGAAATTATGGAGCAGACCGGGTATGTGGCTGCTCGCATTCAAAAAGATACCGCTCATAAGTCGAGAGTAGTTGGTGTTATTTACGCCGGGGAGATCAATGCGGATTTTAACCATCCATTCTTTATTGAAGTGATGAACTCTTTCAAGAAAACAATGGGAATGTTCGGCTATGACCTCCTCTTCTTTTCAAACGAACAATTTGAAGAAGGGGAGGAAGATTATTATGAGCGTTCGATGCGCTATAAAGTAGATGGAGTAATCATTATTAGTGGTGAAAAAGTGCAGCCATCTATTTATCGTTTAGACATGAGCGACATCCCATGTATCGGGATAGATATTCCGCTTGAAGGGAATCGTTCTGCGTACATTATGACAGATAACTATAAAATTTCTGCGAAAGTAGTAGAGCATTTTTACTTATGTGGCTATCGGAATATCGGCTACATTGGTGGTTTGCCGGGCGCGCAAGTGACAAAAATTCGCGAACAAGGATTTCGTAATACAATGAAGGAATTTGGGTTAACGATTCATGAAGAGTGGTTTGCCGAAGGGGATTTCTTTATGGAAAGTGGTTATGAGGCGATGAAAAAAATATTGCGCTCGTCACATCATCCTGAAGCGGTATTTGCAGCATCGGATTTAATGGCATTTGGTGCAATGAAAGCGGTGAAGGAACACGGGTTAAAAATACCTGAAGATATTGCGATCGTTGGGTGCGATGATATTGATGCATGCAATTATACCGATCCCCCTTTAACTTCCGTTCGTCAAGATAAAGAGAAAATCGGACGGCTTGCTGCATATATGTTAAGGGATATTATACACCGCCAATTTCAGCCGAAAGCGGTTATGGTTGAACCGGAATTAATTATTCGTGAATCTTGTGGGAGCAATCGATTGTACGGGATGACATGAGAAACGGTTATCAGAAGATGTGTAGTAAGCAATTTGAAGCTTGTCTTTCCTTTCAAACTTTTAAATCGTTTCGTTTTTGAAAGGATGACAAGCTAGTTTTTTATCTTCTTGTATGGGGAGGATAGGCATTTGATGAAGGGAGTATTGTACGGGGTTGTGTTATTTTTGACTGTAGCGGGAATCATATTTCTCATTGACATCGAAGAAAAAAATATGATCGAGTCTCAAACTGATTCAGAATGGAATTTAGTTTGGGAGGATGAGTTTGATGGTGATCAATTAGACACGTCAAAATGGAACTATGATATCGGAAACGGGTTCACTACTGATGATGGAACATACGTATCCGGTTGGGGGAATCAAGAGTTACAATACTATCAGAAAGAAAATGTAAGTGTCAAAGACGGAAAGTTAATCATTGAGGCTCGAAAAGAAACTGTTTCTGATGATCATGGAGTATATAATTACACATCTGGAAAAATTCATACAAAAGGAAAGTTTTCTCAGAAATACGGAAAATTCGAAGCGAAAATAAAGTTGCCGGAAGGAAAAGGATATTGGCCAGCATTTTGGATGATGCCAGAAAAAGATGTATATGGTGGCTGGGCAGCTTCAGGTGAAATCGATATTATGGAAGCTGGTGGCTCTAATCCAACGAAAATTGGAGGGGCGATTCACTACGGAAGTCAGTGGCCGAATAATACGTATACCGCGAAAGATTATCATTTTCCAGATGGACAAAGTATAACTGAATTTAATACTTATACCGTTGAATGGGAGCCAGGTGAAATTCGTTGGTATGTAAATGGGTAATTGTTCCAAAAATTAAATAATTGGTATAGCATAAATAGTATGAATGGTGAAAAATTTACTTATCCAGCCCCGTTCGATCAACCTTTTTATCCCATATTGAATTTAGCTGTCGGTGGGTGGTATGATGGGGAGCCAGATAAGAACAATATTTTTCCTGCAAGAATGGAAGTGGAGTATGTAAAGGTTTACGAAAAAGCGGAATACCACCATGCTTCTGATCCTTCATCCTGAATCTATACGATTCAGATTTATAATTGTAAAAAGAGTATTGACTTGTCCTACGGAAGTCGATATAATATAAAGCGTAATTAAAAAACAGGGATTCCTGTTTTTTATTTTTGCATCTTATTCGACAAATTTCTACTTTTTCTGCATGTGCGGGTGTAGTTTAGTGGTAAAACCTCAGCCTTCCAAGCTGATGTCGTGGGTTCGATTCCCATCACCCGCTCCATACATACGGGGACAACGCAGTGTTTCGTTTCGAAGATGAACGGGGCATTGCGTTTTTTTATTTCGCTTGCCCCGCATGCATTATTTAACGAGTTGTGTATGTGCTGTACCGCCGTGAATTTGGATAAACATCTCTTTCATCGCTTGTAGCATTTGTTCGCATTGTGTTTCTGTGAATGATGGGGGAAAGTATACGATTTGAATCGCATGTGTTGTTTGTTCCGTAACCATCGTTCGCTTTGAGTCGACGACTGGACTGCCGAATGCCCCTTTAGCGTCTTTTGAGACAAGTTTTCGTTCAAAATTTGTCGTGCGATCATTGATGCCGATATATTCATCTGCTTGTGTACCGATCGTGACAACGATATCTCCTATAAGATGATCTCGGTCATAAATGCCGATCGGTAGTTTATAATATAAGGAAAAAAAGTTATTGACATCAGCAGCTGAATGAATGGATGGAATAAAAGTTTGCTTTTGTACGCGCCGAAGCAAACTTTCCGATGACGGACGGTATCGGCTTGCATCTGTGCCAATTTGTTTAAATACAGACCGCCATTCTTTCACTTCTGGCCATTCAGCTAACGGAGTTTGTTCCATATCAAAATATAACAGCTCTTGAAATTGACGAAGTTTCCCCTTTAACATGCTAGGAGATGGCCCGACGACGATGTGTTCATATGTAAGCACTCCGATTTTAAAATCGGAAATATGTTGTTTAATGCTGTCGCAAATGGTTAACATATCGTTCACTCCTTTTTCTTTACATTGTAACATAAACAAAGTGGGAAGGAGGGATGGGAGATGGACGTTGAAGCGCTAAAGGAAGAAATCATTCAATATAGCCGAACGATCGGCATTGATAAAATCGGTTTTGCAAGTGCTGATCCGTTTTTTGAGTTAAAAGAAAGGTTACGTCAGCAGCAACAACTTGGCTATCAATCAGGATTTGAAGAGCCTGACATTGAAAAGCGGACAACCCCATCTTTATTGCTTCCAGAAGCACGTTCTATTATCGCTATCGCCCTTGCATATCCGTCGAAATTAAAAAATGCTCCACGAAGTACAAAAAAAGAGCGTCGCGGAATTTTTTGTCGAGCATCTTGGGGGCGAGATTACCACGTCATTTTGCGCGAGCGGCTGCAAAAATTAGAACAATTTATTTTAGAACGCGTGCCAGATGCAAAAGTGAAATCAATGGTTGATACAGGAGAATTGGCAGATCGTGCGGTCGCGGAACGGGCAGGGATCGGATGGAGTGGAAAAAATTGCTCGATTATTACACATGAATTTGGTTCATACGTTTATTTAGGTGAAATGATTACGAATATCCCATTTCCTCCAGATACGCCAATTGAAGACGAATGTGGGACGTGCACGCGCTGCATTGATGCTTGTCCGACAGGAGCGCTTGTACAAGGCGGACAGTTGAATGCACAGCGGTGCATTGCCTTTTTAACGCAAACGAAAACGTTTGTCCCTGATGAATTTCGCGATAAAATCGGAAACCGATTGTATGGGTGTGATACGTGTCAACTCGTTTGTCCGAAAAATAAGGGAAAAGACTTTCACTTCCATCCAGAGATGGAGCCAGATCCAGAGATTGTGAAGCCTTTATTAAAACCGCTTCTTCGTATGACAAATCGTCAGTTTAAAGAAACATTTGGACATATATCTGGCGCATGGCGCGGGAAAAAACCGATTCAACGAAATGCGATCATTGCATTAGCCCACTATAAAGATGAAAGTGCAATTGATGATTTATTCACGTTGCTTCAAGAAGATTCACGCCCAGTCATTCGCGGAACGGCCGCGTGGGCGCTTGGGAAAATCGGAAATCGCAAAGTTGTACCGATGCTACAACAAGCGAAACAAAGGGAACAAGATGAAGACGTCATTCGTGAAATCGAAAAAGCATTAGCGATGTTTGAAAACGTGTAGTTGTTTTTCGTTCATCTATGACATAACGTAATAAAAAAACGAAAAAGTGGGGAACGGAATGAGAAAACAACTGCACGATCTTCTTCATGAACGCGTCCGTCATTTTTTTGTCAGCGACGTGGCAGATGAAGAAATGGAACGAAAAAGAAAGCTGTTCGCTAAGCGCAATGCAAAGCTTGTGAAATGTGAAGGAAAAGGTACAATTATCGAAAAAAAGTACATTGCTCCATATACGTTTGTTCGCTATGTTATTCATTTTCGTTTTTTCATTTGGCAAAGCGGATGGATGTATGTTGAAGAACAACAAGAGGTACGCGAAGCTGTATTCGAGGGGCGGGAACTTGTTAGCCATCGCCTTGTTTTACCAACGATTGAAACAGAACAAATCGAAAAGAAAGAAGAACGTGATGATGATGAACGCATCCGTTATACTTATGATCGACTAGCAGCCGTTCGGTATGCTGAAATATGGTGGAACGATCATAACCCCGCGTTTCATACATTTCCCGTGGATTGTACAAATTTTGTTTCACAATGTTTGCATGCAGGCGGCATTCCGATGATGGGCTATCCAAATAAAACAAAAGGATGGTGGATGCGCAAAAACGATTGGAGCTATACGTGGACGGTCGCACATGCGTTTCGTTGGTATTTAAGCGGATCGAAAACGGGCATTCAAGCTATTGAAAAAAAATCACCAGAACAGTTGTCTCTCGGTGATGTCATTTGTTATGATTTTCAAGGGGACGGGCGATTTGATCATACGACGATCGTCGTTGCCAAAGATAAACAAGGGATGCCGCTTGTGAATGCCCATACGTCCAATAGTCGCATGCGTTATTGGTCGTATGAAGATTCCACAGCTTATACGCCAAATATTCAATATAAGTTTTTTCATATTATTGATCATATATAGGAGTGAAGAATGTGGCTTTACATGTCGTTTTATATCAACCAGAAATTCCAGCGAATACGGGCAATATTGCACGTACATGTGCAGCAACAGGAACGTCTTTACATTTAATTCGTCCACTCGGATTTTCAACGGATGACAAAATGTTGAAGCGTGCCGGATTAGATTATTGGGAATATGTAAATATTCACTATTACGATTCATTACAAGAGCTTTTTGATAAATATAAAGAAGGTGAATTTTTCTTTATTACAAAGTTTGGTCAAACATATTACACATCGTTTGACTATAGTGATCAAACGAAAGATTACTTTTTCGTTTTCGGTCGCGAGACGAGCGGTTTGCCAAAAGACTTAATCGAAAACAATATGGAACGTTGTTTACGCATTCCGATGAACGAATACGTTCGCTCACTCAATTTATCGAACACAGCAGCCATTCTTGTATATGAGGCGTTAAGACAACAAAACTTTCCAAATGTATTTTAAGCGACTTTCGAATGAAAGTCGCTTAATTTTTTACTTCCGGCTTATCGTTATATCCTGCTGTGAAGATCGCAGCCAAGAAGGCGAAAATGACGCCAAGAACAAGAAGTGTTTTCATATGAAATCTCCTCCCTTATGAAGTGACAATAAAATGTCCACGCTTTCATTATAGCTTAATTGTATAGAGGGATGAAAGTCATACTTTCGCGAATGATTACGGACATCCTCGCATACATATGGTATTAATCATGACGCTAGACATCAAAGGTGGAGGAGGTCCGTGTATGGACATTTTAAAAAAAATACAAAAATATAGAGAAGAAGAACAAAAATTAAAGTGGGAAGGGACATTTGCGGAGTACTTGGAAATCGTAAAAGAAAAGCCGTGGGTAGCTCAGTCTGCTCATTCTCGCGTTTACAATATGATTAAAGATGCCGGGGTAGAAGAAATAGACGGAAAGAAAAAATACAACTTTTTTAGCGGGCAATTGTTTGGACTTGAGGAAGCGTTAGAGCGGCTTGTGGAAGAATATTTTCATCCAGCTGCTAAACGTTTAGATGTTCGAAAGCGCATTTTGTTGTTAATGGGACCGGTAAGCGGTGGAAAATCAACGCTTGTGACGATGTTAAAGCGAGGGCTTGAGGCGTATTCATATACGGATCGTGGCGCCGTATATGCCATTAAAGGATGTCCGATGCATGAAGATCCGCTTCATTTAATTCCGCACAACTTGCGCGATGAGTTTTATAAAGAGTATGGCATTCGTATCGAAGGAAATTTGTCGCCATTAAATATGATGCGGCTTGAAAAAGAATATGGTGGGCGCATTGAAGATGTGATGGTCGAACGCATCTTTTTCTCAGAAGATAAGCGCGTTGGAATTGGGACGTTTAGCCCATCCGATCCGAAGTCGCAAGACATTGCTGATTTAACCGGAAGCATTGATTTTTCTACGATTGCTCAATATGGGTCAGAATCGGATCCGCGCGCATATCGCTTTGATGGGGAGTTAAACAAAGCAAATCGCGGCATTATGGAATTTCAAGAAATGTTAAAGTGCGATGAAAAGTTTTTATGGCATTTGCTTTCTTTAACGCAAGAAGGAAACTTTAAAGCAGGACGTTTTGCGCTTATTAGTGCCGATGAATTGATTGTTGCTCACACGAACGAAACAGAGTATCGTTCATTTATTGCGAATAAAAAGAACGAGGCGCTTCATTCGCGCATTATCGTTATGCCAATTCCATATAACTTAAAAGTGTCAGAAGAAGAACGCATTTATGAAAAAATGATTCGTGAAAGTGATGTGGCGGACGTGCATATTGCACCGCATACGTTACGGGTAGCCGCGATGTTTACGATTTTAACGCGTTTGAAAGAGCCGAAACGTGGCGATATTGACCTTGTAAAAAAAATGCGCTTGTATGACGGTGAGCTTGTCGAAGGATTTAATGAAGTCGATGTAGAGGAATTGAAAAAAGAATATCCGGATGAAGGAATGAGCGGCATTGATCCACGCTATGTCATTAATCGCATTTCGTCTTGTATTATTCGGAAAGAAGTGCCGTCCATTAATGCGCTAGATGTATTACGAGCATTGAAGGAAGGATTAGAGCATCACCCGTCTATTTCAAAAGAAGATCGGGAACGTTATTTAAACTTCATTTCGATTGCGCGAAAAGAATACGACGAAATTGCAAAGCGTGAAGTGCAAAAAGCGTTTGTTTATTCGTATGAAGAATCGGCAAAAACGTTGATGGACAATTATTTAGATAATGTAGAAGCATACTGCAACAAAGCGAAAATTCGCGATCCGTTAACGGGAGAAGAAATGAATCCAGATGAAAAGTTAATGCGATCGATTGAAGAGCAAATTGGCATTTCGGAAAATGCGAAAAAAGCGTTCCGTGAAGAAATTTTAATTCGTATTTCGGCATATGCGCGCAAAGGTCAGCGTTTTGATTATAATTCACATGAACGGTTACGCGAAGCGATTCAGAAAAAGCTATTTGCCGATTTAAAAGACATCGTCAAAATTACGACATCAACAAAAACGCCGGATGAACAACAACTAAAGAAAATTAATGAAGTTGTCGCCCGTTTGATCGATGAGTACGGTTACAATTCCACTTCGGCAAATGAATTGCTTCGTTATGTTGGAAGTTTATTAAACAGATAAGCATGCCGCACTTGGCATGCTTTGTTTTATCATTTTAGAAAACAGGCTTGTCTAAAAGAAAGGGATTCGGGTAATTTTCGAAATCATTTGTCAATTTTTTTCGTTCGCTGCATAGGATAAAGTAACCAACCATTCATTCATTATTTTTCAAAGCCAACATATTGTATGCGAGGAAAAGGGAAAGTGTGCATCATTATTTTACATGTAGGGGGGAAAAAAATGAGTAGAAACTTCGTTGTGTCAAAAGAAGATTGGTCCCTCCATCGAAAAGGCCACGATGATCAAAAACGGCACGAAGAAAAGGTAAAAGAAGCGATTAAAAATAATCTTGGCGATTTAATTACAGAAGAAAGCATTATTATGTCAAATGGTCGCGATGTCATAAAAATACCGATTCGTTCGTTAGATGAATATAAAATTCGTTATAACTATGACAAAAATAAACATGTCGGCCAAGGCGATGGGGACAGTCAAGTTGGCGATGTGATTGCGCGCGACGGTTCTGGCGACGGTCAAAAAGGACCAGGAAAAGGTCAAGGAGCAGGTGATATAGCAGGGCAAGACTATTATGAAGCAGAAGTGTCTTTAATGGAGTTAGAAGAAGCTTTGTTTAGTCAATTGGAACTTCCAGATTTAAAGAAAAAGCAACACGCAGATCACGTTGTTCAACATATCGAATTTAATGATATTCGTCGAACAGGATTAATGGGAAATATTGATAAGAAAAAAACGATGATGGCTGCGTTTAAACGAAATGCATTAAGCGGTAATCCAAGCTTTTATCCAATTTATCCAGAAGATTTAAAATTTAAAACGTGGAATGAAGTCATCAAGCCAGATTCGAAGGCGGTTGTCATTGCGATGATGGACACGAGCGGATCGATGGGCGTATGGGAAAAGTATATGGCTAGAAGTTTCTTCTTTTGGATGACGCGATTTTTGCGCACGAAATATGAAACAGTCGATATTGTTTTTATCGCTCATCATACCGAAGCAAAAATCGTAACAGAAGAAGAATTTTTCACAAAAGGGGAAAGCGGTGGAACTATTTGTTCATCAGCGTATCGCAAAGCGCTAGAAGTGATTGAAACAAAATACTCCCCGACAAAATATAATATTTATCCGTTCCATTTTTCCGATGGCGATAATTTAACGTCTGATAACGCTCGCTGCGTCAAACTTGTGCAAGAGTTAATGAAAGTATCGAATATGTTCGGATACGGGGAAGTGAATCAGTACAATCGTCATTCTACGCTCATGTCAGCGTACAAACATATTAAAGATGAAAAATTTCGCTATTACATTTTAAAACAAAAATCGGATGTGTTGCAGGCGATGAGAAACTTTTTCCGAAAAGAAGAACAGAAAACGCTTGTTTAAACCCTTGTGTGATACAAGGTTTTTTTTTGCGAAAAAACAGTTGACAAACGGGTGGGGGTTTTGTAATATACTCATAGAGGTAATGGTAATAAATTATTTTTTTACGATGAAATATACCCTTATGAGTATAGAGAGGTGAGGAAAATGAAACATATCTCCCCACAAGAACTAGAGCAACAATTAAAAGAGGGGCGTGCACTTAGCATTATTGACGTGCGCGAATATGAAGAAGTGGCGCATGGGAAAATTCCAGGCGCACGCCACATTCCGCTCGGTCAATTGCTTGAGCGAATGAATGAAATTGATAAAAATGAGGAGCATATTCTCGTTTGTCGCTCAGGAAATCGAAGTGGTATGGCTTGTCAGTTGTTAGAAAGCTACGGATACCAGGTCGTGAATATGACGGGTGGTATGCTTGAGTGGACAGGTGAGATCGAACGATAGGAGGGAATCGAATGAATGTAGATCTTGTCGTTGATGCGCGTGGGCTATCTTGTCCAATGCCGATCGTTCGCACGAAAAAGGCAATGGAACAGCTACAACCTGGCCAAGTGCTGGAAGTGCAAGCAACGGACAAAGGATCGCTTGCCGATATTCAAGGCTGGGCAAAAAACACAGGGCATCAATATATCGGCACGATTGAAGAAGGGGATGTACTCAAACATTACCTTCGCAAAGCGAATCCGACAGAAAGCAAAGAGGAAACGAAATATCCTCACGTTGTCGCGTTAGACGAATTGCAAAAGAAAGTAGAAAACAATGAACAAGTATTTATTTTAGACGTACGCGAAGAAGCGGAATATGTGTTTGGACATATTCCAGGAGCGTATCATATTCCGCTCGGACAGCTGTCCGAACGAATGAATGAATTAAATAAAGATGAGACGATTTACGTCATTTGCCGAACAGGCAATCGTAGCGATCTCGCTGCGCAACAATTAGCCGAAAAAGGATTCACACATGTATTTAACGTCATTCCGGGTATGACAGAATGGAAAGGAACAATGATTAAAGGAGGAAATGAACAATGAACAAACGTGTAGCAATTATTGCAGCAAATGGTGGATTATTCGATGCATACAAAGTATTTAACATTGCGACAGCAGCGGCAGCAACAGAAGCAGAAGTAGCAATTTTCTTTACATTCGAAGGATTAAATTTAATTCATAAAGAAGCGTATAAGCAATTGCCACTTCCAGAAGGAAAAGAACAAATTCAACAAGGATTTGCTCAAGCGAACGTTCCATCGATCCCTGAGCTTGTAAGCATGGCTCAAGAAATGGGTGTGAAATTTATTGCTTGTCAAATGACAATGGATGTCATGGGATTAACAAAAGAACATTTTGTAGGTGGCATCGATGTTGGTGGAGCTGTCACATTCCTCGATTTTGCGAAAGATGCTGACATTACGTTAACGTTCTAAGGAGGAAAAGCATGAAAGCAGATCTTGTCGTTGATGCAAAAGGGTTGGCGTGTCCAATGCCAATCGTTCGTACAAAAAAAGGAATGGATACATTACAATCAGGTCAAGTATTAGAAATTCATGTGACGGATAAAGGAGCTAAAAACGATTTGTCCGCATGGGCAAAATCAGCGGGTCATGAAATGATTGACATGGCCGAAGAAGGCGACGTATTAAAATTTTGGATTCGTAAAGCGTGAGAAGCATCGGGCGTATGTCCCGATGCTTCATATAAGGAGTGAACTAGCATGGACATCGGTTTTATTGTGACGATTTTTCTCATTGGATTTATCGGTTCGTTTATTTCGGGAATGGTTGGAATTGGCGGATCGATCATTAAGTATCCGATGTTGCTCTACATTCCACCGTTGCTTGGCTACGCTGCATTTAGCGCCCATGAAGTATCCGGAATTAGCGCCATTCAAGTATTGTTTGCTACTATTGGGGGTGTTTGGGCGTACCGGAAAGGTGGATATTTAAATAAAACGTTAATTATTTACATGGGAACGAGCATTTTGCTCGGTAGTTTCATCGGTGGTTATGGTTCGAAATTAATGAGTGAAGGCGGCATTAATATCGTTTATGCAGTGTTGGCAACAATTGCGGCCATTTTGATGTTCGTTCCGAAAAAAGAAATTGATAACATTCCACTCGATCAAGTGACATTTAATAAGTGGCTCGCTGCCGCATTAGCATTTATTGTCGGAGTGAGCGCTGGAATTGTTGGAGCCGCTGGTGCATTTATTCTTGTACCAATTATGCTCGTCGTACTAAAAATTCCAACGCGTATGACGATTGCTACATCATTAGCTATTACGTTTATTTCATCAATTGGGGCAACCGTAGGAAAACTGACGACTGGTCAATTTGATTTTTGGACTGCGTTTATTATGGTTGTTGCAAGTTTAATTGCTTCTCCGATTGGAGCAAACGTTGGTAAAAAGGTCAATACAAAACTATTGCAGTTTATTTTAGCTGCACTCATCGTGGCAACAGCTATTAAAATTTGGTTGGACATTTTGTAAAAGATGTTGAAAAATTCATCCTTTATGTTATAATACTCATAGGGGTATATAAAATATCGGAACATAAAGGAGGAATGGTAATATGAAACAAGTAACAGTATATACAACAACGACATGTCCGTATTGTACATTGCTAAAAAACTTTTTAGCTGAACGAGGCATTCCTTTTAGAGAAGTGAACTTGCATCAACATCCTGAAGCTGTTGATTACGTTGTTCGCTCGACTGGACAAATGGGCGTGCCACAAACAGAAATTAATGGACGTTGGGTCGTTGGATTTGATCCACAACGAATTATGCAATTGTTACAACAATAATTTTTTTACCTATATAAATACCCTATAAGGTATAAGGAGAGGTGGATATGAAATGACAGTACATGCGTTAACAGCACAACAAATCAATGAGATGATTGTTAATAAAGAACCGTTTTTCTTATTCGATGTTCGCAATGAATCAGATTTTGCAGATTGGAAAATTGAAGGGGAGCACATTGAATATTTAAACGTTCCTTATTTTGAATTAATTGATGGCGTTGAGCCTGTGTTAGAACGCTTACCGAAAGATAAAAAAATTGTCGTCGTTTGCGCAAAAGAAGGATCTTCCATGATGGTCGCTGACATGCTTGCTGAAAAAGGTTTAGAAGTATTTTATTTAAAAGGCGGCATGAAAGCATGGAGTGAATATTTATATCCAGTTATTGTGTACGAAGATGAAAATATGAAAGTATATCAATTTATTCGTGTCGGTAAAGGGTGCCTTTCTTACATGGTCGTATCGGGCAAAGAAGCGCTTATCGTTGATCCATCTCGATTTATTGATGTATATAAAGAAGTGGCGCAAAAAGAAAACGTAACGATTACACATATCGTTGACTCTCATTTACATGCCGATCACATTTCTGGCGGATATGAATTAGCAAAACAAACAGGAGCAAAATATTATTTAATGAAGAGTGAAGGTGCGGTATTTGAATTTGAGCCGTTAGAAAATCATGATCGCATCGAATTTGAAAAAGTAAGCTTAGAAGTATTAGCAATTAAAACGCCAGGTCATACCCCAGGTAGTGTATCATTTTTCGTAAACAATAAATTGTTGTTCTCTGGCGATACGATTTTCGTAAGCGGTCTTGGCCGACCAGATCTTGGCGGAAAAGCGCGCGAGTGGGCAAAAGATTTATACGACACAGTGTATAACAAAGTAGCACAAATTGCTGATGATGTTATTGTCCTTCCTGCTCACTATGCAAACTTTGATCAAGAAGTGAATGAACAAGGATATATCGGAAATACGTTAGGAAACATTCGCCAAATGAACGAAATCATGCAAGGGAAAACGGAAGAGGAGTTCGTTGAACATGTGGCGCAATCCGCTTCTTCTGAAACACCACCGAACTTTGAAGACATTATTGCCATCAATCGTGGTGTGAAAGATGCAACGCCAGAGCAACAACAAGAACTTGAAATCGGTCCGAACCGTTGCGCTGTTCATCATACACACTAAAAACAATTTTATTTTGCCTCGCTATTTGCGAGGTTTTTTTCGATTTTGTGAAACTTTTTGGACACAATAGTCGTATATAACGTATGTAGAGGTATTCTCTTTCATTCTCGGCTATTTTCCATTAAAATATAAAATAACGGAGGGATGATATCATGTTTTTTCACCCAATGGATTTCCTCATTTTAATCGCCTTCGGGGTATCAATTTGGGCGCAATTTAAAGTGAAAGGAAACTTTAGCAAGTGGTCAGATGTACCTGCTTCCTCTGGGTTAACGGGAGCGGAAGTGGCGCGTCTCATTTTAGATCGCAACGGACTATACGATGTGCCGGTAGAGCTTGTCCCAGGTACGTTGACAGACCATTACGATCCAATTGCTCGGGCCGTTCGTTTATCAGAGCCGGTTTACTATGGCCGCTCGATTGCGGCTGTATCGGTAGCTGCCCATGAAGTGGGTCATGCGGTGCAACATCAACAAGCATATGGTGCGCTCGTTTTGCGCCATCGTATGTTCCCAATTGTGAATTTGACATCTGGAATGGCTCCATTCCTTCTTCTTGGCGGGTTTTTATTGCAACAGTTTTCGTTAATTGGTTTAGGGATTATTTTATTCTCGTTTGCTGTAGCGTTTCAAGTCATTACATTGCCGGTTGAATTTAACGCAAGTTCACGTGCAAAAGATTTTATGATCGCAGAAGGCATTATTCGCAATGAAGAAGAACGTGGGGTAAATAAAGTATTAAATGCCGCGGCATTAACGTATGTTGCTGCAGCGCTTATTTCGGTGTTAGAATTAATTAAGTATGTACTTATTTTTGTGCAAGGAAGTAATGAAGATTAATAAATAGGAGGTGGCATCCGCACGCATGTATGCGTGCGGACGTTCGTTGGACATATTTAGTTTATGGATGATTGTTTTTCTTATTGCGCTTACCGGTTTTTTTGTCGCTTCGGAATTTGCCATTGTAAAAGTGCGCCCATCGCGCATTGATCAACTGATTGAAGAAGGTAACAAAAAAGCGGTGGCAGCAAAGCATGTCATCACTCATTTAGATGAGTATTTATCTGCAAATCAACTTGGGATCACCATGACTTCGCTCGGTCTTGGTTGGCTCGGAGAACCGACGGTAGAACGAGCGCTTCGTCCGCTTTTTGACGAATTTCATGTATCGCCATCATTTGCCCACGGCGCTTCTTTTCTTGTCGCATTTGCGGCGATTACGTTTATTCATGTCGTTGTTGGTGAATTAGCACCGAAGACGATTGCGATTCAAAAGGCCGAAACGATTACGTTATGGACAGCGCGCCCACTTATGTTATTTTATCGCGTCATGTATCCGTTTATTTGGTTGTTAAATGGGTCTGCGCGTTTAGTCGTTCGTTTATTTGGTTTTCAGCTATCTAATGAACAAGAATTGGCTCATTCTGAGGAAGAGTTGCGTCTTCTGTTATCGGCCAGTTATAAAAACGGAGAAATTAATCATACGGAATATAAGTATGTGAATAACATTTTCCGTTTTGACGATCGTGTCGCAAAAGAAATTATGGTTCCGCGCAAAGAAATTGTTGCGTTAGATGTCAATGATTCGATGGAACATGTATTGCAAACAATCCGTGAAGAAAAATATACACGTTACCCTGTTATTGATGGCGATAAAGATCATATTCTCGGATTAATAAATGTAAAAGAGTTGTTTACGGATCTTGTTGTAAACTGTCAAGAGCGAAGGGAACTACGTGAATATATACGCCCGATTATTCAAGTCATTGAAACGATTCCTATCCAAGATTTACTTGTGAAAATGCAAAAAGAGCGCATTCATATGGCGATTTTAGTTGATGAGTACGGCGGGACATCCGGTTTAGTAACGGTTGAAGATATTTTAGAAGAAATTGTCGGGGAAATTCGAGATGAGTTTGATACGGATGAAACTCCGCTTGTTCAAACGATTGATGAAAATCGAACAATTGTGGATGGAAAAGTGCTTATTAGTGAAGTTAATGATTTATTCGGCTTAGAAATCGATGATACAGACGTTGATACAATCGGGGGATGGATGTTAACAGAACGTTACAACATTCGTCCAGGAGAGCAAATTGAGTGTGGTGATTATACGTTTACAGTCATTCAATTAGACGGTCATCATGTGAAAAAAATTGAAGTGACACGTCGCCCTAAAGCAGTAGATGTAGTGACGGACATGAACGAAGAGGCTGCGTTATAGGAACGCGCCTCTTTTTATATTGCCGAAAATCATTTCATCAGGTAGGGCAGAACAGGTGATCGGCTCGTTTGTAAACGGATGTGGAAAAGAAAGTGAGATTGCGTGTAACGCTTGTCGATCGATCCACGGTTTTCCCCCATATAACGTATCCCCAACTAATGGATGTCCGATATAGCTCATATGGACGCGAATTTGATGCGTTTTTCCTGTATCAAGCGTCAAGCGAACGAGCGACACATTTTTTTGTTTGTCATATTGGAGACGTTCATAGTGCGTGATCGCCGTATCTCCTGTTTTCGATACGCGACGTCTCGTTGGATGATGACGATCGCGACCGATTGGAGCGTCAATCGTTCCTTTTTTTTGTTTCACATATCCATGAACAAGCGCAACGTATGTGCGATGAATTGTTCGTTCCGCTAAATATTTATCGAGTACAGCGCCAGCAAGCGCATGTTTAGCAAATAAAATGACGCCGCTCGTATCGCGATCAAGGCGATGAATATGCCGAACTTTGCTATAAATTCCTTCACATTGAAAGTGAAAGGCGACTGCATTTGCTAACGTATTTGTTTGGTTTGGCTGCGTCGGATGGACGTCCATATGTGCGGGTTTGTTAACGACAAGCACATGATCGTCTTCAAATACAATATGAAGCGGGAAGTATGTTGGAATCGGTTCAATCGTTTCGTCTTTTATATGTACCCCGATATGATCGTTTGGTGAAATGATTGTATGTAAAGGAACGATTTTCTTATTTACTATTACTCCTTTTGTCATTCGCCATTCATGTAACATTTTTTTAGGAACGAACCATTTTGTTTGAAATGCTTGTTCAAGCGATAGGCCGACCCATGATAATGGCGCTTCAAACATCAGCCAATTTCCTTTTTTCTGTACATTCATTCGTCTCACTCTTTCTATACAATAAATTACCAACACCATAAAGTGCGTTGATATGTTACAATTTCGTTATAGATTAGGAAATGAAATGGAAAAAGGTGAGGTCAATTGAAAACCGTCTATGTTGCTACGGAAGAGCAAAAGCAATATATTCAATCGCTCATTGAGCAATTTTATACATGTATTTTTCCAAAATATTTCACAGATCATGAAATTGAGACATTTCAATCGCTTGGCATATTACAGTTTCAATCTTCCACATACGATGGAACGTTAAAAGAGGCGTTTGAGATTATTTCTGCATTACAATCGTTGCAAGCGATTATCGAATTTGCTTCGCTCCATGGCGTTTCTTACTACAATCATTTGTTCCAACGCAATGTGGAGCAATTAGCGCGACACGGAATAAGCTTCCCGCTTACACCTGAACATTTTTTACATGAAAAAGATCATTACGTAAGCATATATATGAAACCTGCTCATTCTTGGGTGATGTAAAAAAGCCTTCACAACGAAGGCTTTTATTTTGTTTGTTCAAACCATTTTCGAAATACGTCTTCTTCATAATATCCTTCAATACGTGCGACTTCTTTTCCATTTTTAAAGCGGACAATTGTTGGTGTCGCTTCAATGTCGTATTCATCCCATCCTTCTTCAAATTCAAGGAGGTTAAATTGCTTTAAGTCGATACCCATTTCTTTCGCTAACGGCACAACGATTGGCGTTGTTTTTTTACAAAATTCACACGTTGAGCTGTAAAAGTAAACGGTCATCGTTTCTTTATTGTTTAATGCTTCTCTTAATTCGTCAGGCAAAATAATGTTTTGATAATTCGGATCGTCAAGAAGGTCGATCGTAGCTGGGTGTAGTTCTTCTTTCCCGAACGGATTTCCTTCCGCTTTTTGTTTTTGCGTATATGATGTAATCCAAGCGAGTGCGCCAAATAAAACGATAATGATACCGCCGAAAATAAGTAATTTTTTCATCGAATATTCCCTTCTTTCTCCATTTTTATAAGACGATAGCTGATGATGCTAATGAAAATAAAAGCAATAAGTGCTAAAAAGGGAATCGTAATAAACCCGAGCCAGTTTAAATAATCGCCTGTACACGGTACAATACCGCATGATGGAGCAGCATTTCGGAAAAATGTCACTTTTTGAATGAGATAATGATAAGAAGAAATCGTGCCACCGATAACAGATAGCATAAGCGTATAACGAGCGATCGCAAGCTCTTTGCGCACAAAAGCCATGCCAAGCAAAAATACTTGCGGATACATAAAAATGCGTTGATACCAACAAAGTTCACATGGGATGAATTTTAGTACCTCGGAAAAATAAAGGCTACCGAGTGTAGCGATGAATGCAACGATCCAAGCGGCTAACAAATGATTTTCTCTCTGCGCCATGATTCCACCTTCTTATTTTTTACTCTTTGTTCATTATAGTACACGAAAAGAAATGATGTAAATTGCGACGATATTTTACTTACATAATGAACAAGAGAACGTGCACAATAAAAAGCGAAAGGGGAGGATCATATTGAATCATACAGTTGAATCGATTATGACGCGCCAAGTGGCAACGGTCACACCAGATCAATCTGTTCAAGAGGCAGCACAATTAATGAATAAACATAATGTTGGCGCCATTCCTGTTGTTGAAAATGGAAAAGTAAAAGGGATCATTACTGACCGTGACATTACCCTTCGTACGACGGCGCAAGGGTTAACCCCTTCAACACCTGTTTCACAAGTGATGACGAGTGATGTCGTCACAGGGACGCCAAACATGAGCGTTGATGAAGCAGCGAAAGTAATGGCAAAAAATCAAATTCGCCGCTTGCCAATCGTACAAAATAATGCGCTTTGTGGCATTGTTGCTTTAGGTGATATCGCCACAAACCAAGCATACGATGAAGCGGCAGAACAAGCGTTATCCGAGATTTCTGAAACTTCATATCATTAAGCAAGAAAGGGGCTTCTTTATGAGGAGCTCCTTTTTACTCATGAAAAAGGAATTTGCATAAAAAAGCGAGAATAAGTTACAATGAGCAACGATATGGAGGGATAAACGTGACTTGGAAAATGATATATGAACGTTGGAAAGAAGCGCAGTTAGATGAAGAGCTACGTGCTCATTTGCAACAACTAGAGCAAGATGAAAAACTGTTAGAAGACTGCTTTTATAAGACGTTAGAGTTCGGCACAGGGGGCATGCGCGGGGAAATTGGACCGGGGACGAACCGAATGAACATATATACGGTGCGAAAAGCATCGGCAGGACTCGCTCGATACATTGCGTCGTTTGGTGAGGAAGCAAAAAAACGTGGGGTGGTCATCGCATACGATTCGCGTCATAAATCGCAACAGTTTGCGATGGAAGCCGCAAAAACGCTTGCGACTCATGGCATTCAAACGTACGTGTTCGATGAGCTTCGCCCGACGCCAGAACTTTCATTTGCTGTACGTCATTTGCACGCTTTTTCTGGTATTGTCATTACCGCAAGCCACAATCCACCGGAGTATAACGGGTATAAAGTATATGGGGAAGATGGGGCGCAGTTGCCACCACATATTGCCGATGTCGTCATTGAGCACGTCGATGCGATTGAAAATGAATGGGAGCTTGAGATTGAGCAAGAAGACGTATTAAAAGAAAAAGGGCTCATTCAAATCATCGGAGCGGAAATTGATGAGGCATACATACAAAAATTAAAGACGATTTCTCTTTCCCCGCAACTTGCTCATGAAGTCGATGTAAACGTTGTATTTACTCCTCTTCATGGCACAGCAAATAAGCTCGTTCAACGCGGATTGAAAGAATTTGGTTATAAAAACGTGTTTGTAGTAAAAGAACAAGAGCAGCCTGATCCGAACTTTTCAACGGTCAAATCGCCGAACCCAGAAGAACATGCCGCGTTTGAATTAGCGATTCAGCTTGGAAAACAAGTGGATGCGGACGTGTTAATTGCAACAGATCCTGATGCCGACCGTTTAGGGATTGCGGTAAAAAATGAACAAGGGGAATACGTCGTTTTAACGGGCAATCAAACAGGTGGATTATTGCTTCATTACATTCTTTCACAAAAGAAAGAAAAAGGGATATTGCCGCCAAACGGAATTGTATTTAAGACGATCGTGACGTCTGAATTTGGTCGCGCCATTGCCGAGTCGTTCGATATAAAAACGATGGATACGTTAACAGGATTTAAGTTTATCGGTGAAAAAATTAAACAATATGAACAAACAGGGGAGTACGTATTCCAGTTCGGCTACGAAGAAAGTTACGGCTATTTAATCGGTGATTTTGCGCGTGATAAAGATGCGATTCAAGCAGCCGTTTTAGCTGTTGAAGTGTGCGCGTTTTATAAAAAACGAGGATTATCTTTATACGAAGCGCTTATGCAACTATTTGAGCAATACGGATATTATCAAGAAGGATTGCGTTCACTTACGCTCAAAGGAAAAGAAGGAGCGGAGCGAATTGAGGCGTTATTAGCGACGTTCCGTCATGAGCCGCCAACAGTTGTCGCAAATGAGCGTGTCGTTATTCGCGAAGACTATAAAGCGAGCGAACGAGTGTATGTGGATACAGGAAAAAAAGAAACGATTCATTTGCCAAAGTCGAACGTATTAAAATATGTACTTGAAGATGGATCTTGGTTTTGTGCACGCCCATCCGGCACAGAGCCGAAAATGAAATTTTATTTTGGGGTGAAAGGACGAACGTTAACGGAAGCAAAACAACAACTAGAGCAATTAGAAACAGCCGTCATGGAGCGAGTATATATGTTAACAACTGATAAGGCGTAATGCCTTATCAGTTGTTTTTTGAATACAGAACAAGTAATATAAAGGCGACTATGTAGAAAGGATGAATTCAGCATGTTACAAGGACAAGTAGCGATTGTGACGGGGGCATCCCGTGGCATCGGTTTAGCGATTGCACATAAATTGTCGCAACAAGGAATGAAGCTTGTGTTAATCGGAAGTTCTTCAGACATTCATCGTGTCGGTGAACAATTAAAAGATGTAAAAACGTTTCAAGCGGATGTATCAAATGAACAACAAATGAATGAAGTGGTTGAAACAACAATTGATACGTTTGGTCGTATTGATTTACTCGTAAACAACGCAGGTATTGGGGTATTCAAGTCCGTTGAAGAAACGACAGTTGAGGAGTGGAAACGACTATTTGAAGTGAATGTACAGGGAGTGTTTATTGGGACAAAAGCCGTCCTTCCACAAATGAAAAAGCAACGTTCCGGTACGATTATTACCATTTCATCTGATGTTGGCCGATACACGATTGCAAACGGTTCTGCATATACAGCAACAAAATATGCTGTTCAAGGATTTTCTGGAAGTGTAGCTCAAGAAGTGCGTTCATACGGTATTCGTGTCGGTACAATTAATCCGGGGATGGTTGATACATATTTCGCTAACTCTACGCAAGGATTGCCTGAAAAAGCGGCATGGTTAAAAGCAGAAGACGTTGCAGAAGCTGTCGTTTATATGGCGAGTGCACCAAAGCATATGTTAGTGGATGAAATTGTGCTGCATCCACTCATTCAAACGTATCCGGTCGTATAAAAAAAGCGAAAGGAGTTCCTTCCGCTTTAATAATCATATTGCATCGTCAGTGTTGGCTCTTGTTCATACACGTCTAACGCGTGATCGATGTAACGTAACAATGCATTTAGCCGCTTTTGGACGACAGTGTAATCTTTTTCGAAATTATATGCATGAAGAAACTGTTCAATTTTTTTTGAAAGTAAATCGTCTTTTGTGCGCACCATAAGAATGAGTAAATGATCCCATTCCGATCGGTACGTATAATAAAGCGCTTTATCGTAATCAGCTGTATGCAACGCAAACCCTCCTTATCGTGAGGAGCTATATGTAGTTTATGAAAAAATGGTCGTTTTTTTCGCTGTAAATGTTGTGCGATTTGGCAGAGGAGAGTTGGTCATGGAGAAGCACATCGCATATTATGAATCGCCAATTGGTTGGTTACAAATCATTGGAACAGATGAAAGCATAGAGCGCATAGATGTTGTGGAACAATGTGGAGAGAGAAATATTCCAACTAGCTTTATGCCATGGATAGAGGAGATTGAACAATACTTTCAAAAGAAACGGACATCGTTTTCGATTCCGCTAAAGTTCATAGGTACACCGTTTCAAATTCGCGTATGGGAAGCGTTGCAAACGATTCCTTACGGACAGACGGTTTCGTATGCTCATATTGCAAAACAAATTGGACGTCCGAAGGCGGTGCGAGCAGTTGGAAATGCTGTCGGCAGCAACCCATTCACGATCGTTATCCCTTGTCATCGCGTCGTACGTACAGACGGTGGAATTGGCGGGTATGCGTGGGGGATAGAAAGAAAAAAATGGTTGCTTGAGCATGAAACGCGCTGAATGATCAGCGCGTTTGACCGAGCAGCCATTTGGCGTATGGTGAATTGGCTGGTAAAATGACGACCGTATCTTCGCCGATGGTCGTTTTATATGACTCGAGCGTACGGTAAAACGAATAAAAATCAGGATCTTTTGCGAATGTTTCGTTATAAATGCGCGCAGCTTCTTGTTCACCTGCGGCACGAATGCGTTCCGCATCCGCTTGTGCTTTGGCGAGCATTTCTTTCACTTCGCGGTCTGTTTGTGCGATAATGCGCTGCTTTTGGGCATCTCCCATCGACAAATATTCTTGTGCTTTTGATTCGCGCTCTGAAATCATTCGTTTGTAAACAGACTGTTCGTTTTCTTTCGGTAAGTCAATGCGCTTCATGCGCACATCAACGACGCGAATGCCGTAACGGTCTTGTTGTAACAGCTCGTTTACTTTCGCTGTTACTTCATCGTTTAAACTGCCGCGCGATGACTTTTCATCGTTAATAATTTCATCGTAATTTAACCGTCCAAGCTCGGTGCGGACAATGGAGAAAATAAATTCATCCATTTTTGATTCTGCATTTTCTAATGTGCGAGCATTTTGAATCATTTCTTTCGGATTTGTAATTTCCCAAATGGCGTAATGGTTGACGAGAATTCGCTTTTTATCTTTTGTATTAATTTCTGCTTCGGCTACGTCGTAAAAAATTTGTGCTTTCGGCAGTGTTGTGACGGTTTGAATAAACGGAATTTTAAAACGTAATCCCGGCGTTTGATCGATGCGAACAATTTCACCAAATTGGCGGATAACTTTATACTCGTTTTCATGAACGATATATACGTTTGTTAAGGCGATAACAAGTAAAACAAGTCCAATGACGCCACCGATGATAAAACGAAACCATTTCGTTGGAAGTTTATCTTTAAAGTGAATGATGTTTTGATCGTCTTGGAAGTTTGTCATTCGTTACCACTTCCTTTCTCTGTCTTTTTCTCTGTCGTTTGTTTTTCGATCGGTTGAATTGGCAAATATTTTAGCGTATTCCCATCGTCATTCATAATGTAAATGCGCGTGTATGGCAACACTTGTTCGAGCGTTTCGATCATTAGCCGTTGTTTTGTAATATCTTTTGCATTTTTGTATTCTTCATATAAGGCGTTAAATTTTGCGACATCTCCATATGCTTTTTCAATGCGTGCCACTTTATCAGCTTCCGCTTGGGAAATTAATGCGTCTTTTTCCCCTTCGGCTTCTTTCGTTCGTTTATTTCGGTATTTATTTGCTTCGTTAATTTTCGTGTTCATCGTTTCGCGTGCATCTGTGACGTTTGTAAATGCTTTGCGCACTTCATCATTTGGCAAATCAACATCTTGTAACTTCACAGCTAAAATAGAAATGCCGATATCGTATTTTTTCATTAATGCGGTGAGCGATTCGCGCACATCGGCTTCGATTTTTGCCTTCCCTGACGTTAAGGCATCGTCGATTTTTGAACTACCGATGACGCTGCGCAAGGAGGCAGATGTCGCATTGTATAAAATTTGTTCCGGTTCGTATGAACGATAAAGAAATTTCGCAGGATCGGTAATTTTCCATTGGACGACCATATCGGCGAGCACAATATTTTCATCGCCCGTAATCATTTTTGTATCCCCTTGGTTTGAGGCGACGACTTTTCCGTTTTCTTCTTTGTATCCAAATTGTAAACTAAACGTTTCTCGCGATAACGTTTCGACCGTTTGAATCGGCCAAGGGAGCTTAAAATGTAGTCCTGGTGTTGTCACTTCCTCATCAATTTTCCCAAATGTTAAAATAATGGCTTGTTCCGACTCATCAACGGTGTACCATGATGTTAAGGCAATGACGAGAAGAAAAATGCCCAAAATGGTACCGATGATGATGCCGGTAAAGGAACGATTTTTCATATAAACCCACCTTTCTTGTTATTTATATGTATGTACGGAAAAAACAGAAAAAAGTTTCAACAAAAAAGCTACTGATGTGTTCATTGAATTCAGACAGTTAAAAAAATATTTGAGACAGATACTTTGATTTGATAATTGCCATTAAAATAAGGCCAACCTAAAAATTTAGGTTAGCCTTATATAGGTTGTAATATAAATTTGATATAATGTAGTTGTTTTAATTATCATTCATTAGGAGGAAATTTATGAGAAAACTATTCATAATGATGATACTAATATTCTTTGTTGCGTACTTGATCCACAAAACAGATGAGGGAGCAAATTTTCATTCTCCGGTTTATTCAGGGCGTGAACTGAAAATCGGAATTGTTGGGGATATTCCCAAGATTAGGGAAAAAAATGTTTCTTTCATTCAAATGTCGATGGAAGACGTTTTGCAAAAAAAATTCGCAAACGTGGATAGTGTATTTATTACTAAAAAGCACTTAAAAGAGGCAGCTGAGCCACAGTATGCTAAAATTTATTGGGAATCCCCTATTCCGTTTGTTTTTATTGATTCTGAAAAGGTCTATTTGGCGTTTCTTGATGACCAATTAAGTTATGAAGACGCTCACATCATAAAATCAGGAGACTATGTAGTAGGATTTTATAAAGATACGTACTTTGGTATAGGACTTTACAATAATATTAGGAATGAGAAAACTATCCAAGACTGCTATTCTCGACTATTTGTTATTATAGAACGGTTTAAGAACACAGGTAAAATTTTAATTAAATAAGTGATGTGACACAAGTTTTATGTAATTACTGAGCAGAGAAAAACAAAAAGTTTACATAAAATGTAAACTTTTTGTTAGTTGCGCACTCAGTAGCTCATATATATTTTCGTTGTACGTTTCGCCCGTCGTATGTGAATAGCGTCGGTTTGTTTTCGATCACTGTTTCGATATGAACCGCACGGCCCCAAAGTTGATAAATGTAAGGAAGCACTTTTTCTAAATATTTTACGTCTAGTTCAATACCTTCGTACCAATGTTTTAAATATAGTTCCCCATTGCGCATATAGTCGCCATCGTTCACTGTAATGTATGGGAAGCCGCCGTTTACGCGCATGTTCACAAGTTGATCGCGTATATGCTCCCAATGTTTATCAACAATTTTGTAGTCTTTTCCTTGTTTTTGGAATAAATACATATCTTCGCGCATGACGAGTTCTTTCGTTAAATAGTTGCGCAAAAAAGAAATGTCGGATTCTAATTCGCGTACTTCAAATATTTTTGCGCGTCCCGAACCCGGTTTGACGCCAAGCTTTTTCATTTCTTCCGTCGGATTGTCCCACCGTTTTTCAATATCTTCAAAAATTTTCAGTCCTAAATAGTATGGATTAATGCCTGTACGTGAAGGTTGCACAACGCCTGCATTTAATTTCGCAAATTCAATCGCTTCATCGCTCGTTAAATCCATTTCGCGTAAAATACGTTGATGCCAGTACGTCGCCCATCCTTCGTTCATAATTTTCGTTTCGAGCTGCGGCCAAAAATAAAGCATTTCTTCTCGCATCATCGTTAAAATGTCGCGCTGCCACTCGTCGAGTTCACGGCTATATTCTTCAATAAACAGCAATAAATCTTTCTCAGGATGGGGAGGAAATTTTCTTCGTTTTTTTCGAGCGGGCGTTGTTTTTTTCTTTTCACCAAGAGACCATAAGTCGTCATACGGAGAAGGTTTTGGCGTTTCATGATCGTCTTCGTATACTTCCGTATCAGCAATCGTCCATGAAAGTTTCGGGCGCAGAAGGGAAGGATCAATATGTTCTTGAATGGCTAATACAGCGTCTAAAAACTTTTCGACTTCTTGCTTCCCGTATTCGTGCTCGTAATGCTTTATTCGTTCGGCTGTTGCTGCCATGCTTTCGACCATATCTCGTTTTGTGTTGCTAAAGCGAACGTTATTTTTAAAAAAGTCGCTATGGGCAAGTACGTGTGCGACAATTAATTTATTTTGAATAAGCGTATTTGTATTTAATAAAAAAGCGTAGCACGGATCGGAGTTAATGACAAGTTCGTAAATTTTACTTAATCCGAGATCGTAATGGAGCTTCATTTTATGAAATTGTTTTCCGAAGCTCCAATGGGAAAACCGTGTCGGCATACCGTATGCTCCAAATGTGTAAATAATATCAGCTGGACAAATTTCATAACGCATTTCATAAAAATCGAGTCCAAACCCTTCAGCAATTTCCGTAATTTCCGCAATCGCTTTTTCTAATGCTTTTTGTTCATCTCGTTTCATCGCGCTCCCTCCTTATGACAATGTATGAACGAGCGCGTCATTTGATACGTCAGGAATGATTCATTGACTTTATATTTTCTTTCGTATATATTTAACTATGTTAAATATTTATATAGTTAAAAAAGGTGGGGTGGGTATGGAGCAAACGCCGTTTCCTACGCTTGTTGAGCGATTAGAGCATGCGTTTTCGTTAGCCGTTCGCAAACTGGCAGCCGATTTAGCGAAAGAAGAGATTGGCTTAACGAAACCGCAGTTTTTTATTTTAAATTTGCTGTCAAAGCGTGAAAAATGCACCGTGAGCGAATTGGCCGATGAAATGTTTGTCAAACCGAGCGCGATTACAACGATGATCGATCGCTTATATAAAAGCGGGTTTGTCTTGCGCGAACGGGATGAGGAAGATCGTCGCGTTGTGTATGTACAGTTGTCTAAAAAGGGGAGAGAAATGCTTGAACATGCGCGGGCGGAGCGAAGAAAAATTATTGAACGTTATTTAAAACAATTGCAACCCGATGAGCTTAAACAATTTGTCTGTACGATCGAAAAAATTGTTGCGACAAATGAAAAAGAGGAGAAGTGATACACATGAAAGAACAGGCCGCGATACAAGCGAGCATGGCCGATATACAACAAAAGCGGGGCATTTTAATTACAGGACTACTTGTTGCGATGTTGTTTGGGGCGCTCGATGGAACGATTGTTGGCACAGCGTTGCCGCGCATCGTTGGGGAACTTGGTGGACTAAGTATGATGGCATGGTTAACAACAGCGTACATGCTCACATCAACAACGATTGTTCCAATTGCCGGGAAGCTTGCTGATTTGTTTGGAAGAAAGTCGATTTATGTGACAGGATTAGCGATTTTTATTATTGGTTCAGCGCTATGTGGCATGGCAGATACGATGACGCAGCTTATTATTTTCCGCGCCATTCAAGGAATTGGCGGTGGCATTATGATGCCGATGGCGATGATTGTCATTGGTGATTTATTTACAGGGGCAGAGCGTGCAAAATGGCAAGGTGTGTTTGGCGGCGTATTCGGATTAGCGTCTATTCTTGGTCCACAAGTTGGGGGATGGATTGTTGATTCGTTAAATTGGCGTTGGGTGTTTTATATTAACCTTCCCGTCGGCATATTAGCTATTGTTCTCATTTCTCTTGGTTTGCATAATCATCGTATGGCTGAGCGCGTAAAACTTGATTTGGCCGGCATGTTTACAATGGTTGTGGCCGTTGTTTCGTTGTTGTTAGCGTTAACGTTCGGCGGCGACAAATACGATTGGCTATCATGGCAAATCATTTCTTTACTAGCTAGCTCGGTCGTTTTCTTCAGCTTATTTGTGTTTGTTGAGCGTAAAGCTGAAGAGCCAATTATGCCGATTCATTTATTAAAAAATAAGACGTTTGTTGTGCTCAATAGTGTCGGCTTTTTTATGTCTGTTGGCATGTTTGGAGCGATTATGTTCGTGCCGCTCTTTATGCAAGGCATTATCGGGATGAGTCCGTCAGAATCGGGAACGATGATGTTTCCGATGATGTTTGCCCTTATTATCGCAAGCATGATCGGTGGACGGCTTGTGCAAAAAATTGGCGTCCGTCCGCAAGTCATTGGTGGAATGGTGCTTGTAGCGCTTGGCTTTTTCTTATTGTCAACGATGGATGTCCATACAAATAAATGGACGGCGATGTCATTTATGGCGACGCTCGGTTTTGGGCTAGGATTTGTCAATCCAGTCATTACGCTCGCGTTGCAAGAAGTATTTCCAAAATCGCAGCTTGGCATCGTGACATCATCGAGCCAGTTTTTCCGTCAAATCGGTGGGACGTTTGGGGCAACATTGTTAGGGGCAATTATGAACCATCGTTCGAAAGATTTATTGGAAGCGAAGTTTCTTCCGTTATTACAACAATTGCCGGAACAAGCGCATGCGATGATGGATTCATTTAAACAACTCGTTGAATCGAATCCGCAAAGCGTATATTCGGTTATTTTAAATCCAGAGACGTTGAAAAAAATTCCTGAACAAATGCAACAAATGTTTGTGCCTGTATTAAAACAAACGCTCGTTGATGCGTTAAGCGATGTGTTTTTGTACGGATTGATTTTTGTTGGCATTGGCTTTATTTTTGCGATGTTTATCGGTCGCATTACGATTTCAAATCGAACGAATAAAATGAATGAAATGGAATAAATTATAAGTATACAGTAGGCAACGATGATGCATCGTTGTCTATTTTTGTTCGTATTTAAACCGTTTGCACAACAAAAACGAAATTTTTTATGAAAAAGTGCAACTTCCTCTTTAAACGAAGCCGTTTGTATATTAACATGAAAGAGTGAAGATCATTGAAAGCGATTTATTTTGATTGGATTGAGGAGGATTTTACGTGAAAAAAGCTTGGTGGAAAGAAGCGGTTGCATATCAAATATATCCGAGAAGCTTTATGGATTCAAACGGAGACGGCGTCGGTGATTTGCAAGGGATTATTCAAAAGCTTGATTATTTAAAAGACCTTGGAATCGATGTCATATGGATTTGTCCAATTTATAAATCGCCAAACGCTGACAACGGCTATGACATTAGTGACTATCAAGACATTATGGAGCAGTTTGGCACGATGGAAGATTTCGATCAATTGCTTGAAGAAATTCATAAGCGCGATATGAAAGTCATTTTAGATCTCGTCATTAACCATACGAGCGATGAGCATCCGTGGTTTATTGAATCGCGCTCATCACGAGATAATCCAAAACGCGATTGGTACATTTGGCGCGATGGAAAAAATGGAAAAGAGCCAAACAACTGGGAAAGCATTTTCGGTGGTTCAGCTTGGGAATATGACGAGACGACGGACCAATATTATTTGCACGTTTTTGCGACGAAGCAGCCCGATTTAAACTGGGAAAATGAAGATGTTCGTCGCGCGTTATACGATATGATCAACTGGTGGCTTGACAAAGGAATTGATGGCTTCCGTGTTGATGCGATTTCACACATTAAGAAAAAAGAAGGTCTCCCTGATTTACCGAATCCAAAAGGTCTTGATTACGTTCCTTCGTTTGATGGACATATGAATCAAGAAGGAATTATGGAGTATCTTCGTGAACTTAAAGCGCAAACGTTTGCGCGTTATGACATTATGACGGTTGGAGAAGCAAACGGAGTCACTGTAGAGGAAGCGGAAGATTGGGTCGGTGAAGAAAACGGCATTTTTAATATGATTTTTCAGTTTGAGCATCTTGGACTTTGGCAAAAAGGAACAGACGGCGGTGTCGATGTTCGGAAATTAAAACGCGTATTAACGAAATGGCAAAAAGGGTTAGAGGGCGTTGGATGGAATGCGCTATTTCTTGAAAACCACGACCAACCGCGTTCGGTGTCAACGTGGGGAAATGATGAGCAATATCTTGTTGAAAGCGCAAAAGCGTTAGGTGCATTATATTTTCTTATGCAAGGGACACCGTTTATTTATCAAGGGCAAGAAATTGGCATGACGAACGTACAGTTCGAAACGATTGATGAATATGACGATGTCGCTATTAAAAATTACTATCGCATTGAACGCGCCAAAGGTCGTTCTCATGAAGAAGTGATGCGCTGGATTTGGAAAAATGGCCGCGACAATTCGCGCACACCGATGCAATGGTCCGACGAGAAAAATGCCGGCTTTACGACAGGGACGCCTTGGATTGGGGTGAATGAAAACTATAAACAAATTAACGTTCAAAAGCAGCTAAACGACCCGAACTCTGTTTTAAACTTTTACAAGCGCATGATTCAACTTCGTAAACAACATGATGTATTCGTTTACGGAACATATGATTTAATATTAGAAAACCATAAAGCAATTTATGCGTATACGCGCACGTTAGGCGATGAAAAAGCGGTCGTCATCGTGAACTTAACAGACCGAAAAACGATGTATCGCTACGACTCGTTAAAATTAAATAGCGAGCAACTTGTGTTAACAAACTACGATGTCAAACAACATAAACATGCGACGCGTTTTACATTGCGTCCATACGAAGCGCGCGTATATTTGGTGAAATGATGATGAAATCCCCTTTTCCGATATGGAAGAGGGGATTTCACATTTTTTTTGCAATCATTTCATACTTTTCACATCTCTTTTTTGTACATTCATGACAAGCACATCTTTTTAAACGGAGGGGTTTTTGTGAAAAAAACGCGCAATTTGCATTTATGGATCGGACTTATTTGTTCTGTATTTTTGCTTTTGGAAGCGGTCACAGGCTTATTGTTAACAGAGCGATGGTTAATGGGAATGGGTGGTCATTCTCACGGTAGCCATGAACATGCGCACGGGGATGGACATGGACATGCGAAGTTAAATATGATTGATGCGGTGAGAAAAGCGAGTGAGTCTGGTGCGTTTTCAATGGACGAAGTTGGTGTCGTGATGAATCACGGTATGTATATGGTGCGGTTAAACGATAAAGAAGGGACGCTAGTAACGATTGCGCCAGACGGCACAGTTGTGAAAAAAGAAGTGAACAAATTCGCCTCGTTTGTCCGTGCGATTCATGTTGGGAAACTTGGGATTTGGAATCGTCTCATGATCGATGCGGCTGCGATTGCGATAATCACTTTAACGGGAACAGGGATTTATTTATCTGTGAAAATTTTGCGAGCGCAGGCAAAAGCGAAACAGCGAAAATCCGTGGCATAAACGAAAAGCACTTCGCATCCATGGTTGGTGTGAAGTGCTTTTTAACTAATTCGTTTCGTTGGTGTTTGTTGAATTTTCCCTGTTCCGTTGCAAGACGAGCATGTTTTATACAGCGACAAACAAATTTTTATTTTCTTTTTCCCGAAGCACTTGGGACAAATCGTTTTTAATGACATATCGATCACCTCCACAAAAGTAAGCGTTTTCAATTATAGTATACACCGTCTTGTTGTCGTGTGTGCGCAACAATTTTGTCCATTTTCAAACAGGTTGGCGGACGCCAACCTGTTTTATTTGCGTGAATGTACTTCGTAAATTGCAAACTTCAAATAGTCCCCTTCGTCTGCGGCAAGCAGTTTCGGATGGTCATATCCTGCGCCGCTCCAATGAATTTGACGTAAAATTTTCTTTGCATCAAACGCCGCTTCTGCGACCATCGCTTGGAACATATCGGGATGCACATGATACGAGCAACTGGCTGTTACGAAAAAGCCGCCGTCTTTGACGAGCTTTAAGCCGTTTAAATTAATATCTTTATAGCCGGCAAGCGCTTTTGGTACCGCATGAGCGGACTTAGCAAACGCTGGAGGATCAATAATGACTACATCCCATTTTTTCCCCTTTTGTACACACTCTCTTAAATAATCAAACGCATTCGCCACGACGAAATCGACGTTTGTAAATCCGTTTAGCTCAGCGTTTCTTTTTGCCGTTTCAATCGCATGTTCAGAAATGTCGACAGCGGTCACATGTTTTGCCCCGTATAAGCAGGCGTTTAACATAAATGAGCCGGTATGAGTAAAACAATCGAGCACAGTCGATTCGCTTGTAATGAGCGGCTTGATCGCGGCACGATTTTGGCGCTGATCGAAGAAAAACCCTGTTTTTTGCCCATTTTCAATGTCGACAATATATTTCACGCCATTTTCTTCAATTTGTACGTTCGTATCGCACGTGCCGTACCAAAATCCTTTTTCTTGTTTCAGCCCCTCTAATTCACGCACGTGGACGTCGTTGCGCAAATAAATGGCTTTCGGCTGAAAGACGTCAAGAAGCGCTTGTAAAATCCATTCTTTTCTTTTTTCCATGCCGAGCGATAAAATTTGGACAACGAGCACATCTTCGTATTTATCGACGATGAGCCCAGGTAAAAAATCCGCTTCTCCATAAATGGCGCGACATGAACGAACGCCCGGAATCATGCGCTCGCGATACGCCCACGCTTGCCGAATGCGATTCATAAAAAATTGCGCATTTAATTCATCATTTGGATTTTGCGTTAACACGCGCACGATCATTTGTGATTTCGGGTTAATGTACCCTTTCGCTAAAAAATGACGTTGATGGTTATATACGTTGACGAAATCACCTGGTTCAACGTCTCCCTCAATATAGTCAACTTCGCTTTGAAACACCCACGGATGTCCAAGCTCGAGCCGCTTTTTTCTTTTTCGTTTTAAAAATACATTCGCCATACATTCCACTCCTGAACTATATATTCGCTACTTTAGCATACAGGAAGAACACGATATGCGCAAATGATGGATAAAAATATTTGACAAAACAATGAAATATGCTAATATTAGTGACAAAGTGAATAACGCAAATGCATTCCACTAGGGGGGCCTTTAGATAGGCTGAGATCAAAGTGTGCCTTTGAGACCCTTAGAACCTGATCTGGATCATACCAGCGTAGGGAAGTGGAGACGGTGCGAAGTGTATGTATATGCTAATTTCCATCGTTTACAAACCACTTTCTTTGCGCAAAGAAAGTGGTTTTTTATTTTTCATGAGGGGGAGAGGAAATGTTGTTTTCAGAACAGTTGCGCAAAGCTGTCGATCCGATTTGGGAAGCGAGTTTTCAACATCCGTTTGTGAAAGAGCTAGGAGAAGGAACGCTAGATTTACGTTGTTTTCGTTATTATGTATTACAAGATTCATATTATTTGACACACTTTGCGAAAGTGCAAGCGCTTGGCGGGGCGATGGCTGAAGATTTACAAACGACGGCAAGCATGGCGAATCATGCGCAAAATACGTATGAAGCTGAACTTCATTTACATGAAACGTTTATGAAAGAGCTCGGCATTACAGAAGAAGAAAAGGCGTCATTTGTTCCCGCCCCAACCGCGTATGCATACACGTCACATATGTATCGGGCAGCGTTTGCGGGGCACTTTGGTGATGTGTTAGCGGCCATTTTACCGTGCTATTGGTTATATTACGAAATTGGCGAGAGGTTGAAGCATTGTAAGCCGAATCATCCAATTTATGCGAAATGGATTGAAGCGTACGGCTCCGATTGGTTTAGACAGCTTGTCGAACAACAAATTGCGCGCTTAAACGACATAGCGAAAACAGTAAGTGAAAAAGAGTTGGAGCGAATGAAGCAACACTTTTGGATCAGCAGTCAATATGAATACTTATTTTGGGAAATGGCGTACAAATTAGAACGTTGGCCAATGGAAGAGGAGGATGTTTATGCAAACGAAAGGGCTTAAATTAACAGACGTATTAACGACCGTTGTTGTAGCGATTGTGTTTGGGATTGTGTATAAAGTGTGGGGACCGCTTTACTATGCGGTTAAACCGCTTGGGCTTCATCTCGATCAGCTTATTTATGGCATGTGGTTTATTGCTGCGACAGTGGCATATTTGTTGATTCGTAAGCCAGGAGTGGCGTTGCTTGCGGAAGTCGCTGCCGCCTCAGGGGAGTTTTTAGCTGGATCTGAGTGGGGACTAGAAGTGTTATTTTACGGTTTTGTGCAAGGATTGCTCGCTGAGCTTGTTTTCGCCGCTTTCCGTTATAAACGTTTCGACGTGGCGGTTGTGTCGCTTGCTGCCGTCGGTTCAACCATCGCTTCGTTAGTGCTTGATTTTTATAAAGGATATATCGATCAATTAGCGTGGTGGAATTTAACGTTATTTATCGGTGCGCGTTTCGTTGGAGCGATCATCATTGCGGGGGTATTTGCTTATTCGCTTGTCAAAGCGCTCGAAGCGACAGGTGTGACGCAACTGTTGCGCCCGACGACAAAAGAAGATTACGACTCGCTTGATAAATAGAAGGTGACATCGTTGATACACATTGAACAATTGCGGTTAAAGTTTCCGGGGGCGGAAAAACGGTTATTTACCGATGTATCGCTTTCGATTAAAAAAGGAGAAAAAGTGTTGCTTTTAGGTCCATCAGGGTGTGGAAAATCGACGTTATTACAAGTGATGGCGGGCATTATTCCACGCTCGATCGATGTGCCGATGAAAGCAAAAGCGCTTCATATTCCAAAGCAAGTCGGCTATGTGTTTCAAGATCCGGATGCGCAGTTTTGCATGCCGTACGTCGATGAAGAAATTGCGTTTGTCCTTGAAAATCTCGGTGTGCCACGTGCGGAGATGAAAGAAAAAATCGAGCGCGTTCTTCAACGCGTACGCCTTCGTCTTCCGCACGTTCATGTGCCGATTCAAACGTTATCGGGAGGAATGAAACAGCGGTTAGCGATTGCCTCTGTCTTGGCGCTTGACCCGGATGTGTTATTTTTAGATGAACCGACAGCGCTTCTCGATGAAGAAGGAACAAAAGCAGTATGGGAAACGTTAAAAGAAGTAGCGGACGACCGAACAGTTGTTATCGTTGAGCATAAAATTGATCACATTCTCGATTTTGTTGAGCGCATCATTTTGTTTAACGAATGTGGTGAAATGATTGCCGATGGCCCAACGGATCATATATTTTCGACGTATCGTTCGTTTATTGCCGAACAAGGCATTTGGTATCCACAAGTGTGGGAGACGTACGAAAAGCCAAAAACAGCGCAACAACCGTATCATCCGTCAGACGTGCTTTTACATGTGCAGTCGCTCCGCGGTTTTCGACAAAAAGAAGAAAAAATCACAGTCGATGATGTCGTCATTCGTGCAGGTGAATGGATTGCCATTACAGGGGAAAATGGTGCAGGAAAAAGCACGTTGCTGCAAAGCTTCATGAAGTTAATTCGAACAGAAGGCGATATGTATTGGCGAGGAGAGCTAGTAAAAAATGATGGGGTATTATACGACAACATCGCTTTTGTATTTCAAAACCCGGAGTTTCAATTTGTTACAAATCGTGTAGATGATGAGCTAGCTTATTGTTTACGTCTTGAAAAACGCTCGGAATATGAAATAGAAGAGGAAGTAGAGAGGTTGCTTAGGCGGTTTCATTTAAGCGCCCAACGGCATTTGCATCCGTACCAATTGTCGATGGGACAAAAGCGACGGTTAAGTGTCGCCGCTTCAGTAACGGAGCGCCATCGCATATTGCTTCTTGACGAGCCGACGTTCGGGCAAGATGCAAAAAATACGTTTGCGTTGCTCGAATGGCTTGAAGCGTATCGACAACAAGGAAAGGCGATTGTCATGGTGACGCACGATGAGCGCATTGTTTCTCAATTTGCGACGAGACGATGGATCATTGAAAAAGGAAAACTTGTCGCCGATGAAACGATCGTGCCGCGGACGCTTGTGCGAGGTGGGATATGATGAGATGGAGCATCGAACATAAAGAGACGTGGTTGCATGAAACGAACCCAACCGTAAAATTATTGTTATTTTTGCCGATGTTTATCGTTATTGTTTTTGTCCATAACCCAAATGTGCTCATCAACTGGACGATCGGCTTTACGGCATTATTTATGTTGTTTAGCGGTTATCGAATGAAGCATATGCTTTTGTTTTTCGTTCCGTTTTTCTTTATTTTCATTTCTACGTCGTCGTCGATGATTTTGTTTGGCAAGGGAGAGACAACGTGGTTTCGCTTTGGGCTCATTCATGTGACGGAAGAAAGTTTTTATCGCGGCGTTCATCTCGGATTTCGTACGCTTTTGTTTGCCATTTTTGGATTAATGTTTGCGCTTACGACAAAGCCGGTGTTTTTGTTTTATTCACTTATGCAACAAGCAAAATTGAAACCAAAATATGCGTATAGTTTTTTAGCAGCCATTCGTTTATTGCCAATGATGGTAGAAGAGTTTCAAACGGTGCATCAAGCGTTAAAAGTGCGCCGAGCGGCTAAAGCGAAAGGTTTTCGCGGGAAGCTTGAACTCATCAAACGATACGCGATTCCGCTTTTATCACAAAGCATTCGCCGCGCCCAGCGCATTGCGGTGGCGATGGAAGCGAAAGGATTTACAAATGAACGAGCGAGAACGTTTTATTATGAACTGACGCTCGGAAAATATGACGTGTATTTATTTGTTGTCATATGCATGATTGTTGCGATGGGGTATTACGTTGCCGATGCGTTTCCGTATGTTTCAATAAAGGATGTGCGTTAAGATGAAAGAGCTTCATCTCATCTCAACAGGAAAACAGTCAATTGAAACGTTTGTTCATATTTCATCGCTCGTACATTCATATGCCCACTTTATTCATATTCGTGAAAAACATCGTTCGGCAAAAGAGATAGGCATGATTGTGGAAAAGTTGCTTGAAGCAAGTGTCCCAGCGCAAAAAATAATCGTCAACGATCGGGTGGACGTCGCTGTCGTTTATGGCGTTGGCGGCGTTCAGCTCGCCCATCATAGCCTATCTCCCAAACGAATAAAAGAAAAGTTTCCTTTTTTGCGCGTCGGTTGCTCCGTGCATACGTTTGAAGAAGCGAAGCGGGCGGAAAAAGAAGGAGCGGACTACGTCATTTTCGGACATATATACGAAACGAATTGTAAAGAAGGACGAAAGCCACGTGGGCTTTCATCGTTGCGTCAGTTGACAAGCCACGTACGCATTCCTGTCGTTGCTATTGGAGGCATTAAACCTTTCCATGTTCGTGATGTGTTCATGACGGGGGCAAAAGGAATTGCCGTCATGTCGACGGTGTTTGAGGCGGATGATCCGCTATATATGGTTCAACGATATTGGAAACAAATGGGGGCTAATACATGGACGTTTTAATTGTTGGGGGAGGCATTATCGGCAGTAGCATCGCTTTTGAGTTAGCGAAAAGGGGAGCATCAGTCGTCGTCATTGAACGGGGAGAGTTAGCGCAAGAAGCATCGTCGGTAGCAGCGGGGATGCTCGGTGCGCACTCCGAGTTTTCGGCAGACCATCCGCTCATTCCGCTTGCTTTAGCGAGCCAAGCGGCATTTCCAGCCGTTATTGCCGAACTGCGAGAGTTAACAAATATTGAAGTCGGATGGAATGAAGCGGGAATGTTAAAGCTGGCGACAACAATGGAAGAGTACGGAGAATTAACGGAACATTATGAATTTTGGAGGCGTATACAACCGCAGCACGTTCGCTGGTTAACTCCTGAAGAAGTGGTAGATATTGAACGAAACGTCCGGAATGAATATGGTGCGATGTACACGATCGATCAACAAGTGGACGCGAAACAGCTCTCGCTCGCTTTTGCTCATGGAGCAATGGCGAAAGGGGCGCGTTTTTTACCATATACCGAAGCGTACGATTTTATTTTCGATGGTGAACGTGTTGTAGGAGTGAAAACGACGAGCGGAATGTTATATGCGGAACGTATCGTCATCGCGTGCGGTGCATGGACGCCGATGCTCGCAGAAAAGTTGCGGTTATCGCTACATATGTATCCGGTCAAAGGAGAGTGTGTTTCGGTGACGACAGAGACACCGCTTTTACAAACAACTGTATTTGCGAAAAACGGCTGTTATATTGTGCCGAAAGCGAACAACCGCCTTGTCATCGGGGCTAGCGCGATTGCCCATTCGTTTACGAAAACGGTGCAAGCAAGTAGCGTGCATCATTTGCTAGCGCGTGCGATGCAAATCGTTCCGGCTATCGCCCATTCCACATTTGAGAAGGTGTGGGCAGGCATTCGGCCACAAACAAAAGATGGCATGCCTTATATCGGAGCGCATCCACAATATGAAAACGTATTCGTTGTGACAGGGCATTATCGAAACGGCATTTTGTTAAGCGCCATCACAGGAAGAGTTGTAAGCGATATGCTTGAAGAGAAAGACGTGCCATTTCATATGACGCTGTTTTCGCTAACGAGAAAGGGGGAGGGGCATGCGTTGCATCATTAACGGTGAGATGATTGACTTGCCAGCTCACATTCGTACTGTCGCTCAACTGTTACAACATTTTCGCATTCATGAAAAGATCGCGATCGTTGAAATCAATGCGAACATTATTATGAAAGAGAAATATGAGCATACAGCCATTGCGGACGGTGATCGCATTGAAATCGTTCATTTTGTAGGGGGAGGATAATATGTTACAAATCGGCCCGTATACATTTCAATCTCGTTTACTGCTTGGGACAGGGAAATTTCCGAACATCGATATTCAAAAAGAAGCGGTTGAAGCGTCAGGAGCAGAAATTTTAACGTTTGCCGTTCGGCGAATGAACATTTTTGCGCCCGATCAACCGAATTTTTTAGAAAAAATAGATATAACAAAATATAAACTGCTACCGAATACAGCTGGGGCAAAAACGGCGGAAGAAGCGGTGCGCATCGCCCGTTTAGCAAAAGCTTCTGGACTTTGTGATATGGTGAAAGTGGAAGTGATCGGGTGCGATCAAACGTTATTACCTGATCCGATCGAGACGTTGAAAGCAACAGAAATGTTATTAGAAGAAGGATTTATCGTTTTGCCGTACACGTCTGATGACGTCGTACTAGCGAAACGACTACAACAGCTCGGTTGCCATGCGATTATGCCCGGCGCCTCACCGATCGGTTCAGGGCAAGGAATTATGAATCCGTTAAACATTCAATTCATTATTGAACAAGCAACTGTTCCTGTAATTATCGATGCAGGCATTGGCGGTCCAGCCGATGCGACATTGGCGATGGAATTAGGTGCGGATGGCGTATTGTTAAATACAGCGGTTGCTTTAGCGAAAGATCCCGTAAAAATGGCAAAAGCGATGAAGCTTGCGATTGAGGCAGGGAGACTTGGATATGAAGCGGGACGCATCCCGAAAAAGAAATATGCAATAGCGAGTAGCCCAAGTGAAGGGATGAGCATCGTCTAATGGATCGCTATTCACGCCAACAATTGTTTGCACCAATTGGAGAAAGAGGACAACAACATATTCGTGAAAAACATGTGCTCGTTATTGGTGCAGGAGCGCTTGGAGCGGCAAATGCGGAAACGCTTGTACGTGCAGGGATTGGGAAAATAACGATCATTGATCGCGATTATGTCGAATGGAGCAATTTACAACGCCAACAGCTATATACGGAAGAAGATGCAACAAACCGATTGCCGAAAGCCATTGCTGCTGCTATGCATTTGCGAGCCATAAATGGCGATGTGGTCGTTGAACCGATTGTAGCTGATGCGGACGCTCGCTTGCTTGAACACGTTGTTGCCCGTGAGCGTCCGCACGTCATTATTGATAGTACGGATAATTTCGACGTGCGTATGATCATCAACGATGTTTCGCAAAAGTATGATGTGCCGTGGATTTATGGGGCGTGCGTAGGAAGTTACGGTTTAAGTTATGTCATCGTTCCGAATGAAACGCCATGTTTGCGTTGTTTACTTGAAGAAGTTCCGTTTGGCAACGCGACGTGCGATACCGTTGGAATCATTAGTCCGGTCGTCCATATGGTCGTTGCGCATCAAACGGCTGAAGCGTTAAAAATATGCGTGCACGCTCAAGTGAATCGAAAACTCGTTTCATTTGATATATGGCACGGACAATATCGCATGATCGATGTGCATAAGTTAAAAAAAGACGATTGTCCGTCGTGTAGTGAAAAACGAACGTATCCAGCCCTTCAATACGAAAATGAAACGAAATTTGCGGTGTTGTGTGGGCGTGAAACCGTACAAATTCGTCCTGCCCATCGAGGAGAGCGAGAGTGGACAACGCTTCTTTCATTTTTAACAAAACGTGGAATTCAAGTGGAACAAAACGACTATTTATTTTCGTTTACGGTCGATTCACATCGCTTTGTTGTTTTTTCCGATGGGCGTGTATTGATTCATGGCACAAATGATGTTCAAGAAGCAAAGCGGCTATATTATCAATATTTGGGGTGAAAGCATGGTATATAAAGCGTTGACGATTGCTGGTTCAGATAGTGGCGGGGGAGCGGGTATTCAAGCGGATTTAAAAACGTTTCATCAATTACGTGTGTTTGGCATGTCAGCAATTACTGCAGTTACTGCGCAAAACACGCTCGGTGTACAAGGGGTATACCCGCTTCCTGTTGAAGCGATTGAAAAGCAAATTGATTCGATTGCTACCGATTTGCCGCCAGATGCTATAAAAACGGGAATGTTATTTAGCGAAGAAATCATCGAATGTGTTGCTTATAAAATGAAGCAACATCGGTGGATGCGAGTAGTCGTCGATCCGGTGATGATCGCGAAAGGTGGCTCGCCGCTATTGAAACAAGAGGCGGTCGAAGCGTTGCAACGGCATATGTTGCCGCTTGCTTATGTGTTAACACCGAACATTCCAGAAGCGGAAGTGTTGACAAATATGCAAATTGACACGTTGGAACAACGAAAAGAAGCAGCGAAAAAACTTCATGACATGGGTGTGCGATATGTCGTCATGAAAGGTGGACACGGGGAAGGAGATGAACTTGTCGATCTTTTATACGATGGGGAACAATTTTACGAATGGAAAAGCAAACGCGTTCATACGAAACATACGCACGGGACAGGTTGTACGTTTGCTGCCGCCATTACAGCACAACTTGCAAAAGGAAAAACGATATATGAGGCAGTAGATGTGGCGAAACGATTTATTCAAGCGGCGATTGAACAAACGCTACACATTGGCGGTGGGCATGGACCGACAAACCATTGGTCATTTCATGAATAAAAAATGTTCACATCATTGACAAACACATTCGTTCTCACCATTGTTAAAATGAAAATGGGGAATATATTGATGGAGGGGACGAACGAGTGGAAGAACTTTCAATTACGCTAAATATTACGTACGTGTTGCTTTTAACGTTTTTTATCGGTACAACGCTAATCGAGTCATAAGAACGGCTGTACATATGTACGGTCGTTTTCTTTTTCAGTTAAATTTGGTATCATTAACGTATATATTTATGATAACCAATACTTTTTATTAGGAGTGTGAATATTCATTGGGAGATTTGCCTCTGAGTTTAATTTTTTTACTCATTGCTTTAATTTTATTATCCGCCTTTTTTTCAGCTTCAGAAACAGCGTTTTCAAGCGTCAATAAAATTCGCTTGAAAAACTATGTGGATGAAAAGCGACGTGGAAGCAAAAAGGCACTGTATATTGCAGAAAACTTCGACAAAGCCCTCTCTACCATCTTAGTCGGGAATAATATCGTGAACATTGCCGCAGCGTCCATCTCCGCCAAAGTGGCGACAGATTTGTTTGGCGGCAACACAGGTCTTGTTATTAGCACGGTCGGTATGACAATTTTAATTTTAATTTTTGGTGAAGTATTGCCGAAGTCATTGGCGAAAGAACATGCGGAGTCGTTTTCACTTCTTATTTCCGATGTGCTATATATGCTTATTCAACTATTTACTCCCGTTACAGCATTGCTTGTCATGTTGAAAAAACTTGTATCGAAATTCGTTGGCCATCAACCAGATACTCCTTCTGTCACAGAAGAAGAAATTAAAGTCATGGTCAATTTAAGTGAGGAAGAAGGGGTAATTGATAATAAAGAGAAAGAACTCGTCCATCGTTCGCTCGATTTTAACGATATTTTAGTTGGTGAAATTTTTACACCACGTATCGATATGGTCGCAGTGGAAGTGAACCAACCAGTTGAAGAAATTCGCGATATTTTTTTGCATGAACGATATTCACGCGTGCCGGTATATGAAGGAGATATTGATAACGTCATCGGCATTTTATCGGAAAGCGACTTTTTTAGTCAACTCGTCCAAGGGAAAGAAGTCAACGTTCGCGCATTGTTGCGTACGCCGCTATTTGTTGTTGAATCGATGCGCATCTCCACATTGTTGCCTGAATTGCAAAAAAGCAAAGTACATATGGCGATTGTCATCGATGAGTTTGGTGGCACATCGGGATTGATTACGTTAGAAGATATTTTAGAACAAATTGTCGGCGAAATATGGGATGAACATGACGAAGCGGTGAAAACGTTCCAAAAAATTAACGATTACGAATATGAATTTAATGCCGAATTACCGCTTGATGAGTTTTGTGACATTTTAGGAATTGATGAATTAGAAAGTTCTTCTCATACGCTCGGAGGGTGGGTGTTTGAAATGTTTGAACGCATCCCCACCGTTGGAGAATCGTTTGAATATGAATCATTAACCGTCACCGTTCGCCAAGTGGAAAACCGTCGTATTCGCAAAGTGCTCGTTCGCATTCGTGAACCGATTATGGAAAATGTGTAAAAAAGGAGCGATTCGCTCCTTTTTTTGTTGACATCTTTGTCAACTTCCATTACGATGAATAAGCGTAAAAACCGATAAGATTAATGGGGGTTATATGATGAAAAAGTGGTTGTTGATGATCGCGTTGTTCATAATTGGGGTATTGCTGACGGGTTGCGGTCAAAATGAAAAAGAAAACGACTTATTTGCTCAAATAAAAGAAAAAGGGGAATTAAAAATTGGAACGGAAGGAACATATCCACCGTTTACGTTTCATGACGAAACAGGGGAGTTAACAGGATTCGACGTTGAAATTGCTAAAGAAGTAGCAAAACGTCTCGGTGTGAAACCCGTATTTGTAGAAACACAGTGGGATGCGATGTTTGCTGGCTTAGATGCGAAACGTTTTGATATGATTGCAAACCAAGTCGGTATTCGTCCAGATCGTCAAGAAAAATACGACTTTTCTGATCCGTATATTACGTCCGCAGCTGTTCTCGTCGTTCATAAAGAAAATCAACAGTTGAAATCATTTGACGACCTAAAAGGGAAAAAAGCAGCGCAATCGATGACGAGTAACTATGCCGATTTAGCTCGTTCATACGGGGCTGAAGTGGTAGGAGTAGAAGGATTTAATCAAGCGATTGAACTGTTAAACTCGAAACGAGTCGATGCAACAATTAACGATAAATTATCTGTCCTTGATTTTCTTAAACAAAAACCAGACGCTCCCATTCAAATTGTCGCTACACACGATGATGCTTCCCAAAGCGGACTTATGTTCCGAAAGGGGAGCGACACGCTTGTTGAAGCTGTAAACAAAGCGTTAAAAGAAATGATGGAAGACGGCACGTATGCAAAAATTTCAGAAAAGTGGTTTGGTGAAGATGTATCTAAATAATATGTGGATTGATCCAGAACGATTAGAAAGATTGATGAATATAGCAGAAAGTTCCCTTCTCCCTCTGGTGAAGGGAGCTTTGTTATATACGATTCCGTTAGCGGTGATGACATTTATTATTGGCTTGGCTATTGCGCTTTTCACCGCTTTAGCTCGGCTATCCACCATAAAAACGTTGCAATGGGCGGCGCGTGCGTATGTGTCGGCCATTCGCGGAACACCATTACTTGTGCAATTGTTCATTATTTTTTATGGTTTTCCAAGTGTTGGGATAACAATCGATCCGTTTCCAGCTGCAATCATTGGTTTTTCACTCAATGTCGGAGCATACGCATCTGAAATTATTCGTGCCGCCATTTTATCGATCCCAAAAGGTCAATGGGAGGCGGCGTATTCTCTCGGAATGGACGATGTGCAGACGTTGAGTCGCATTATTTTGCCACAAGCTGCACGCGTATGTATTCCTCCGTTATCGAATACGTTTATTAGCTTAGTGAAAGATACATCTCTTGCTTCGCTCATTCTTGTTGCTGAAATGTTTCGAAAGGCACAAGAAATTGCGGCGACAAATTATGAGTTTTTATTGCTTTATACCGAAGCGGCACTGATTTATTGGATCATTTGCTTTGTCCTTTCAATTGTCCAAGGGATCATTGAAAAACGCTTCAGTCGTTATGTTGTTCGATAAACAAATAAGGAGAGCTACGATGTTAGTTGTTGAAGGATTGCGCAAAACGTTTGGAAATCATGAAGTGTTAAAAGATGTTCATTTAACGGTGAAAAAGGGAGAAGTTGTTGTCATTATCGGCCCATCGGGATCAGGAAAAACGACGTTATTGCGTTGTTTAAACGTATTGGAAATGCCTGATCGTGGAACAGTCACGATCGATGGCGAGCAACTTCAATTTATAAACAAGTTATCAAAAAAAGAAATCATACACTTTCGCCGATTGACAGGAATGGTGTTTCAAGCATACAACTTATTTCCACATATGACAGCGCTTGAAAATGTTATGGAAGGGCCGATGACCGTTAAACGACTAAGCAAACATGAAGCAAAAGAAAAAGCAGAGCAATTGCTTATGAAAGTTGGATTAAAAGATCATATGCATATGTACCCATTTCAATTATCGGGAGGGCAACAACAACGTGTCGGTATCGCACGGGCGCTTGCGATGGAGCCGAAAGTATTGTTATTTGATGAACCGACGTCGGCATTAGATCCGGAACTTGTTGGTGAAGTGTTGAAAGTGATGAAAGATTTAGCGAATGAAGGAATGACGATGGTCGTTGTGACCCATGAAATGCGCTTTGCGCGCGAAGTTGGTGATGAAGTTATCTTTTTTGATGAAGGAATGATCATTGAACGCGGTGATCCGGAGCAAATTTTTACAAATCCAACACATGAACGAACGCGTCAGTTTTTACAACGTATTCAGTAAAACCCCCAAGCAAACGCTTGGGGGTTTTCAGCCATGTTATTTAGTTGTGTAAGATCCGCCTAATTGTTGTTGCGCCATTGCAACAAGACGTTTTGTAATTTCGCCACCAACTGAACCGTTTGCGCGTGAAGTTGCATCTGGTCCAAGGTTTACACCAAATTCTTGAGCGATTTCATATTTCATTTGGTCGATGGCTTGTTGTGCACCGTATACTAATAATTGATTTGTGTTTGCCATGTTCAATCATCTCCTCGTTACAAGTTTTTATGGTTGGGTTAGCTGGATTTGCACCAGCAACGCGTGATGATTTTCACGCTGCCAAGCTTGGCTTAACCCATCGAATGTTGTTTGCTTGTTTGTACTACTATTTTGGGGAAAAAACATTTTATTATTCTTTTTTTTGCGTGGTAATTTTTTGTGTAGTGGGAAAGATAATGGAAAATCACGAAGCGAGGGATGAATATGCACATTTGTCCGTTATGCAACGGTTTGCGAGCAATCGTTTTTTATTGTGATCAATGTGGAGAAAAGTTAAAAGACGAAGGAAAATTAACGGATTATTTTGATGATTATAGTCCGTATATGGATGCAGATATGATGAAAATGGTTGATGGCTATGCACATACAAGAAAACAACACGTCTGCGTTCATTTGTTTCATTGTAATAATTGCGATGACGATGTTGTTCGCTTTATTCAAGAGTAAAAGCCCGCTCAAACGAACGGGCTCTGTTATTATTTCTCACTATTTGAACGAATACGTAATTCTGTGTTGACGTCGAAGAAATGTGCTTTATTCATATCTAACGCAAGATCGATCGTTTGACCTGCTTTGACGTCTGTGCGTGCATCGACACGTGCAACAAATTCTTGGCCGTTAATTTGAGAATATACCATAATTTCTGCACCGAGCAATTCTGCCACTTCGACATGCGCGCGCACTTTTGTGTTTTGTGATGCTTCAAGAAATACTGGCTCATCATGGAAGTCTTCTGGACGAATACCTAAGATGACTTCTTTACCGACGTAACCTTGGTCACGAAGTACTTTCATTTTTCCTTCTGGCACCGCGATTTTGACATCGCCGATGACAAATACACCGTCTTGAAGCACACCGCGCAAGAAGTTCATCGCTGGTGAGCCGATAAATCCGCCGACGAAAATATTTTCCGGTTTTTCATATACTTCTTTCGGTGTACCAACTTGTTGGATGACGCCATCTTTCATAACGACAAGGCGCGTCGCCATCGTCATTGCTTCCGTTTGGTCGTGCGTGACGTAAATGGTCGTTGTTCCTAAACGTTGATGAAGTTTTGCGATTTCAGCACGCATTTGTACACGCAATTTAGCATCTAAGTTTGAAAGCGGCTCGTCCATTAAAAATACTTTCGCATCGCGCACGATTGCGCGTCCTAACGCTACGCGCTGACGCTGACCGCCTGATAATGCTTTCGGCTTGCGATCTAAATATTGCTCAAGACCGAGAATGCGCGCAGCTTCCCGAACGCGACGGTCGATTTCCTCTTTTGGAAACTTACGCAATTTCAATCCGAATGCCATGTTATCATATACGCTCATATGTGGATAAAGGGCATAGTTTTGGAATACCATCGCGATATCACGATCTTTTGGCGCAACATCATTCATTCGTTTCCCATCAATGTAAAAATCACCTTTTGAAATTTCTTCAAGACCTGCGATCATGCGAAGCGTTGTTGATTTTCCGCAACCCGATGGGCCGACGAAAACGATAAATTCTTTATCTTGAATGTGTAAGTTGAAGTCTTTTACAGCTGTTACGTTGTTGTCATAAATTTTATACACGTGTTCTAAACGAAGCTCAGCCATGTGTATGCCTCCTCATGTAATCGATTTCATTTGATTTAAGCATATATAAAAACGAACGAACGGTAAATGGACATCGTGCACAAAAAAAGAAAACGTTTTCGGGCAATGTGCCTAGTGGCGTTCATAAAGTAAAATCGCTAAATAAACAGTCAGTGCCCCTTTAAACTGCTTTATATCAATGCCTGTTTTTTCGATGAGTTTATCAATGCGGTATTGTAAGCTGTTGCGGTGCATATGAAGCTTTTTTGCCGCAAGAGAGACGTTTAAATTGCATTCAAAAAACGTCTTCATTGTTTTCATCATATCAGCATCTTGCTTGATCGCTTGTAAAAACGTCGTCGCATACGTGATGTCCTCATTGTTGATCAGCAAAAGAGGGAAGACGTCTTCGATGCAGTAGACGCGTTGCTCAGGCTTATGCTTTATGCCGATTTGAAAATACCGTTTTTCTGCAGCGAATATGTGCACAAGTTCAACAACATGCGGGCACTTTTGTCCAATATATGCTCGCAATTGAATGTAAAAATCACTACATAACGTATCAATTAGTTCAGGCAAAGTAGAAGCGACGCTCTCTTCTTGTTGTTCAATGACGATAAAGTGCTGTTCTGTTTCTGAAATCATCGTCACGTCGTAAGGGAAGAGCGATTGAATCGCTTCCATAAAATCATGTGCATCAACGGTTCCTTTTTGTATGTAAAAATAAATGAAACGTGTATGTGCCGAGCAAGGTAATTGTTCAAATGCTTGTTTATCGTTTTGAATTAAAAAACGATGCCATGCTCGTTGTTGTTCGCTCATCCAAGCAGGCATAGGTTGATGAGATGTAAATAGGGTTGCTAAAAGTTCCCGTTCTTTCACGGTAAGCGCTTCTTTTTTTATGCCAAACAGCTCACCGTGGTCTGTGGCAAACCATTCATATTCCTCTTGCTTGCTCACATGCCCGTGTTCAATAAGCGCTTCTCGATAATATGCTCGTAATTTTTCTAACATGTATGCCCATTCCTTTCGTCTCCCATCACGATCATTATACAAAAAGCGGCGAGAAAATGCTCGCCGCTTTATTTCACTTCATGTGGCGGTTGTTCCGTTTGGACATCGCGCGCCTCTTCAATATTTGTTGCTTGATAGCACGAATATACGTATCCTCCTGCCATGCCTTCGTTAATCATTCGGTCAATATCCCATTCATAATTATCGCGTTCTTTCATGATCCATGCCCCCTTATTCGTTATTTTGTATAAATGAAACAAAAGTATGCATTGTTCATTGGTTGTCCACATATATTCATGACGAGAGGTGAAAAGGATGATTGTTCAGTTTTTACACGCATTAACGAATTACGATTTAGATAAAGAGGAAGAAGCACTCGTTCGTTATTTATATGTGTTGCATATGGGAAAAGAATGGGAGAGAAAACAGGAAGAAAAAAAAGATGGATGGCGTGAGCGGTTCGAGAAAATGAATATATATAAAGAAGCGTGGCTTGCGTCTGAACATGCGACAGAACGAGAACTGTTTCGCATCTTGTTATGTAAAAGTTTGAAACAGTTGCACAAACAATTATCACACGTTTGCACTCATAACGGACAAGCCCTATAATGAATGGTTAGAACAGCTTATGGACAGAAGGGAGATCATTATGGGGCTTTTTCTTTATTTATTGTTTATGATCGCGGTTGGCGCATTGATCGGAGGAATGACGAATTCACTTGCGATTAAAATGCTGTTTCGTCCGTATCGCCCAATGTATATCGCAGGAAGAAGAATCCCATTTACACCGGGATTGATTCCGAAGCGGAGAGAAGAATTAGCGGAACAACTTGGGCGCATGGTCGTTGAACATTTATTAACAGCGGACGGACTGCGTCGGAAGCTAAACGATGAAGCGTTTGTTCGGGATATGACAAACTATGTGCAAGAAGAAATCGAACGTTGGCTACAATCGGATCGGACGGTTGCCGATTGGCTTGAGCGATTCGGTGTTAAGCATCCTGAGCAAATCGCTGAAATGTGGATTGAAACAAAATATAATACGATGATGTCACAATATAGTGAACAACCGCTTTATCGCATAATTCCAAGTGAGTTATTACAAAAAATTGATCATGCCATTCCTTCCATCGCCGATCGTTTATTGTTTCGTTTGCGCACGTATGTAGAGAGCGAGCAAGGAGAGCGGCAAATTGAACAAATGATTAATGAATTTTTACAAAGCCGCGGCATGTTTGGGAATATGATTCAAATGTTCCTTGGCAACGTCAGCTTAGCGGACAAAATTCGTCCGGAAATCGTGAAATTTTTACAAAGTGACGGGGCAAAACAATTGCTCGTGCAACTATTTACAAACGAATGGGAAAAAGTGAAAGCGATACATGTGCAAGACGTGGAGCAAATGATCGGCCATGAAAAAATTGTGTTATGGATCAAGCGACTGACAGTAGCCGTTGTGCAAGAGCCGCTTCAACAGCCGCTCGGTCCGCTTGTCGCTTCTCATGTGCGCGCTTCATTGCCGACATTCGTTCGTTTTCTTTTACAATTCGTTTCTGAGCGCATTGAACAATGGATGAAGCGGCTTCATTTGCAAGACATCGTTCGAGAAGAAGTGGCATCGTTTTCTGTGGAACGGCTAGAGGAAATGATTTTAACAATTTCGCGCCGCGAGTTTAAAATGATTACGTATTTAGGGGCTTTGTTAGGTGGAGTCATCGGACTCATTCAAGGTTGCATTACGTTTTTCATTCAACTGTAGACATACAGCGACCGCTTCGCTCATATCGTAAAAAGAGAGGGAAAAAGGAGAGGAGCGTGTCGCATGGACGTCCTTCAAACTATTCACGAACTTTCGACAGCGATTCGTATGAGTGAACCGTTTGCCGAACTTCGTCGCGCTTATGAGCAAGTGCAACTCGACCCGACAGCACATCAATTATTTGCGAAATTTCGCACGTTGCAAAAACAGCTTCAACAAAAACAAATGAGCGGATTTCCGGTTAGCGATGCAGATGTCGAATTGTTGCAACAACATTTGCACGTCATTGAAATGAACGAAAATATCGCGCGGCTTATTCAGGCAGAGGAACGTTTAAACGAATTGTTTGCTCAAGCGATGGCCGCGATGATTCAACCAATTGAACAGCTATATGACGGACACTCATGAAAATGGGTGTTCTTTTTTTTATACCCTTGTCATACGTATGAATGAAGCCATGACATCAAGGGGGGACGATCATGTATAAATTGCTTGCGCTCAACATTGACGGTACGTTATTAAAATCAAACGGAAAATTAGAGAAAAGAACGAAAGAAGCGATCGATTTTGTGAAGAAAAAAGACGTATATGTTACGTTGCTGACGTCAAGAAACTTTTTGTCAGCCAAAAAAGTGGCGAAAGCGTTGAAATTAGATTCGTATTTAGTGACATTTCAAGGGGCGCTCGTCGCGAAGTCGTTAGAAGAAAAGTTATATGAGTCGGTCATTCCGGCGCAAAAAACGTTTGATATTGTGCATGTGCTTGAACATTTCAACTGCAACGTTCGTTTACTTCATGAACGGTATTCGATCGGGAATCGAAAAAAAGTAAAAAACAATATGATTGCGAAAACGATTTTAGGAGATCCGTTTTTTTACCCAGCGCAATTTGTTGATTCATTAAGTGATGTGCTGCGCGATGATCCGATTGATGTCATGAAAATTGACGTCTTTTATTCAAACGAAGACGAATGTGATGACATCGTCGAAACGATGGAACGCGCGTTTCCAGAGATCTCCCTCACCATTAGCGACGGGAAAATCGAATTGTTGCCAAAAAACGTTTCCAAACTAAACGGGCTCATTCGTCTCGGAAACGAACTTGGTATTTCGTTAAAAGAAATGGTTGTGATCGGCGATCATATGGATGATATGCCAGCCATTGAAGCGGCTGGTCTTGGCGTTGCGATGGGGAATGCGCCAAATGAAGTAAAAGCGGTTGCTGATTGGGTGACGCGCTCAAACGAGCAACTAGGTGTGGCTTATATGATTAAAGAACATTTTCGAAAACAACATCGCCCACAATTTTTACGGCAAATTCGCACGACAGAGAAAAAATAATTTCCGTTTCTTGACGAGCTTTTCGCTTCTTCTGTACACTTAAATGAGTTTAATACTTTGAAGCGAAAGGTGATTTCATTGCGTATTGACATTTGCGGACTTGAGCCGGTTGATCGTTTTCAACGTTCTTTAGAGGTTATTACCGGTCTATTTTTTGAAGAGCAAACGCTCTCTTTCGCACGAACAGAAGAAGCGAATGTGCGTGTGACGATTCATGTGCAACAAGGAGAACAGCTTGTCGTTGTTGGTACGTTGCAAGATGAACATAGTCACACGTATGCGGCTCATTACGAACGGTTTTGGAAAACAGAAGAAGAAAAAGGACGCATGAAGCAAGTAAAACATGCCGTTTCGTATATATATTTATCACTATTACAGCAATATACAGGCGTTGTGCAACAGTGGGGGATTTTAACAGGCGTTCGTCCGGTAAAGTTACTTCATCAAAAATTACGTTCCGGTTTCACGAAAGAAGAAGCGCATCGCACATTGCGCGAAGATTATTTAGTGACGGACGAGAAAATTGAGCTTATGCAACATATTGTTGATCGTCAGTTGACAGTTGTGCCGGATTTATACGATTTATCGAAAGAAGTGAGCATTTATATCGGTATTCCGTTTTGTCCAACGAAATGTGCGTATTGTACGTTTCCAGCCTATGCGATTCAAGGAAAACAAGGGTCTGTCGATTCGTTTTTATTCGGATTGCATTACGAAATGGAACAAATTGGACGGTTTCTGAAAGAGCGCAACATTCCAATTACGACGATTTATTACGGTGGAGGTACACCGACAAGCATTACAGCGGAGGAGATGGATGCGCTATATGCGCATATGTATCGCGTTTTTCCAAATGTCGAGCGCGTGCGTGAAATTACAGTTGAAGCAGGAAGACCAGATACGATTACATCGGAGAAGCTAGCGGTGCTGAAAAAATGGAACATCGACCGCATTAGCATTAATCCGCAATCATACATTCAAGAAACGTTGCGAGCGATCGGTCGTCATCATACGGTTGAGGAGACGATTGAGAAATTTCATCTTGCGCGCGAAGCAGGCATGAACAATATTAATATGGATTTAATTATCGGTTTGCCAGGGGAAGGCGTTGAGCAATTTCATTATACGCTCGAACAAACAGAAAAATTGATGCCGGAATCGTTGACGGTGCATACGCTGTCGTTTAAGCGCGCTTCGGAAATGACGAAAAATAAAGAAAAGTATAAAGTCGCAGATCGTGATGAAATTAGTGAAATGATGAAGCGCGCGGAACGATGGACGAAGGAAAAAGGATATGTACCGTATTATTTATATCGCCAAAAAAATATTCTCGGCAATTTAGAAAACGTCGGTTATGCTTTGCCTGGTCAAGAAAGTATTTATAACATTATGATTATGGAAGAACAACAGTCGATTATCGGATTAGGATGTGGGGCATCGAGCAAATTCGTGCACCCGGAAACAAAAGCGATTACGCATTTTGCGAATCCGAAAGAACCGAAAGTGTATAACGAACATTATGAACATTACACGAACGAAAAATTAAAAATGATGGAACAATTATTTTAGCCCCGAGATGATCGGGGCTTTATCGATGAAATAAAATAAGTTTACCGCTTGATGTTGTGCAACGATGCGTTTTATGTTCTAACTGTTTTTCTTTTAATTTTTGTTCGCCAATTCGTTTTGCTTCGTCATCGTTGGTGGCAGTAAATGTTTCATCAAGCAGTTTTTCTCCTGTCTTTTCAAAAACGGTTAACGTATATGTTTTCAATTTCTCCACCCCTTTCCTTTGCATGTATTCGCTCCTTCGTAATCATTTCCTTCTTTTATACGTCTATTTTTCCGATTGTTCGCATATGTGTAAAGTAAGACAAGCTTAAAGGGGGATATGTATGCTTATTACATTGCTTCTTGCTGGGATTATAATTAGCGGATATATGGCCATTCGCACGGCGAGAGAAGAGCGAAAAATAGATGAAAAGTTGCTAGAGAAAGAAGGAGAAGTGTACATGGAGCGCATTCGTCAAGCGCGTCAGCAACGACAAAAGGCCTTGGAATAACAAGGTCTTTTTTCTTTTTTAAAAATTCACAAAAATTTTTCTTCATTTTTTTGCGTTTCGTGTTAGGATATATATTATTACATGACATGAGGGGGAGAAAAGTGTGAAGCGAGCGTACAATTTTAATGCAGGACCGTCTGCTTTGCCGCTAGCCGTGTTAGAGCGAGCACAAAAAGAATTGCTCAACTTTCAACAAACAGGCATGTCAGTCATGGAACTGAGCCATCGAAGCAAAGAATATGATGCGGTGCATGAGCGCGCAGAAATGTTGTTGCGCAAGTTGATGAACATTCCTGATACGCATGATGTGCTTTTTTTACAAGGGGGAGCAAGTTTACAATTTTCTATGGTGCCGATGAATTTGTTGAAGGAAGGGGAAGTCGGCAACTATGTGTTGACGGACTCATGGTCGGATAAAGCGATGAAAGAGGCAAAAAAAGTAGGGGCGACGCACGTAGCAGCTTCGTCGAAGGAGGAACAATATACATACATTCCGACGAATATCGAGCTGTCCGAGCGTCCTGCGTATTTGCACATTACGTCAAACAATACGATTGTAGGAACGCAATGGCGTGAATTTCCGAACGTGTCCGTTGATTTAATTGCCGATATGTCAAGCGATATTTTAAGCCGTGATATTGATGTGAGCCGTTTTGCGCTCATTTATGCAGGAGCGCAAAAAAATTTAGGACCTTCAGGCGTAACGGTCGTCATTATTCGGAAAGATTTGTTGGCGAAAGGGGACGACCGTTTGCCGACGATGTTAAACTATCGAACGTATAGCGAAAGCCGTTCGTTATATAATACGCCACCGACGTTTGCGATTTATATGTTATCGCTCGTGCTTGAATGGGTAGAGGAACAAGGTGGCGTGCAAGCGATCGAAAAGAAAAATGCGGAGAAAGCGGCGATATTATATCGTTGTATTGATGAAAGTGAAGGATTTTACAAAGGGCATGCAAAAAAAGAAAGCCGTTCGCATATGAATGTAACGTTTACGTTGCCAAACGAGGAGCTTACGAAGAAGTTTTTAGCCGAAGCGAAAGAAAAAGGGTTAATTGGATTAGCAGGCCATCGCTCTGTCGGCGGATGTCGCGCATCGATTTATAATGCGGTTGACATCGAAGCGTGCGAAGCGTTAGTGCAGTTTATGGACACGTTCCGAAAAAATATTTTTTGAAAATTTTTATTTTACGTCGGCACTTTAAAGTGCTATAATATTGTTAAACTTGTTTACAAGCTGAGAAGAGAAAAGAATGAGATGAGGAGAGATGAGAAATGAATACGAGAACGTTAGTATTATTATCGCTTTTTGTTGGGATTGGTGCGGTGTTGCACGCAGTCATTCCGGGGTTTTTCTTTGGAATGAAGCCGGATATGATGCTTACGATGATGTTTTTAGGCATTATGCTCTTCCCGAACAAAACAGCCGTTAGTTTATTAGCGATTGCGACGGGGATCATTTCGGGGATTACGACAAGCTTCCCGGGAGGCTTTATCCCGAACGTTGTTGACAAAGTGGTGACGGCTACGCTCTTTTTTGGATTGTTGATGTTGTTTAAGACGAAAGTGACGCCAGTGAAAGCGGCATTGCTGACTGCTATCGGTACGTTTATTTCTGGTGCGACGTTCTTGGCCGTTGCTTTAGCGGTTGTCGGTTTGCCAGGGGGAGCAACGTTTAGCGGATTGTTCGTTGCTGTCGTCATTCCAACAGCGTTTGTCAATACGATTGCGATGGTCGTCATTTATCCGATCGTACAATCGCTGATGAGACGAACATATACCGTTCCGCAACAATAATAAAAAGAACCCGATCGTTTATGGTCGGGTTTTCCTTATATCGTTCTTACTGCATGCGCAAGAGTAAAAAAGTCATAGCAATAAAAAAGAGAGCAAGGCTTCCAAATACACTCATGCGTTGCTTCAACACTTTTTTTGGGGGATACATGCGCGCTTTATTCAACATAGAAAATGTGGCAATCGTCAAATACAAAAAGATAAACCCAAGCGTCGCCGTCGCGATGACCATGTTTGCTCCTCCTAGTTCGAAAAGTCTATATTTTAATTTATTAAAAAATTCTAATATTTAATACTTTATTATTTATTGTTTTACTGGCATAATAAAAGATAAAAAGAAAGAAATATGACAAAGTGGGTGGAGAGATGAAAAGCACGGAACGACATTATTCTGTTAAAGAGGCGATGTTATTTAGTCAAAGGGTTGCCCAACTAAGCAAAGCGTTGTGGAAATCAATCGAAAAAGATTGGCAACAATGGATTAAACCATTTGACTTAAACATTAACGAACATCATATTTTATGGATCGCATACCATTTAAAAGGAGCATCGATTTCTGAAATCGCAAAGTTTGGTGTCATGCACGTATCAACGGCATTTAACTTTTCGAAAAAGTTAGAGGAGCGCGGGTTGTTGTCGTTTTCGAAAAAAGAAGACGATAAGCGAAATACGTACATTGAGCTGACGGAAAAAGGGGAAGACATTTTATTGAAATTAATGGAATCGTACGATCCGAAACGGACGTCCGTTCTTCAAGGAATTCAGCCGCTGTACGAATTGTACGGTAAATTTCCAGAAATGTTAGAAATCATGTGTATGATTCGAAATGTGTATGGAGACGATTTTATGGAAATTTTTGAACGTTCCTTTCAAAACATCGACCAAGAGTTTGTTGAAGAAAATGGAAAGTTAAAAAAGAAAGATGAGCAAAAAGAAGAAGTAGCTTCATTCGTTGAGCGTATGTAATAAACGTTGAAACTCTGTCATAAGCGGAACGAATAATTGTTGTTTTTTTAACGCGTCGATCGTCTCAGCAAGTGGAAGGTTCGGATGAAGCGCACTCGCAAATTCGTGAAGAAGCGAGGTGAAAATGACGAATCCTTCCTCTTTTTGTTGTTTATATTGTTCACTTAATTGTTCACAAAGTCGCAATGTATGTTCAACTTCTTCTTTCGTTAAACCATGACGGATGACGAGCGCATAAAATGGCTTTGTTTCTGGTGCGATCATGTCCAACATGAGCGAACAATAATATTCGAGTTTTTCTATGCGTTGTTCGATGCTCATCTTTCGAAACTCCTTTTTGCGTACTTGTGTGTATTATTTTACAGGAATTGTTGCATAAATGAAATGTCCATTATTGATTTCTCGAAAAAATCGTTGTAAAGTAGGGGAGTAAATACATAAAACTAGGAGGGGAATGTTTTGGCGCTTTATTTTATACCCCTTGCGACAATTGTGCTTTTCATCATCAATCAGCTCACGAATTCACTTTGTATTCAAAAGGAAATTCCAGAAGAAAAACAACCGAAAGTGTTTCGCACAATTAACGTCCTTATTACGATCTTACTTATTTCTTCCTACATCGAAGTATTATTTGCGTAAAAAAGCTGACAGTGTCCCTGTCAGCTTTCATTCGTTTAGTATAACCAAGCTGCACCAACGATAATTAATAAAATAAACAACACAACGATTAACGCAAATCCGTTTGCATATCCTACTCCTGCACCCATAGACGACACCTCCTTTCGTATATGAAGGCGTTGCGACGCTTTGACAATGTATTGTATGTCAAAAGAAGCAAAAAGGTATGGGCGCATCCTTGCTTTATTTTAGCTTTCGGAAAAAATATGGTATAGTATGTTTTGTGTATATTTATAGATAGGAGTTGTGAGGAAATGAAAAAATGGACAGTTGCAATGTCGGCAGCAGCCGTGCTTGCGCTTTCGGCTTGTAATAACGGATCAGACGTTGTCGTCGAAACGAAGGCAGGTAACATTACAAAAGACGAGCTATATAACGAAATGAAAGAGCGTTTCGGGAAAGATGTGTTGCGCGATCTTGTACATGAGAAAGTGTTAAGCAAAAAATTTAAAGTAACGGATAAAGAAATCGATAAGGAAATCGAAAATTTAAAAGAGATGTATGGCGTTCAATATGATTTAGCGGTGCAACAAAATGGAGAAGAAGCGATTCGCAACATGGTAAAACTTGATTTGTTGCGACAAAAAGCTGCGATGGAAGATATAAAAGTATCAGATGAAGAATTGAAAAAATATTACAATGAATATAAGCCGAAAGTGAAAGCGAGCCACATTTTAGTAGATGATGAAAAAACAGCAAAAGAAATTAAAGCGAAATTAGAAAAAGGCGAAGACTTTGCAAAATTAGCAAAAGAATATTCGAAAGATACAGGTTCTGCTCAAAACGGTGGCGATTTAGGTTGGTTTGGACCTGGCAAAATGGTTGAAGAATTTGAAAAAGCAGCGTATGCGTTAAAAGTCGGTGAAGTAAGCGACCCAGTGAAAACGCAATTTGGCTACCATATCATTAAAGTGACAGATAAAGAAGAGAAAAAGTCGTTTGATGAAATGAAAGAAGAAATGGAATATGAAGTGAAAAAGAGTAAACTCGATGCATCGAAAGTGCAATCGAAACTCGATAAGCTTATGAAAGAAGCGAATGTCGACATTAAAGACAAATCGTTAAAAGACGCATTAAAAAGCGAATAAAACGTTTATAAGAAAAGCGCAAAGCGCCCGCCTATCGGCGAAGAGCGCACAAGCCCCACCGAGGAGGCTGTTGCCGCCGCAGTGTGGGGCGAAGCGACTCGAGCCGATGGCGCTTGGAGCTAGACATCAACTCCAAATTTTATACTTTCTTATCTTTGAACGGAAGAAGGTGCCCACAAGGACACCTTCTTTTTTATAGAGCTTGTTTTATTTGCGCAGCGATGTGTTGTAATTCATCAAACGTGTAGTCGCTTTGATGTGATTTCCACACAGCCCCAAATCCATCCCCTTTACCGTATCGCGGAATGATGTGCATATGATAATGGAAAACGGTTTGTCCCGCAATTTCTCCGTTGTTGCTTAAAATGTTGATGCCTTCTGGGGAAAACTGTTCACGAATCGCATTGGCGATTGTCGGAACGACCTCAAAGACACGTTGGGCGATGTCTGAAGTTAATTCATAAATATTTTCTTTATGTACTTTCGGTACAACGAGCGTATGTCCTTTCGTCACTTGACTAATGTCTAAAAAGGCGATGACATGCTCATTTTCAAATACTTTTGCGGCAGGAATGTCTCCGTTTATAATTTTACAAAAAATACAGTCGCTCATCATCACGCCACCTTTCTTTCCATTTTGTCTTTATTTTACCACACGATTGTCGTTTCGAAAACGGAAAGAGCAGGATGCGCATCGCATCCTGCCCATTGAAGAGGGAGCTTCATGATTACGTGTCTTTTGGGAACACCTCATTTACGAGTAGAGTCCGTTACGCGTTTGTGAGTACGACGTTGTTCAAGATGACCATCCCCTTTTTAAGGGAGTGCTTTCGTTGTTACAGGCTAGCTTAATGTGCGGCCCGTAGACACCTCATTTCATCGTGTTCTTGAACTTGCTTTGTTGCTCACTGCGACTTGCTACTTGTTTGTCCCTCTTCGCTACTTATCATAACCTGTTTTTCTTTTCGTTATTCATTTGTTAAAATAAAAAATAATGATATGAAGAAAGGAAAGCGACGATGGCGTTATTACAAGTTCAACACCTATTCGGGGGCTATACGAAACAAAACATTTTAGATGACGTATCGTTTACTGTACAAAAAGGAGAAGTCGTTGCGTTAATCGGGTTAAATGGGGCAGGAAAAAGCACGACGATTAAACATATGATCGGATTAATGCAACCGCGTAAAGGAACGATTACGATCAACGACATGACGTTTCAAGACGACCTGGAACGATATCGGGCGCAATTTACATACATTCCCGAAATGCCTGCTTTATACGAAGAATTAACGTTAGAAGAACATTTACGTCTCACTGCTATGGCTTATGGCGTATCGGATGAAGCGTATAAACAGCGCGTGCCAAAATTGCTGAAGGCGTTTCGGCTTGAGAAAAAATTAAGTGCGTTCCCTGCGTTTTTTTCAAAAGGGATGAAGCAAAAAGTGATGATTATATGCGCTTTTTTAGTGGACGTGCCGCTTTATATCATTGATGAACCGTTTGTTGGGTTAGATCCGCTCGCCATTCAAGCGTTGCTTCAGCTTATTGAGGAAAGAAAAAAAGAAGGGGCGGGGATTCTTATGTCGACGCACATTTTAGCGACGGCAGAGCGATATTGTGATTCATTCGTCATTTTGCATAACGGACAAGTAAAAGCAACAGGATCATTGCCAACGCTTCAAGAACAGCTACATATGCCTCATGCGACGTTAGATGATATATATATCGAATTAACGAAGGAAGAGACGAACGATGATTGATGGAAAACAGTTATGGAAACAGCGAATGATCGCTCACATGGCGGAAGTGCGACGATACGGTCGATATATGTTTAACGACCATTTATTGCTCGTCTTATTTATTAGTATCGGGGCGGGTGCGGTATTTTATAAGCGAGCAGTCGATGAACTAACATCGTTTCCTTACGCGATCGTTGGCTCGCTTCTGATCGCTTTTGCGGTGACGCAAGGCGGGGTGCGGACGCTTGTCAAAGAAGCGGATGCGTTGTTTCTTCTTCCGGTGGAAAGACGGCTTCGTCCTTATTTTTGGCGCGCGGCAGGATATAGTTTTTTTCTTCATTTGTATGTTTCGCTCATCGTCTTCGTCGTTCTTTTGCCCCTTCACGTGAAGTTTTCAACGCAGCCACTTTCAGTTGTCGTGATGGCAATTGCATTGTTAACAGGGTGGAATACGTTCGTTCAATGGCAAGAGGAGTCACGAATCGGGCGCGATCGTTTTCACACATTCGTTCGCTTTTTAGTAAATGTGACGTTGTTTTATTTTTTATTATTGAAACAATATGTATGGATGCTTGTCCCTTTATTGTTTATGGTTATCATTGCGCTTGATGTGGAGCGAAAAGGAAAAGAGAACGCAATCCAATGGGAGCAGTTGCTTGCGAATGAACGAAAGCGAATGCAAGCATTTTATCGGCTCGCACATGCGTTTGTCGATGTTCCACACATCAAACATACAGTCAAAAAACGAACGTGGCTTCGGTTCTTTTTCCGTTTACTTGATCGTTTCCATATGCGACCGTATACGTATTTGTATGCACGCACCTTTTTCCGTGCAGGCGACTATTTCGGCTTGTTCGTTCGCCTAACAGCGATCGGTAGCGTCTTTATTTTTACGTTGCCTCGCGGTGTGGAGTGGTTCGCTCTTTTGTGTGCTTATGCCACAGCGCTTCAACTGCTTTCGATCCGTTCGTATCACCGGGGCCATCCGATTTTGTTTCTTTATCCGTTGTCGCCTGCTGAGGCGCATCGGTCGTTCATGCGCGTGTTATTTGCTATTGGGATGAGCCAAGCGCTTATTTTTGCGATGGTTGCATATATCGCTCACGGCGTTTTTGTTATGTTATGGACGTTTTTTATTGTTTTCGTCTGTTATGTCGCGGTGATGTTTTATGTGGGAAAAAAACGAGAAGCGGATTAAAACGGCTTCTCGTCTTTTTTCATATAACTGATCGCTGTAAGACCAAGCGTTTTTGCTGCAATAAGCATCGCACGTTCATCAAAATCAAATTTCGGATGATGGTGCGGATAGGCGATCGTTGTTGTTTCGGCTTTTGCACCTGTAAAGAAAAACGTTCCTTTTACATGTTGTAAATAATAAGCGAAGTCTTCCCCGCCCATATGTGGCTGAATTTCAACGACATCGGTCACATCTTCTATTTCACGAGCGGTAGCGATGAGAAATTTCGTTTCTTCTTCATGGTTTACAACGGGCGGATAGCCGCGCATATACGTGTATTCGTACGTACAACCGTTGGCGATGCAAGTTCCTTTGACAATTTGTTCAATTTCTCTTTCAATGTCATTGCGCACTTGTTCAGAAAATGTGCGCACCGTCCCGACTAATGTCGCGCGATCAGCGATCACGTTAAATGCGTTGTCGGAAACGAAAGAGCCGATCGAAACAACAGCAGGTTCAAGCGGATCGACGCGTCGGCTGACGATTTGCTGTAAATGCAGGACAAGCTGTGATGCGGTAACGATCGCATCTTTCGTTTTGTGAGGTTCTGCCCCATGACCGCCAGAACCTTGAATGACGATTTGAAAACGGTCGGCAGCTGCCATGATCGGTCCTGTACGATATTGAATGACACCTGTTGGCTCTGTTGCCCATAAATGTGTGCCGAAAATGGCGTCTACTCCTTCTAAACAACCGTCTTCAATCATCGCTTTTGCCCCGCCTGGTGCGTATTCTTCTGCGTGTTGATGAATGCACACGATCGTGCCGCTCCAATGCTCGCGCAATTCATAAAGCGCCTTAGCAAGAACAAGTAACGTCGCCGTATGCCCATCATGTCCACATGCGTGCATAACGCCCGAAACGGTCGATTTGTAAGGGACATCTTTTTCATCTTGAATAGGGAGAGCATCGAAGTCCGCCCGAAGTGCCACCGTTTTTCCGCCTTGTTGCCCATGAATGGTGGCGACTACTCCATTTCCTCCGACATTTGTTCGAACAGGAATGCCGAGTTGTTTATAGTAATTCGCAATATACGCGGCTGTTTTATACTCTTGAAACGATAGCTCAGGATGTTGATGGAAATGGCGACGAATCGCTACCATGTCGTCGTAATATTCGTGAAGTTTAGTAAATAACAACGTTTTCATATGCACCGTCCTTTCTGTTTTTTCCATTATACCATCGTTGACAAACGTCCGAAAACAATGTAATATACCCATATACGTATTTAGGAGGAGAACATATGGGCACATGGATCAATGTTGTTTTCATTATTTTACTCATTTACTTTGTTGCGACGAAAATGTTGCCGACAAAAGGTGTCGAACATATCACGCCCGATGAGTTAAAAAGCAAACTAAAAGAAACGAAAAACCGTCAATTCATCGATGTGCGCACACCAGCAGAATATCGAGCGCGCAACATTCGTCAGTTTAAAAACATTCCCCTTCATGAGCTATCTGCCAAATTGAACGAACTTGATCGGGAAAAAGAAACGATTGTTATTTGCCAAAGCGGCATGCGCAGCAATCAAGCGGCAAAAATATTAGTGAAAAATGGTTTTAAGCGCGTTGTCAATGTGCGCGGCGGCATGAACGCTTGGAACGACTAAAGGCTGACGACATGTCAGCCTTCTTTTACAACCGTATATGTTGTCACATAGGATGGACGCGGGAAAATGGATCGTTGTTGATCTATTCCTTCTTCTGTGCCGCGTTTTTGATGCGCTTTTTCATACGCTTTTGATTGTTGCCAACGGCGAAAGGCACTTTCGTTTTCCCACATCGTCATAATGACGTACGTATCGCTTTTTAACGGACGTAAGACGCGAATGGCGACAAATCCTGGTTCTTGTTCAATTAAGCGCGCCCGCTGTTGAAACCGATGTTCAAATAGCGGTCTTCCTTCATCGGTGACCGGAATGTTATTACACACGACAAACGTCCCTCCGAATGATCCAACAGCATCAAGCACTTCATACGGACGCGGCTCATGAAAGACGCTTTTTCCTTCCGTCTCATGAATGAGCATTCCGTTTTCCTCATCGCATACGAGCAACATTTGCTCACCCGGATATTGACTGCGCAATCGTTGTAAATAGTCGATCGTACCATTTGTCATAAATACGTACACGAACATCCTCTCCTTTCATTCGTTGCTCATATTTTACCACTTTCTTTTCTTCTTGGCGATTTCATGAACGTTGCGTATTATTACTACCCAGACGGTGAAAAAATCGGTATAGTTGTGTTAGTGGAAACAAATGAGTTATTTCGCTACACTATAATATAAGTGATTACATAATGTGAAAGGATGGACATGATGATTAAAAACGATACATTTTTACGCGCTTGTCGCGGAGAAGCGACAGAATACGTTCCAGTTTGGTATATGAGACAAGCAGGACGTTCACAACCAGAATATCGGGCTTTAAAAGAAAAATATTCCCTTTTTGAAATTACTCATCAACCAGAGCTATGTGCGTACGTGACACGTTTGCCTGTCGAACAATATAACGTCGATGCGGCGATTCTTTACAAAGATATTATGTCACCGCTTCCAGCCATCGGGGTTGACGTCGATATTAAAGCGGGGATTGGGCCGGTCATTGCGAATCCGATTCGCTCTCTTGCCGATGTCGAACGTCTCGGTGAAATCGACCCAGAACATGATGTACCGTACGTCCTTGAAACGATTCGAATATTAACGAAAGAGCAACTGACTGTGCCGCTGATCGGTTTTGCCGGTGCGCCGTTTACATTAGCGAGTTACATGATTGAAGGTGGTCCTTCGAAAAACTATAATAAGACGAAAGCGTTTATGTATGCAGAACCGAAAGCATGGTTTGCGCTTATGGATAAGCTAGCGGATATGACGATTCGTTACGTCAAAGCACAAATTCGCGCTGGGGCAAGTGCGATTCAAATTTTCGATTCATGGGTTGGAGCGGTAAACGTTGCGGATTATCGACAATTTATTAAGCCGACGATGGAGCGTATTTTTACAGCGCTTCGCGATGAAAACGTGCCGCTCATTATGTTCGGTGTCGGTGCAAGCCATTTAGCGAAAGAATGGCATGACTTGCCGCTTGACGTCGTCGGTTTAGATTGGCGTTTGCCAATTCGTGAAGCGAAAGAGATGGGACTAACGAAAGCGCTACAAGGCAACTTAGATCCAGCCGTATTGCTTGCGCCATGGGAAGTCATTGAAGCGCGCGTGAAACAAATTTTAGATGAAGGAATGGCGCATGAAGGTGGGTACGTATTTAATTTAGGGCATGGCATTTTCCCGCAAATTCAGCCAGAGACGTTAAAACGGCTCACAGCGTTTATCCATGAATATTCAGCAAAAAGAAAAGGATGAATGAACGATGTCAAAAAAAGTGATGGGACTGCTTGTCATGGCGTATGGTACGCCATACAAAGAGGAAGATTTAGAGCGATATTATACGCATATTCGACACGGTCGTAAACCGTCGGAAGAAATGTTGGCCGATCTTCGCGAACGCTATGAAGCGATCGGGGGGATTTCTCCGCTTGCGGCCATTACGAAACAACAGGCGGAAAAGCTTGCTGAACGGCTGAATGAAGTGCAAGATGACGTTGAATTTCGCGTATACTTAGGGTTGAAGCATATTGAACCGTTCGTTGAAGATGCTGTTCGGCAAATGCATGAAGACGGCATTGAAGAAGCGGTTTCGATCGTATTAGCCCCACATTTTTCGACGTTTAGCGTCAAATCGTACAACGGACGAGCGAAAGAAGAAGCGGCGCGTTTAGGCGGACCGACATTGACGTGTGTGGAAAGTTGGTATACTGAGCCAAAATTTATTCAATATTGGGCAGATCGAGTGAAAGAAACGTATGCGGCGATGTCTGAACGAGAGCGCAACAAAGCGATGTTAATCGTGTCAGCGCATAGCTTGCCTGAAAAAATTATTGCTATGGGCGATCCGTATCCGCAACAGCTACAAGAAACGGCGGACTTGATTGCGAAAGAAGCAGGCGTTTCTGACTATGTGATCGGATGGCAAAGTGCAGGGAATACGCCAGAGCCGTGGCTAGGTCCTGATGTGCAAGATTTAACACGGCAATTATACGAAGAAAAGCAATACGAGGCGTTTGTATATGTTCCAGCTGGATTTGTCGCAGATCATTTAGAAGTGTTATACGATAACGACATTGAATGCAAGCAAGTCACGGACGAATTAGGGGTAAGTTACTATCGTCCACCGATGCCGAATGCGCATCCACAGTTTATTGACGCCCTTGCAACCGTTGTTTTAAACCATTTACGTAAAGAAGGCTGGTCGTTATGAAAAAGAAAGTCGTCATTATTGGCGGTGGAATAACGGGATTGACGGCTGCGTATTACTTGCAAAAAGAAGCGCGAGAAAATAACATACCGATTTCGTGTGAATTAATTGAAGCGAGCCATCGACTTGGAGGAAAAGTGCAAACGGTGTATCGCGACGGGTTTGTTATTGAACGCGGTCCAGACTCTTTTTTAGCACGAAAAATGAGCGCTTCCCGTCTCATTCACGAAGTCGGGCTTGAAAAAGAGCTTGTGCATAACACGGCCGGGCAATCGTACATTTTAGTGAATCGAACGCTACATCCGATTCCGGGCGGAGCGGTGATGGGGATCCCGACAAAGCTTGCACCGTTTGTCGTGACGCGTCTTTTTTCTCCGTTTGGCAAGCTTCGCGCCGCTGCTGACTTTGTTTTGCCGCCGTTAAAAACAGAAGGAGATGTATCGCTCGGCCATTTTTTCCGTCGACGTCTTGGCAATGAAGTTGTCGATCGGTTAATCGAGCCTTTATTATCGGGCATTTACGCAGGGGATATCGATCAGTTAAGCTTAATGGCGACATTCCCTCAATATTTCCATTTAGAGCAAAAGCACGGAAGCCTCGTGCTAGGCATGAAACGATCGATGCCAAAGCAAAAAACGAAACAAAAAAGCGACAAGGGCATTTTCCAAACGTTAAAAACAGGGTTGTCATCGCTCGTTGATGCCATAGAGCAAAAGCTCGAAAAAGGAACCGTGCATAAAGGGATACGTGTCGAGCGGATTGAAAAGGTAGATGACCGATACGTGTTAACGTTAAGCAACGGGGAGAAAAAAGAAGCGGATAGCGTCATCGTTGCGGTTCCGCATCAATCGTTGTCATCGCTTTTTCCAAATGAAACGATGTTTTCTTCTTTTGAAACGATGCCATCAACGTCTGTCGCAACGGTCGCATTAGCCTTTCCGAAAGAGGCGGTAGCAAAAGATATGAACGGAACGGGATTTGTCGTCTCGCGCGATAGCGACTATACGATTACTGCATGTACGTGGACGCATAAAAAATGGCCGCATACGACACCGGAAGGCTACGTGTTGTTGCGTTGTTATGTCGGGCGCCCTGGAGATGAAGCGATTGTCGACCAAACAGACGATGATATTGTTCAAGTGGTGATGGACGATTTAAATAAAGTAATGAATATGACGACGAAACCGATGTTTTCGATCGTGACGCGTTGGAAACAATCGATGCCGCAATATATTGTCGGCCATCGCGAACGAATCGAGCGCGTCAAACAAAATATGCAACAACAGCTTCCTGGCATCTTTTTAGCAGGAAGTTCGTATGAAGGTCTCGGTCTTCCAGATTGTATCGATCAAGGGGAAGAAGCGGTAAAAAAAGTGTTGCACTATTTATGTTACGCGAAGGAAAAGGTGTCTTCTTAAATAAGGCACCTTTTCTATTGCAAGTGCATGTGATGTATGTTATGATTTAAAACGAAATGACCAAAATGTTCATTTAGTCAAAACAAAGGATGAACGCCTATGTCAGAAAAAAGAAAACAAATTATTGAAGCGGCAGCGAAGTCGTTTTCGCTGTTCGGTTATAAGGCGACAACGATGGATCAAGTAGCGAAAATGGCGAACGTTGGGAAAGGAACGATTTATACGTTTTTCAAAAGTAAAGAAGAGCTACTTGAAGAAATCGTCTCTTCCATCATTTCTGAAATTAAGCGTGAAGCAGATGCAGCGATTGATCGGCGCTTATCGTTTAACGAAAACGTACAACGCGCTTTGCAACGTATTTTTACGTTTCGCAAAGAGCATGAGCTGACGATAAAACTTTTACAAGAAGTTCGTGATATTGGCACGCCAGCTGTACGAGACGTCATGAAGCGGCTTGATCGTGAAATGATCGCTTACGTTCGTGAAAAGATTGAAGAGGCGATGACAAAAGGAGAAATTCGTTCGTGCGATGCGGAGTTAACGGCGTTTTTAATGTTTAAAATGTATATCGCTTTAAACGTTGATTGGGAAAAGGAACACGAGCCGTTATCACAACAAAAAATTGCCGAACTGTTTCATTTGTATTTGTTAAAAGGATTATCTCGGTGATGATCCTTCTCTTTTTTGTAAGAAATGACTAAATGAACAAATTGGTCAATATTTTAAAAAAGGGGGTTGAGCATATGCATACATTTCAATTGTTGATGAAAGAAATAAAAGCGGTCACGTCCAATCGGAAAGTGCTCATTCCGATTATCGCTGTGTTGTTTATTCCGCTTTTATATAGCGGCATGTTTTTATGGGCGTTTTGGGATCCGTACGATCATTTAGATGATTTACCTGTCGCCGTTGTAAACAAAGACAAAGGAACAACGTTTGAAGGAGAAGAGCTCCATATAGGTGACGATCTTGTTGACAAGTTGAGAGAAAAGAAGCAGTTTGATTGGCATTTTGTAAGTGAACAAGAAGGAGAAAAAGGGTTAAAAGAACAACGGTATTATATGCTCATTGAAATTCCTGAACATTTTTCACAACATGCCACGACGTTACAAGACGATCATCCGAAAAAACTGCAACTCATTTACAAGCCAAATGAAGGATTTAACTTTTTATCTGCCCAAATTGGCGCAACGGCGGTTGAAAAAATAAAAACGGAAGTCGCAAAAACATTAACCGAAACGTACGCGGAAAACATGTTCGACAAAGTAAAAACGTTGGCAGATGGACTAACAAAAGCGAGCGACGGAGCAGAAAAGTTGCATGATGGACTCGTTGATGCAAGCGAAGGAACGAATAAACTGTACGATGGCATGAAACAAGCGCAAGATGGTTCAAATGAATTGTATCGCCATTTAGCGACACTTGCGGAGAAATCGATCGCATTTACCGACGGATTGCATCAAGCAGCTGACGGTTCGATGCAAGTGGAAACAGGTGTTCAAACGCTTCATGACGGAATGAAGCGCATGGTTGATGGGCAAGGACAGCTAGTTGCTGGAGCGCAACAAGCAAAAGAAGGGACGGCAAAGCTTGCTTCTGGGGCCAATCGTGTGCTTGAAGGAGTGAAAGCACTTGATGAACGCATGCCGCAGCTGTTGCAAGGTTCGGAGCAATTAAGCGGGGGAGCAGAAAAATTAGCGACATCGCTTTCCGAGTGGCAACAAGGAGCTACGCAAGTTCAAACAGGTGCTACTCAAGTGGCAGGAGGGTTAGAGAAGTTAGCTGTTCAACTTGATGCCCTCATTGCGCAAACGTCAGATCCAACGCAAAAAGCAGTATATGAGCAACTCAAACAAAACGTTGTGCAATTGTCGTTAGGAAGCAAGCAAGTGGAAAACGGAGTGGCACAGTTAAACGATGGCGCCAAGGCGTTGCAAGCAGGAGCAACATCGTTAAGTCATGGAGCAAAGCAGTTGCATGAAGGGCATATCGCTCTCGAAGGTGGCGTGAATCAACTGCTTGCGGGACAACAACAGTTGGCAGATGGTGCGAATGCGCTTGCGAGCGGTCAAGAAAAGCTTGTTTTAGGCATGACTACGTTACATGAAAAAATGAAAGAAGCGGAGCAAGGAACAGCGAAGCTCGCTCATGGTGGCAAAACGCTCGCTTCTGGATTGCAAGTTCTTGCGGACGGTGCCGATCAACTTCAAGATGGTGCGCATCGATTGGCTGACGGTTCGCAACAATTGGCCGGCGGGATGAATGAGTTAACAACCGGGACAGGAAAATTGCAAGATGGTATGAATCAATTAACAGACGGTTCAGAAGAACTAGCAAGTAAATTAAAAGAAGGTGCGGAGAAAGCAAGCGATGTGAAGGCAAATGAAGCTGTATACAACATGTTTGCTGAACCGGTGAAAGTAAAAAATGAAAAAATGAATAAAGTGCCAAACTATGGAACGGGATTTACGCCATATTTCTTATCATTAGGATTGTTTGTTGGGGCACTTTTACTTTCAATCGTCTTTCCACTTCGCGAGCCAGCTGCAGCACCGCGCTCGCCATTTAGTTGGTTTTTTGCAAAATTTGGCGTACTCATCGGCGTCGGTATTTTACAAGCGCTCCTTGCTGATAGCGTATTGTTGTTCGGGCTCGATTTACAAGTGAAAAGCGTTCCGTTATTTATCATCTTTAGCATTGTGACAAGCATTGCCTTTTTATCGGTCATTCAATTTCTCGTTACAGTTTTTGGGGATCCTGGACGATTTATCGGGATTGTTGTATTAATTTTACAATTAACGACAAGCGCTGGAACGTTCCCGCTTGAGTTAATTCCACGTTCGTTGCAACTATTTAATGCATGGTTGCCAATGACATATTCTGTTTTCGGATTAAAAGCTGTCATTTCAAGCGGTGATTTCTCATTTATGTGGGAAAACGTCGGCAAACTGCTTATGTTTATCGTTGTCATGATGGCTGGAACGATGACGTATTTTACAATTCAACATCGTCGACAGTTTACAACGATTGTTGAACAAGCTTCTGAAGCGTAAGACGCTTCAGAAGTTTTTTTGTAATGAAAAAATTTTTTAAAAAATTAACTTGCATATACAAGAGAGTGTAAGTATAATATGAATATGAAAACGATTTCATTCGTTTCTTTTCGATTGAAATAAGGGGGGAATGGGAGGATGGCGACGATTGAAGATGTCGCCAAGCTAACAGGGCTTTCACGGACGACCATTTCGCGCGTCATAAACAATCACCCGTACGTGTCAGAAGAGAAACGAAAGCTCGTGCTTGAAGCGATGGAGAAGCTAGGATATGTGCCTAATTCTTCGGCGAGAAGTTTGCGTAATCAAAAAACGGGCATTTTAGCATTATTTATTCCGCGTATTACAAATCCGTTTTTTAGCGAACTTGTCGAAGCGACCGAAATAGCAGCAGCGGAACATGGCTATCAGCTCATTATTTGTCAAACGCGCTATTCGCCGGAAAAAGAATTAAACTATATGAATTTATTAAAAACAAAGCAAGTAGACGGAGTCATTTTAGCTTCTATCCAAAATGAGTGGAAACAGCTGAAGCCTTTTTTACAGTATGGGCCGATCGTTCTTTGCAACGAGTTTGACGATTGTGCAAACGTTCCAACCGTTCGGCTCGATCAAGTGTACGGGGGATACATAGCGACGAAACATTTGCTTGAACAAGGCCATACGAAAATTGCGTATTGTTCCGGTGGCTATCAAAGCAATGTAGCAAAATCGCGTGAGATTGGCTTTAAAAAAGCGTTAGCGGAATATAAGCTTACGTTTGATGAACGATACGCTTTTCGCGATGCGTTTCACATTGCGGACGGAAAGCGTGTATTCCGACAAATAATGGCGCTTTCCAATCGTCCGACTGCCGTATTTACCGGAAGCGATGAAGTGGCGGCTGGCATTATATCTGAAGCGTTGGCGTGCGGCTATCGCATCCCTGAACATTTAGCGGTCGTCGGCTTTGATAATCAAGCAATTGCGGAACTAACGAATCCGACAATTACAACGGTGCATCAACCAGTCAAACAAATGGCACAAAAAGCAGTTGATGTGATGATAGAAAAAATTCAAACAAAAAAATATGACGTGCAAGAAATTTACGAATTTCCACTTCAACTGATTGTTCGCGCATCGACAGTTGGTAGCAAGCTTCACTAAAGTGAAGTTTGACATACATTTTATTTTAAAAATAAGGGGGATTTTTTCATGAAGAAAGCAACAAAATTTTCTTCTGCGTTGTTAGCGCTTACACTTGGCTTGACAGCTTGCTCTGGCGGTCAAGACACAGGCAAGAAGGAAACAACGGATAAAAAAGACGATGCAAAAAAATCTGAAGAAGTTGTAAAAATCGTGTATGCTCGCGGGAAAGATGCGACAAAAGCGACAGAAGAAATCGTAAAAGCGTTTGAAGCAAAATATCCAAACATTGACGTCGAATTTCGTGAAATGCCTTCCGACACAGGAGCACAGCACGATGCGTACGTTACGATGTTAAACGCGAAATCATCGGAAATTGACGTCATGGACTTAGACGTTATTTGGCCAGCAGAGTTTGCGCAAGCTGGATATGTTCTTCCGCTCGATCGTTTCATCGAAAAAGACGGCATTGATTTAAGTGCATACAACCAAGGTGCGCTTGCAGCTGGAAACTTTGACGGAAAACAATGGGCGATGCCGAAATTTATTGACACAGGACTATTATTTTATCGTAAAGACATCGTACCAGAAGATAAAGTGCCAAAAACATGGGATGAATTGTTAGCAGCTGCTCGCGAGTTTAAAGGACAAGGCGGCACACAATTCGGATACTTAATGCAAGCGAAACAATACGAAGGATTAGTATGTAACGCGATTGAATTTATTGCGGCATACGGTGGAAAAATCGTCGATGAAAACAACAACGTTGTCGTCAACAGCCCTGAAACAATTAAAGGGTTGAAGAAAATGGTTGAAATTGCAACGTCTGACGTTGTGCCAAGCAACGTTACAACATTTACAGAACCAGAATCTCATACAGCGTTTATTGAAGGTCAATCGCCATTTATTCGCAACTGGCCATACCAATACGCATTAGCAAACGATCCAGAGCAATCAAAAATCGTTGATAAAGTTGGCGTTGCGCCACTGCCTGCTGGTGATAAAGGTTCAGCTGCTGCATTAGGTGGATGGATGACAGCGATTAACGCATATTCAAAAAATAAAGAAGCAGCTTGGGAATTTGTGAAGTTTATGACGGGTCCAGAAGGTCAAAAAATTTCTGCGATTTACGGCGGTTTAGCGCCAACGCTTCCAGAACTATTTAAAGACGAAGAAGTGTTAAAAGCGAACCCATTCTTTGCAGAAGAAGGATTTGTTAACGGATTAAATGCAGCGGTACCGCGTCCAGTTGTACCAAACTATCCAGAAGTATCTGAAATTATTCAAATTAACGTATCAAAAGCAATCGCAGGACAAATTACAGTAGAAGAAGCTGTTGCGAATATGGAAAAAGAAATTAAAGCAGTGATGCAGTAGTTACACGTTAGCCTTCAGCCTCATATGAGCGCTGAAGGCTAAATCCTTTGCATAAAGGGGGAACAACGAGTGAAAAACGAAAAAAAATCGGAGCGCCGTTTAGCGTATATTCTTGTCGCTCCATCGCTTTTGCTTATTTTAGCTGTCGCCATTTGGCCGGTTATTCAGTCGTTTTATTTCAGCTTATTTGATTATCGTCTGAACAACCCAGCGAAATCTTCTCTCCATCTTGATTACAGTTTAAACTTAGAACGATATTTAGAAAGTTATCCGTTTTTAATGAGCGCATTAAAACAAGAAATAACGCAAGCGACAGGTGATGAAAAAGAGCAGTTAACATCACTGCAACAACAACTGCAACAAGTAGATGAAGAAATTCGGGCGGATGAAGAAGTAGCAAAACGATATGAGCAAATAGATGAAATTTTAAACAATTTTGAAGTGCCAAGCGAAGACATAAAAATCGTTTCTATTGATGAACAAGCGGCACAACATTTAACAAAAACGATTAACGAAGCGAAACAAACGTTAAAAACGTTAAACGAAAACGGACAATTGAAGCAAGGAGACAAATTAACAGGGCTTGCCAATGGGCTAAGCGGAGCGGTCATTGAGCCGAACTTTGTCGGTCTTGCTCATTATAAAAACTATTTAAGCGATGCTCGTTTATGGAAAGCGCTTTGGAATACAACGGTATTTACCGTTATTTCCGTTTCGATTGAATTAGTGCTCGGTTTAGCGATTGCGTTGCTTATTAATAAAGCGTTTTTCGGTCGCGGACTTGTCCGGGCAACGATTTTAATTCCGTGGGCGATTCCGACGGCAGTGTCTGCATTAATGTGGAAGTTTTTGTATGACGGACAAAATGGGATTGTCGCCAAATATTTTGCGGATATCGGCATCATCAACAATATGAGTGAACTATTAACGACAGGTGCGGGAGCGATGTTTGCCGTCATTTTTTCTGACGTATGGAAAACAACACCATACATGGCGTTATTGTTGCTTGCCGGATTGCAAACGATTCCGAGCTCCTTATATGAAGCTGCATCGATTGACGGAGCGACAAAGTGGCAACAGTTCGTCAAAATTACGTTACCGCTTTTGAAATCAAGCATTCTCGTTGCGCTTTTGTTCCGTACGCTTGATGCGTTTCGTGTATTTGACTTAATTTTCGTATTAACAGGTGGCGGACCAGCGAACTCGACAGAAACGATTTCGATTTTAGCGTATAAAGTGATGTTCTCGCAAACAAACTTCGGTGGCGGTTCAGCGTTAGCGGTGATCGTGTTCATTTGCGTAGCGATCATTTCGACGATTTACATTAAATTTTTAGGTGCTGACCTCATTTCTGATCGAAAATAGGAGGTGCAACGATGCAAAAGAAAGCCGGTCCATTGTTTTATGTGTTTTTATTTGTTTTCGTTTTTTTAGTCATGTTTCCGTTTTTATGGATTTTATTAAGTTCGATTAAGCCGTTAAGCGAATTGTTTGGCGAAGAAGCGTTTAATTGGTTTACGAGCCATCCGACGTTAAAAAGTTACGTTTCTGTTTTCGTCAATTATCCGTTTGTAAAATATTTATGGAACAGCACAGTCATCGCGACGATTACGACTGTATACACCGTCTTTGTTGCCGCGTTTGCCGCGTATGCGATTGCGCGCCTAGATTTTAAAGGAAAGTCGGTCATTCTTGGCATCGTGTTATCGGTATCGATGTTTCCGCAAATTGCGACGATTTCGCCGATTTACATGTTTGTGAAAAAGTTTGAGTTGACGAATAGTTATTTAGGATTAATTATTCCGTACACGACGTTTGCGTTGCCGCTTTCCATTTGGCTATTAGTGACGTTTTTCCGTAAAATTCCGTTTGATTTAGAAGAAGCAGCGAAAATGGACGGAGCAACACCGCTACAAACGTATTTTAAAGTGATTTTGCCGCTCGCTGTACCAGGCATTTTTACAACGTCGATTCTCGTTTTTATTGCGGCGTGGAACGAATTTTTATTTGCGTTAACGATTAACACAGCAGAAAACTATAAAACGGTGCCAGTCGGTATCGCAATGTTTCAAGGGCAATATACGATTCCTTGGGGCGAAATTTCAGCAGCGACAGTTATTGTAACGATTCCGCTCGTCATTATGGTATTATTATTCCAACGTCGTATTGTTTCTGGTTTAACGTCTGGTTCAGTGAAAGAATAATGGAGAGGGGAAAAGGAAATGGAATCGATTCCAAAGACGAAACAATGGTGGAAAGAAGCGGTCGTGTATCAAATTTATCCGCGCAGTTTTAAAGATTCAAACGGGGATGGGATCGGTGATTTGCGCGGGATTATTGAAAAGCTAGATTATTTACAAGAGCTTGGTGTCGATGTCGTTTGGTTGTCACCTGTTTATCAGTCGCCAAACGATGATAACGGCTATGACATTAGCGATTATCAAGACATTATGGAAGAATTCGGGACGCTATCTGATTGGGACGAACTGCTTCACGAAATGCATGCGCGTGGCATGAAGTTAGTGATGGATTTAGTTGTAAATCATACGTCCGATGAACATCATTGGTTTATTGAATCGCGCAAGTCAAAAGATAATCCGTACCGGGACTATTACATTTGGCGTCCGGGGAAAGACGGAAAAGAACCGAACAATTGGCAATCATTTTTCAGCGGTTCGGCATGGCAATACGATGAGGCGACAGGGGAATATTATTTACATTTATTTTCGAAAAAACAGCCGGATTTAAACTGGGAAAACGAAAAGGTGCGCGAAGAAATTTTCAACATGATGACGTGGTGGTTAGACCGTGGCATTGACGGATTTCGCATGGACGTCATTAACTTGTTGTCAAAAGTCGAAGGTTTGCCAGATGCGCCAGTGACGAATTCGAATGACCGTTATCAATGGGGCGGACAATATTTTGTTAACGGACCGAAGTTAATGGACTATTTGCGTGAAATGAAAGAAAAAGTGTTAAGTAAATACGACATTATGACGGTCGGAGAAACGCCGATGGTGACGACGGACGATGCGATTCAATTTACAAACGAGCAAGACGGCGTCATGAATATGCTATTTCAATTTGAGCATATGGACGTCGATTCGAAGCCGGGGAGCCATCTTGGGAAGTGGGATATTCAACCGTGGAAACTGACGGATTTGAAAAAAATTATGAGCAAGTGGCAAGTCGAGCTTCACGGAAAAGGATGGAATTCGCTTTATTTAGAAAATCATGATCAACCGCGTTCCGTATCTCGTTTTGGCGATGATAAAACGTATCGGGTCGAAAGTGCAAAAATGTTGGCGACATGGCTACATATGATGCAAGGAACGCCATACATTTATCAAGGACAAGAAATCGGCATGACGAATGTTGCGTTTCCGTCAATCGAATATTATCGCGACGTTGAAACGATAAATTTATGGAACGATGTCGTTGTGAACAAAGGATACGATCCAGATCAAATATTAAAAGCGATTCATTATCGTGGTCGTGACAATGCACGTACGCCGATGCAATGGGATGCAACGGAGCATGCCGGATTTACGACAGGCACGCCGTGGATTAATGTCAATCCGAATTATCGTGACATTAACGTTGAACAAGCGTTAAAAGATGAAAACTCGGTATTCCATTATTACAAAAAGCTAATTCGTCTCAGAAAAGAACATCCGATTATCGTGTACGGATCATATGAGCTATTGCTTGAAGACGATGAACAAATTTACGCATATGTGCGCAAGTTCAACGATGAACAGCTGCTTGTCATTACAAACTTTAGCAGCGACCAGCCGACATTTACATTGCCGTCACACGTGACGTTTACGGAAAAACAATTGCTCATTAGCAACTATGCGGTCGATGAACGTGAACCGATTGAAACCATTGTGCTAAAGCCGTATGAAGCACGTGTATATAAGTTAAAGTAAAAAGCAGCCAGCGTGGCTGCTTTTTACTTTAGCAAGAAACGTTTAAGCATTGAACGCAAACATTGCCGTAACATTCATGTTGCTCTTCCATTTCTTTCCCGCACTCGCAACATGTTTTTGGAGGTAACTTTTTATAAAATTCAGACATTTTTTCTAACATAACTCCCCATCCCCTTCGTTTTTGTTAATCTTATTGTATTATAACAGATATACATTTGTCAATAGTTGTTTTATAACATTTATATATGTGAAATGAAGACGAAAATTTGGTATTGTGTAGGTGTACACATTTACAATAGGAAGGTGAATACATATGAAAGTGTCAGTGATCGGTTATTGGGGAGCATTTCCGAAAAAAAATGAAGCGACATCGTGTTATTTGTTCGAACATGATGGGTTTCATCTGTTAGTCGACTGCGGAAGCGGAGCGTTAGCGCAGCTACAAAACGTCATTGACATTGAACAAATTGATGCGGTCATCGTATCGCATTATCATCACGATCACGTGGCAGATATTGGCCCGCTTCAATATGCCCGACTGATTAAGAAAAATTTAAGCGTCGATTTGCCGGAGTTGGCGATTTATGGTCATTCGCTCGATCGAGATGGATTTGCGCGCCTCGCTCATAAAGGGGTGACAAAAGCAGTGGCGTACGATCCGAATGAGACGCTTCATATCGGTCCGTTTACGATTTCGTTTATGGAAACGGAACATCCAGCCATTTGTTATGCGATGCGAATCACGGCAGGAGAAAAAACGGTCGTGTACACAGCTGATTCAAGTTATTTGCCGCAGTTCGTTCCTTTTGCCAAACAGGCGAATTTACTCATTTGCGAATGCAATTTTTACGCAGGGCAACCCGCAAAACAAGCTGGGCATATGACGAGTGAAGAAGCGGCAACGATCGCTCGCGATGCAGGCGTTGAAACGTTGTTGCTTACGCACTTGCCTCATTTCGGCAACGTCGAACAACTTGTCGCTGAAGCAAAAACGATTTTTCATGGCGATGTGCAATTAGCGAAAACAAGATGGACATGGGAAGGGTAGCGAATCACTACGCTTATTCATTTTTTTGTGGAAATTTATTATAAAAATTTATTGGCAGTTTTTTAAAACTCTAAGTCAAAGTAACTATTCAGCTCACTTAATTATGCGGCTGGATAGTTACATGTATTTAATGTACTAATCTTAAGGGAACATTTCGATAGGGAGTGAAATTATGTTCAATCCAGAACTTTATTTTTATTATATTTTGTTACTTAATCTTTTAATTTTTACTCATTTATTCTATAGAAGAACAAAAGATTTATCTAAAACACTCCTTATGACAATTACTGCACTTTTTCTCGTATCCGTAGTTTGCAGTATTAGTTTAGCACTTAATTATTATCAATCACTGAAACCAAATACAGAAGGTATTGGAATTTCAAATGTGGTCGCATATTGGCTACTAGGGGATGATGCTTGGGCACCAGCGTGGACCATTCAACTATTTAAAAAAGCTTATTCTATTTCCTTGTGGATTACACTTATTTTACTTGGCTTCCTCATAATTCTTTTATTCATGAAAAGGAAACAAAACAAAACGAAAGACATGAACTAAAAATACTGGATATCAAAAATTTGAAGCCTTTGATACGGTCTATTCACAGGCTCCCCGTCACCCTAGTGTGTGAGAGACTTTCCAAGAAGTGCACCTAACAAATAAATAATCGTTTGATATTGGATCTTGATTATTTGAAACAATTTGAGTGATTTTTTGAGCTAGTCCATTTTTTATTTGTTATAATACAGAATAAAAATTTTGAAAATTTTTTGAACAGGTGCTTGACGATGAATGAAAAAGTAGAGATAATATGGTTGTGTTAGAATTTTCTTAAAATTTAGTAACACATACTAGGAGGTGGGTGCTAAAAGAAAATGATAACGCTTACAAGTTAAAGGGGGTATTTGTTTGGTTGCGTTTTACCTCATCTTAGCGATTACAGTCATAAGTTTGTACGTTGCTTTTCGTAAGCAAAAGCCTTTCTTTTTACTCATTCCATTCTTGTCAGTCTTCGCTTACTTTTTGTTTGAAGTCATAACGTTCCCAGCACCATTTTTAGAAACGGTCAAATTTATTTTTAACTTGGGGGTGTGTTTGTTTGAAACAAATCGATAAAAAAGTGGCGGATGCATATTTCCGTGAGCGTGTGCGGTTAATTGTTATTTTCTTGATTATTTGGTTTATTGTTTCATTTGGCGTCGTCATGTTTGCCGAGTCGTTTAAAAATATGACGTTTAACGGCTTCCCGTTCCATTATTTTATGGGAGCGCAAGGGGCGATTGTGACGTTTATTTTGTTGTTGTTTATTAACGCAAAAGTGAGCGACAACATCGATAAAAAGTACGGCATTAGCGAAGAGAAAAACGAACAATTAAGCGCAGGCAAAGCGCTTGATCATTAAGAGAACAAAGGGGAAGGGGGAGCAAGATGGATACACAATTTCTCGTGTCTTTATCCATTATTATTGCATCATTTGCGTTATATATCGGAATTGCGATTTACAATAAAGCGAAAGAAACGTCTGATTTCTACGTAGCAGGTCGCGGCATTTCTCCGTTTTCAAACGGAATGGCGATCGCAGCGGACTGGATGAGCGCAGCATCCTTTATCGGTATGGCCGGTACGATTATGTTGTTAGGATACGACGGTCTTGCATATATTATGGGCTGGACGGGCGGTTATTTGTTGCTTACGTTTTTACTTGCCCCACAGCTTCGGAAATATGGACGTTATACGGTGCCAGAGTTTATCGGCGACCGTTATGAAAGCCATACGGCTCGCATGATTGCTGCTCTTTGTACAATTATTATTTCGTTCGTTTATTCGATTGGACAGCTTTCTGGTTCGGGCGTTGTTATCGGGCGTTTGCTTGAAGTGGACGCAAAAGTCGGTACGATGATTGGGGTTGTATTAATTGCGTTTTATGCCGCGTTTGGCGGAATGAAAGGAATTACATGGACGCAGGTGGCGCAATACGTCATTTTAATTATCGCTTACTTAATCCCGGTCGTTTTCATGTCGCTTCAGTTGACAGGAAACCCAATTCCGTGGCTTTCTTACGGAAAAATTGTTGGTCAATTTCAAGAGTTAGATCAGCAATTAGGCATTTCGCAGTATGCAGAACCATTTTTAAAAGGTAGCAAATGGCAGTTTCTTGCTCTTATGTTTACGTTAATGGCTGGAACGGCAGGACTTCCACACGTCATCGTTCGCTTTTATACGGTATCAACGATGAAAGCGGCACGTTGGTCGGGAGCATGGGCGCTTTTATTTATCGGGTTGCTTTATTTATCAGCACCTGCGTATGCAGCCTTTTCGCGTTTCATCCTAATTAAAAATGTCGTCGGTCAAAAAATTACCGAATTGCCAGCATGGACAGAAAAGTGGATTAACACAGGAAAATTACAAATTGCAGATGCAAATGGCGACGGTATTTTACAATGGCAAGAGATGGTCATCAGCAACGACATCGTCGTGATGGCGACGCCAGAAATTGCAAACCTTGGTATGTTCGTTATCGGTTTAGTCGCAGCTGGAGCGATGGCGGCAGCGTTATCGACCGCAGGAGGCTTAATGATTGCCATTTCTTCATCGTTTGCGCATGACATTTACTATCGCATTTTACGTCCGAACGCATCAGAGCAAAACCGCTTGCTCGTTGCGCGCATTTCGATCGTTGCGGCAACGGTGTTGGCTGGTTTAGTCGCATTAAATCCACCGGGCGTTATTACACAAATTGTCGCATGGGCGTTTGCGATTGCGGCAAGTACGTTCTTCCCAGCGCTCGTGCTCGGGGTATGGTGGAAACGTTCAAATGCGGCAGGTGCGATTGCAGGCATGCTTGTTGGGTTAGTCGTTTCGTTAGGCTACATTTTGGCGGCGAAATATGGTGGCTTTTCCGTTGCAGGAATTGTTGATACAGGAGCAGGGATTTTTGGAGCAATCGCTGCGATCGCAGCAAACGTCGTCGTGTCATTGATGACGAAAGAGCCTTCACAATCTGTACAAGAAGAAGTATATGACCTCCGTTATCCAGAACAAATGACATATAAAGACGGTCAAGTGTGGATGAGATAATGTCAAGGCATCTGTGTATACAGATGCCGTTTTTATAAGGGAGGAGATATAGATGCATCCATTATTCCGGGGGTTGCCACAACGTGAAATTGAACAGCTTATCGCTGCATGTGAACGAAAGGCGTTTGAAAAAGACGATCTTATTTTAGGGAAAAATGAGCGGCGCAAAGGGCTTGTTTTGTTGCTTGATGGTGTGGCGGAAGTATACGTCGAGCACGAAGGGTATGACGAAGTGCTTGAAGTCGTACAAAAAGGTGGAATTATCGGCTTTTCAAGCTTAGCTCATTTTTTAGGTGTATCGAAAAGCGATGGAAAAGAAGAGCTCGTTGCTGTACGGGCGGCGGAACGATGTGAAGTGCTTGTCATGCCGTTTTCTGTGTTAACTCGGTTATGGGATGATCCGAACGTCCATGACTATTTGCTTGCGCAGGCGTGCATCCGATTAAAAGACGTATATGTGTCGCTTGCTGAACAAGTCAAACAAGCGCGCAAATTTGGCGATTCCACATCGTTTGTCGTTCCTGTGCAAGATTTAATGGTTCGCGATGTCGTCACTTTACCGCCAACGGCGACAGTACAAGAAGCAGCAAAAAAAATGGCGGCGACTCATATTAGTTCGATCGTTGTGACGAATGACCAACAGTTATGTGGTATTTTAACGGAAACGGATCTTGTCGAGCGAGTGCTTGGACAGTCGCTTCCATATGACACGGCTGTTGAACGAGTGATGACAAAACATGTCGCGACGATTTCACGATTTGCGTATTATTACGATGCGCTTGCCATGATGATTGAACGTGGGGTGAAACATTTACCTGTTGTTGACGACGGAAAAGTAGAAGGGATTGTGACGTTTTCAGATTTAATGCGAAAGAAAAATGAAAGCATGATGCGCACGATTCAACAAATTGATCATGCGGATGAACATACGCTATCAAAAATGAAAATAGCGATTTACGAGTTGTTGGCGACAATGTTGCGCGATCAAGTGCCGATTGCCCAATGTTTAAATACGATTACGAAACTGTACGATCGACTCGTCTTTCGTTGTTTATCGTTAGCGATCGAACAAGTCGGAGATCCTCCGTGCCGTTTCGCCTTTTACCAGATGGGATCAAGCGGACGGAGGGAGCAGTTTTTATTAACCGACCAAGATCATTTTCTTGTGTACGAAAGCGAGGAGCACGCTTCATATTTTGCAACGCTTGGTGAAGCGATTGTGCGCGTCATGGAGAAAGCGGGATATGAGCGATGCAAAGGGAAGATGATGGCGAGCGAAAACGCATGGCGTGGTTCGCTTGAAACGTGGAAAGATCGATTGCGCGAGTGGATGATTCATGCGACAAATGACAATTTGTTGTTGGCGCAAAACTTTTTCTCGTATCGATTTGTATATGGGGATATCGACTTGCATCGTGCGTTTGAACAACAAATTCGTGAGCAGTTAAACCGCGCGAAAATTTTCTTTTTTCGGCTTGTTGAGATGGAAAAGCAAAATGAAATTCCGACGCTTGATCGTCCGATTCGCTCGATTTTCGGGCTTGAGCGAAAAACAATCGATATGAAAAAAGAAGTGTTATTTCCGTACCATCATAGCATACAAATTTTAGGGCTCATTCATGGAATCGTATCTGGCACGCCGTTTGAGCGAATTGAGAAGCTAAAGGAAAAACAAGTATTATCTCCTGCGTTTGCGAAAGATGTGCAAAAAGCGGCCGAGAATGTGCTAGCTATTTACATTCGCCATAAATGGAATCATTATAAAGCGAATAAACAATCGTCGTCTGTCTTATCTTTTACGACGATGACGACAAGAGAAAAAGATGAACTCATGTTAAGTTTAAAAACGTTAAAGCAACTGCAGGCGCAATTATTTTCTCATTTTTAGGGGGGATAGGGGTGTTTTTTTTACGAAAGGCGATTGACTATAAGTTAAATGATAACATCCCGTTATCGACGCCGATTGATGATATTGTTTTTACCGTATTTGATACAGAAACGACCGGGTTTGATGTAGCGACAACGGATCGGTTAATCGAAATCGGTGCGGTGCAAGTGAAGGGAACGACGGTGATAGAAGACGAAACGTTTCATACGTATGTGAATCCGAATCGCGATATCCCACCGGTTATTGTTGAATTGACGAACATTACGGAAGAAAAGGTGAAACATGCGCCGACGGCAATTGAAGCATTGCAACATTTTTTTCAATTTGTTGAACAAAAACAAAGCGTTTGCTTTGTCGGACATTACATTTCGTTTGACTTATTTGTGATGAAACACGAATTGCGCCGCGAAAAAATGAAATTTCGCAAACCGACGTTTATCGATACGCTTGATTTAATTGGCTTTATTGCACCGTCATATGATATGCGCGATTTGGAACGATATGCCCAAGCGTTCGGTACACGCATGTATGAACGACATTCCGCCATCGGCGATGCGCTCACGACAGCGTATTTATTCGTTGAGCTGTTGGAACAATTTCGCATGCGCGGCTATCGAACGTGGGGAGAATTGCTGCGCGCCACAGATAGCCAAATGCGATCCATATCGTTTTAATACGGGGCGACAAAGCCTCGTTTTTTTTAAATTCAATATGTCTCACTTGCCTGTTTTTTTATTTTAAAATATAATACATTTAGAATTTTTTTAATTTTAAAATGAATGATCATTCATTCACTAAAGGGGTGGGGAAAATGAATTTAGTTTCACGGTTACAGCAAATAGCTACGCAAAAGCCAGATAAGCAGGCGTATATGTTCGAGCAAACATCAGCAACGTACGGTGAACTGAACGGCGCGATTATGAAATTTGCGAGCGGACTCGCGAAGCTAGGGGTAAACAAAGGGGATCATGTGGCGCTATTGTTAGGCAATTCACCGTATTTTATCGTCAGTTTATATGGTGCGATGCGTGCGGGGGCGACGGTGATTCCGATTAACCCCATTTATACGGCAGATGAAATTCATTACATTTTAACAAACGGCGATGTGAAAGTCGTCATTGCGCTTGATGTTGTCATGCCGACGCTTATGAAGCTTGACGGACGTTTACCGAATGTTGAGCATATCATCATTTGTGAAACACCGCAAGGGAAAGAACATGGCATCGTCGTGCCGGAAAAAATGAAATCGTTTACAAATGTGCTTGCGACAGGTGATGTGCCGTTCTTCGGGCCAGAGCTTCACGATGATGATGTGGCGGTCATTTTATATACATCAGGAACGACTGGAAAGCCAAAAGGAGCGATGTTGACGCATAAAAATTTATACAGCAACGCCCAAGATGTCGCAGATTACTTAAAAATAAACGAAGATGACCGCGTCATTGCGACGTTGCCGATGTTTCATGTCTTTTGTTTGACGGTGGCGCTCAATGCCCCGCTTATGAATGGGGGAACGGTGCTTATTCTCCCGAAATTTAGCCCGGGAGAAGTATTTAAAGTGGCGCGTGAACAAAAGGCGACTGTTTTTGCGGGTGTGCCGACGATGTATAACTTTTTATATCAATATCCAGACGGAAAGGCGGAAGATTTTGCGCATATGCGCCTATGTATTTCAGGCGGAGCATCGATGCCTGTTGCGTTATTGAAAAACTTCGAGAAAAAGTTTCAAGTTATCATTTCCGAAGGGTATGGACTGTCAGAAGCTTCGCCAGTCACATGTTTTAATCCGCTTGATCGTCCGCGTAAACCGGGCTCGATCGGGACGAGCATTATAAACGTTGAAAATAAAATCGTCAATGAATTAGGAGAAGAAGTGCCTGTTGGTGAAGTCGGAGAACTGATTGTGCGCGGTCCGAATGTGATGAAAGGGTATTATAAAATGCCAGAAGAAACCGCGCATACGATTCGAGACGGTTGGTTATATACAGGTGACTTAGCGAAAATGGATGAAGAAGGATATTTTTACATTGTTGATCGGAAAAAAGATATGATTATTGTTGGAGGATATAACGTATATCCGCGTGAAGTGGAAGAAGTGCTTTACAGCCATCCGGATGTCGTGGAAGCCGCAGTCATCGGCGTGCCAGACCCGAATTTTGGAGAGGCGGTAAAATGCTATGTGGTAAGTAAAAATAAACAGTTGACAGAACAACAGCTAATCGCTTATTGTAGCGAGCATTTAGCGAAATATAAAGTGCCAAGTTCGATTGAATTTTTAGAGGAATTGCCAAAAAATACGACAGGAAAAATTTTAAGACGTGCATTAAAAGAACAAGTCATCTCTCAAAGCGGTGCGATGTAAGCACCGTTTTTTTTTCAAGATGAGAAAATATAAAATTTCGGGTTCATGTCTAGCTCCAAGCGCCATCGGCTCGAGTCGCTCCGCCCCACACTGCGGCGGCGACACATTGAGACACCTCAGTGATGTTACCCACGCAGAACCAAGCGACCGCTTGGTTCGAGCTCTCCTCGGTGGGGCTTGTGCGCTCTTCGCCGATAGGCGGGCGCTTTGCGCTTTTCTTATTTTTTTTAGAATTGACTTGATATTTAGAAAATATATTTGTATAATTTAACGCATAAAAGCGAAACAGCGAAAAAGTGAGGGGGATACAAATGAAGTGGGTAAAGACGTGTGGCGCGTTGTTGCTTGCAGGAAGTGTGCTAGCAGGATGTGCTGGGGAAAAAACGACAACAGAAAAAAGCGAGGAGAAAACATATAAAATCGGTGTGACGCAAATTGTTGAACATCCGTCGCTTGATGCGGCATTTAACGGATTTAAAAAGGCGCTTGAAGAAAAAGGGTTAAAAGTCGAATACGATGTGCAAATCGCGCAAGGGGATATGAACAATAACCAAACGATTGCCAACAACTTTGTTGCGGATGGCGTCGATTTAATCTTCGCTAATTCGACACCGAGCGCGCTTGGTGCATTAAATGCAACAAAAGATATTCCAATCGTCTTTACGTCTGTGACAGATCCGGTTGGAGCGAAGCTTGTACAATCGATGGAAAATCCGGGTGGAAATGTGACAGGGACAACGGATACGCATCCAGATGCTATTCCGAAAACGGTGCAATTTATTGATCAATTTGTGAATGGAAATCGCGTCGGCATGATTTACAACGCGGGCGAGCAAAACTCTGTGGCGCAAATTGATGCGGTGAAAAAAGCGATGGAAGGAACCGACTTAACGATCGTACCTGTTTCGGTGTCGACATCGGCGGAAGTGAAACAAGCGGCGGAATCGTTAGTTGGCAAAGTCGATTGTTTTTACGTCATTACGGACAATACGGTCGTTTCAGCGCTTGAGTCCGTCATTCAAGTCGCGAACGATCAAGATGTACCGCTTTTTGTCGGCGAGTTAGATTCCGTGAAACGTGGCGGTTTCGCGGCGTACGGTTTTGACTACTACGATATTGGCTATGAAGCAGGCGTCATGGCAGCAGACATTTTAGAAGGAAAGAAAAAGCCATCTGAACTTCCGGTACAATATCCGCAAAAATTGAAGCTTGTCATCAATAAAAAAGCAGCAAAAGAGATGGGTGTCGAATGGCGTAGTGAATGGGATAGCATGGCGGAATTTATTGAATAAAACAAAGGATGGATCCGAATGATTACAGCATTGTTTAGCTCAGTTGAAGCAGGATTGTTATATGCGCTTATGGCGCTTGGGGTGTATATATCGTTTCGCGTTTTAGATTTTCCTGATTTGACGGTGGACGGAAGTTTCGTGACGGGAGCGGCAGTCGCTTCCGTTCTCATCGTCGGTGGCGTCAATCCGTTTATTGCTTCGCTTGCGGCGCTTGGTGCCGGCTTTTTCGCAGGATGTGCGACAGGCCTTTTGCATACGAAGGGGAAAATTAATCCGTTATTATCAGGGATTTTAATGATGATCGCTTTATATTCGATTAACTTGCGCATTATGGATAAACCGAACGTCCCGCTTTTACAACAAGAAACGGTCATGACGATCATCACAAAAGCATTTCAACGTTTCGATCAAGCGTTGGCAACGATATTTCCTTTCGTTCCGAAAACGTGGGCGATTATCGTTTTCGGGATGTTTTTAGTCGCTGTAGTGAAAGTAGTCATTGACGTATTTTTAAAAACGGAAGTCGGTTTGGCGCTTCGTGCCGTCGGGGATAATAAAAAAATGATTGCTAGTTTTTCAGGCAACACCGACCGTTTAACGATGATCGGTCTCGGCTTGTCAAACGCGCTCGTCGCGTTTTCAGGTGCGCTTATTGCGCAATATAGTGGCTTTAGCGATATCGGCATGGGGATCGGCATGATCGTCATCGGTTTAGCGTCGGTCATTATCGGGGAAGCGTTATTTGGGGCGAAAACGATTGTGCGAGCGACGCTTGCGGTGATTTTCGGAGCCATTGTATATCGCATCGTCATTACGCTTGCGTTGCGCGTCCAATTTTTAGAGACGGGCGATGTGAAGCTCATTACAGCGATGATTGTCATTTTAGCGCTCGTCGTTCCGCAAATGGTAGCGGCGCGTGCCGAAAAAAAGCGGAAAGCGAGAAAGCGAGGTGCAGCCGTTGCTTCAACTCAAGCAGATTACGAAAGTGTTTAACGAAGGAACGCTCGATGAAAAAGTGGCGTTAAAACATATCGAACTTTCGCTTCAGCCGGGCGATTTTGTAACAATTATCGGCAGCAACGGAGCGGGGAAATCGACGTTGATGAACATTATTTCAGGGAGATTGGCTCCAGATACAGGAGAAGTCGTGATTGACGGGAAAGATGTGACGACGATGAGTGAACACGATCGAGCGCGTTATATCGGTCGCGTCTTTCAAGATCCGATGGCAGGGACAGCACCGAACATGACGATTGAAGAAAATTTAGCGATCGCTTATAACCGAACGGTAAAGCGAACGCTCCGTTTCGGCGTAACGAAAAAGCGGCGCGAATTTTTTAAAGAAACGCTCGCGACGCTCCAGCTCGGATTAGAAAACCGTCTCCATGCGAAAGTCGGCTTGTTATCTGGTGGGGAGCGGCAAGCGTTATCGCTTTTAATGGCGACGTTTACGAAGCCGCATGTGCTCCTTCTCGATGAACATACCGCGGCGTTAGACCCTGCGCGCGCAAAGCTAATTACAGACTTAACGAAACAAATTGTTGAAACGAATCGCTTGACGACGTTAATGGTGACGCACAATATGGAACAAGCTGTTCAATTAGGTAATCGTCTCATTATGATGGACGGGGGACAAATCATTTTCGAAGCAAGTGGAGAAGAGAAGAAAAAGTTAACTGTTGCCTCTCTTCTTCAAGAGTTTCAACGTATTCGCGGCAGCCAATTCGCCAGCGATCGCGCCGTGCTTGTATAAAAAAATCCCCGAGTTACATCGGGGATTTCATCATGTTTTGTAATGATGCGATCGTGCTTGGGAGCTGTTCAAGCGAGACCGGACGGCTAAAATAAAACCCTTGTAATTGTTCGCACTGTTTTTCAATTAAAAACTGCGCTTGTTCTTTTGTTTCGACTCCTTCGGCAGTCACCGTTAGCCGTAATTTGTGCGCAAGCGAAATAATGGCGCTCACAATTTCTTTGCTTTTTTCATTGTTTATTATGTTTTGAATAAACGAGCGATCGATTTTCACTTCATCGATCGGGAAGCGATTTAAATATTCAAGCGACGAGTAGCTGACGCCAAAGTCGTCTACGGCAATCGAAAAGCCGAGCTGTTTTAAACGTTCTAACGTTTTTACGACATGTTCGGGATTTTTAATCATTGTTGTTTCGGTAATTTCAAATATAAAACAAGAGGCGTCGCAACCTTCTTCTTGTAAAATATGTTGAATATCCTCGAATAGTTGTTCGTCTAGCAATTGTTTGGCAGATAAGTTGACAGCGATTTTCATACGATTCGTCGTATGTTGGCGCAAAAGCGAAAGATCGCGACACGCTTGACGCAACACCCATTTTCCGATGTCGTGAATGACGTTCGTTTCTTCCGCCATTGGAATAAATTCGGCGGGGCTCACAAAGCCGAACTGAGGATGTTTCCAACGGACGAGCGCTTCGACACTAAACGAACGTGCGTAGAAATTGATTTTCGGCTGATAAAGCAAAAAAAGTTCTCCGTTTTTCACTGCTGACGAAAGGGCATTTTCAAGCTGAATCTTGCGGGTAAAAGCGTCCGACATATGCGCTTCGTACGATTTCACGACGTTTGTTCCTTCCGTTTTCGCAAAATATAGCGCTTTTTCGGCATTGTTTAACAACGTTTCCGCACATAACTTTGCATCGTATGCGTAGCCGACACCGATATGAATGCCGATGCGAATTTGTTGTTGAGCGATCAGATATGGCTCGATGAGCACCTCTTTTATCATGGTGGCAAACTGCTTTACTTCTTCTTGGCTTTCGTACGAAAGAGCAATTGCGAATTGATCGCCCGTTATTCGCGTCCAAATCGCTTTTCGGTTCATCATGTTGTGCAGGCGCATACTTACTTGTTTTAATAGCTCGTCACCGTTTTCATAGCCGAGAAAGCTATTGATAAATTTAAATTGATGTATATCAATTAACAGAACGGCGACACCTTCGTGCGTAAAAAGAAGATCGGTGAGCTTTTCCATAAACTCCGTTCGATCTATATATACTTTTTCTTTTTCATGTACAACGATCGGTTCACTCGGTTTAATGATCATCAGTTCAGTCCTGTTTGTTTCGTACGGGAACGGGAGGATGTCGATTTGTACAGGGATTGTTTCGCCGTCGATTGCTGTGATGGTTGGCTCCGGGACGGTATGAATCCATTGTTGGACTGGTTTGTTTCGTACGTCTTCGATCGTTGATGCTTTGAACATACGGAGGGCGACTGCATTCGCATACGTTACTTGTTGATTTGTACAAATCATAATCGCCTCGGGAAAGGTTTCCACGACATGACGATGTAATTTTTCGCTTTGCTTTAATTGTTTTTGCGTTAGGATGAGATCGGTAATATTTAAAAGGCTAGCAAAGCCTGCGATAATGTTTCCGTCTTTGTTGAATAAAGGAGATGCGTTTACAGAAACGTATATCGTCTCACCGTTTTTCGTTTTCATCGTTAGGCGAATGGCATGTAACGGTTTTCCTTCGCTTAATCGTTGCAACGTTTGATCGACATTTTCTTTATATACAGGAATGACGTCGAAAAGTGTTTTCCCGACAACGTCTTTTTGTTGCAATCCGAATAAACGTTTTGTTTCTTCGTTGACGCGAATAATATGCCCGAATAAATCAAATAAAATAAAAGCTTCTTGGGAGTGGGTAAATAAAGAGTCAATTAGTTGTTGTGCTTCTTCTAGCTGTTCTTCTTTTTTTAGCATATCGGTAATTTCACGCGTACATGCGACGATATATGATACTTCATTTTTTTCGTTCAAAAGCGGAATTAACGTAGATTCTGCAAAACGTATGTCATCTTTTACGTTCATCCGAGCACGAAAGGTGACGAGCGACTTTGTTTTGCATGCTCTTATATATTGAAAGTTTAAATGATTTGCGACATGTTCATCATACACATCTTCAATATATTTTCCCATATCTTCTTCGCGTAAATTCGCTAAATGGAGGGCTGTCGGACTGACGCGCACGTAACGAAACCGCGGTCCTTTTTCGACTTTCATTAAAAAAACGATATCGAACAATTGGTCCATCATATGAAATAGCAACTGTTCATTTGAGAAAAGAGCATGTGGCAAGCGTATTTTTTCTTCCACTTCTTCCGTCCCTCCTTTTACATAGAAAAATAGAATATATGTCTATTATTGTCGAAAGATGTTGATTTTTCAATATATAAAATAGAGATAAATATTTTATTTAAAATGTATCATAATCGTCAAAATTACCTACTTTTATTACATACTTATTTTATTTATGATAATACATATATAAAACATTCGTTTGTTAGGGGGAAGATTATGAAAAGTATTAGGGGAAAGCTACTGTTAGTCATTATGCCTCTTGTCATTATTTCTTTATTTTTAGTGGCATATTTGAACCATCAAAAAGCAAAGCAGTTTTTAGAGGATCAATTTGAACAGACGGCTCAAGTAGAGCTTGGACGGCTGCAAACAGCGGTCAATCAGTGGATTATCGATCATAAAAAATTAATTGAAGGATTGAGCAGTGAAGGTGGATGGAATGTTGTTGAGCTACAAAAAAATGAGACAAGACTTGCTCATATCCAAAAAACGTGGTCAACATTTGAGTTGATTGCCGTTGCTGATCGGAATGGAAAAGCGTACGCGAATGGAAAAGAATTATCCATTAGTGATCGCCTATACTTTCAAGAGGCTTTAAAAGGGAAAACGTCCATTTCTGATGTGATCGTTTCACGTGCGACTGGGGAAAAAGTCATTGTCATTGCTTCTCCTATTCGTGAAAAAGGAGAAATTATTGGCGTACTATTAGGGACAGTAAAAACAGAAGAAATAACAAACTTAGTTACTCACGTTGATGTTGGGAAAACGGGATATGGGTATTTAATTCAGCAAGACGGAGTGCTAATTGCGCATCCGAAAAAAGAATACGTATTAGAGAAAAACTTATTGAAAGAAAAAAATGATCAGCTCGTTTCATTGTTAAGACGGGCGTTAGATGGCAAAAAAGGAATGGGGATATATGAATTTGAAGGGGTAAAAAAATACGCCTTCTATGCACCAATTGAATCGACAGGATGGGGGATTGTGCTTACTGTGCCTGTCGATGAAGCGACAGAAAAGTTATATTATTTAGCGATTTTATCGTTTGTTACGGCGGGAGTTGTTGTGTTATTTGCGGTTGTTATAATCGTTTTATTTGCTTCACGACTTGTCCGTCCGTTGCAAAAATTAAGCCAATTAACGAAAGAAGTAGCGAGCGGTGACTTAACGGTAACGATCGACCATCGAAGCAAAGATGAAGTAGGACAGCTCGGTCAATATTTTCAACAAATGGTTCATCATATGCGACATATGCTACAACAGTTGCACGATTCAGCTGAGCAGCTTCGTCAATATGCTCAAACGTTTGTGGTGGCTAGTGATGAAACGAAGCAAACAACAAACCAAGTGGCAGTGACGATGAGCGAAATGGCTCACGGTTCGACAGCAATCGCACATTCTGTTCAAGATGTCACAGAACGAGTCAATCGCATGATGAACGAATTACAGCGATTAATTGGAGAAGCTGAAAATATGGAAAAAGCGATGGCAGAAGCAAAGCAAGTGTCGATACAAGGAGAAACGATTCTTCATACGATGAGCGAAGCGATGATGTCGGCAACTAAACATTCAAGAGATGCAGTTGAGGCGATGAAACGATTAGGTGAACGTTCAAAAGAAGTGAGAGAAATTGTTAATGTGATTAGTCATATTACATCGCAAACGAATTTATTAGCATTGAATGCTTCGATTGAGGCAGCAAGAGCGGGAGAAGCAGGGAGAGGTTTTGCCGTTGTAGCAGGAGAAGTGAGAAAACTAGCAGAAGAAACAGAAAAAGCAACAGATAAAATTGCGCAAATGATCCAGCAAACATATAGCGATACAGAACAAGCGATCGTGATTGTGACAGAAGGCAGTAAAGTGGCGAATCTTGCTTTTGAACGAGTGAGTGAAGCGAAACAAGCGTTCCAACATATTGCACACAACTTGACGAGCGCAAGCGAACGAAGTGATCAAGTGATTTCTCGCATTCATACTGTGCAAAGTGATACGAAAACAATTGCAGAGCATATGCAAGATGTCGCAGCAGTAACAGAGGAAGCATCGGCTAGCATTGAAGAAGTGAGCGCGGCAACTGAACAGCAAGCAGCAGCAGCTCAACAAGTTTTTGAACAAGCAAAACAAGTTGAACAGTTAGCTGATGAACTGACAGAGATGATGAATAAGTTTAAAGTGAAATAAAAAACCTAGCCAGCGAGCTAGGTTTTTTTGTAAAAGAGGCTACTTCGCCTCTTTTACAATTTCTTTATATACTTTTTCTTTATCGAAACCTTTTTCGCCCATTCCGAATGTGGCGATGACGCGATTGTTTTCGTCTAAAAAGTAAGTGAGCGTCGTATGAATCAGCATGCCGTTTCCAGGATCGCGATATAAGAAGTCGAAAGCGTCAGCTACTTTTTTCGTATTTTCTTCGCTACCTCTCAAAAAAATCCATCCTTCGTCATCGCTTTCCACGCCGAACATGTTCGCATACGTTTGCATCACTTGTTGTGTGTCGCGTGTTGGATCAATGGTGATCGTAATAAATTCAACTTTGTTTTTAAACAAACCGTCTTTTTCCAACCGTTCTTTTAACTGTTTCATTTGAAATGACGTACTTGGACAAATGTCTGGACAGTTTGTGTACACGAACTCTAATAGGCGCACTTTCGGTTCCATGTTACGAAATGAATACGGTTTTCCCCATGCGGTTTCCATCGTCACGTCTTTTGGAAACTCCATTTTATCTTGTCGGTAAAAAGAAAAATAAAACATCCCAATGCCGATACAAATGGCAAGTAAGCTAAAAAAGCCAATGTATAGTTTTTTCAATGTGATCCCTCCCACTTTCATCATACATAATCAACGTGCCAATGAGGAGAATGGGACGTGACAATTATTTGAATTTTTTCGTTGTTCTAAATGGCGAATGAAAAACTAAACTAGTAGTAACGATGGACAAGGGGGAAGGAAAATGAGAAAAATTGCTTTTTGGACGTTGTTTTTGTATGCGATATATGCGCTGTTTTTTGCATTTTACTTATTTCAATGGACAGACTCTTCCATTCCACCACAATATAAAGGAACGAGCGCAGATCCGGCGACGTTTTTAACGAAAAAAGAACTGATGTTGACCGAACAGTTTTCCGAAGTAAAAAACTTTTTATTCTTTTTATCTATTCCGTATGAGTGGGTCATTTATATATTTGTGCTGCTGTTTGGCTTGTCGGCACGATTTCAACAATGGGCGGAAGCGACGACGAAGCGTCAGTTTATGCAAACGGCCATTTACGTATTTTGGCTATCGCTTCTTGTACAAGTCGTGACGTTTCCGCTTAGCTATATAAGCTATTACGTGACGAAAATGTATCACATTTCTACACAAACGTTTTCAAGTTGGATGCGTGATGAGCTCATTGATTTTTGGGTAAATTACGCCATCATGGTTGTCATCGTTTACGTGTTATATGTGCTTATGAAAAAATTTGAAAAACGATGGTGGGTGTACGCATGGCTTTGTTCTATTCCGTTTACGCTTTTTTTAACGTTTATTCAACCTGTTTTTATCGATCCGCTTTATAACGATTTTTATCCTTTAAAAGACAAACAGTTAGAAGCAAAAATTTTAGCGTTAGCAGAAAAGGCTAACATCCCTGCTGAACACGTATTTGAAGTGAACATGTCGGAAAAAACGAACGCGCTAAATGCGTATGTCACAGGCATCGGAAGCAACTCACGCATTGTGTTATGGGATACGACATTGAAGCGGTTAAGCGAAGATGAAATTTTATTTATTATGGCGCATGAGATGGCGCATTACGTCATGAAGCATATGTATTGGGGGATAGGACTATATATTGTTGTCACGTTTATCGGATTGTTGTTGACAAATCGATGGATGAAGCGGGCAGTTGAACGGTTTGGCACACTTTTCCGAATAAAAAAATGGAACGATCTTTCTTCCTTACCTGTTTTTTTACTTCTTATTTCCCTATTAAGTTTTGCAGCGAGCCCTGCGATGAATGCGATTTCCCGCTATGAAGAACACGCGGCAGACAAATATGCAATTGAGTTAACGAAAAATAAAGAAGCGGCGATCTCGACGTTTCAACAATTGACGCGTTCAAGTTTAAGTCAAGTACATCCACCGTATGTCGTCAAACTATTTCGTTACAGCCATCCAACGATTTTAGAACGAATTATTTTTTTAGAACAGCAGTAAACATATTTTTTTGAAAAAAATTCATAAAAATACTTTCTTTTCTGAAAATTGTGTTATATAATAAAGATGTCAAAAGGAAAGTGTGTATTATAACAAAAGGGGTGGGAAACAAATCACAGCTCGTACATAGAGAAAAGAGCATCACAATCATTTGGGGGTCTTTTGTACGGAAACAGAGGGGTTACGATAAAAAATTAAGGGGGAGAAGGAAATGGCAACATTCGAAGAACGTGTGAAACAATTAGAAGAAAGTTGGCAATTAGATGAACGGTGGAAAGGGATTACGCGCCCATATAGCGCAGCAGATGTCATTAAATTGCGCGGTTCGCTCGATATTGAATATACGCTTGCGCGCCGTGGGGCAGAGAAGCTTTGGCATTTATTAAATACAGAAGATTACGTTCATGCGCTCGGAGCATTAACAGGAAACCAAGCGGTACAACAAGCGAAAGCAGGCTTAAAAGCGATTTATTTAAGCGGATGGCAAGTTGCGGCGGATGCGAACTTAGCTGGGCATATGTATCCAGACCAAAGCTTATACCCGGCAAATAGCGTACCGCACGTTGTGAAACGCATTAACCAAGCGCTTCAACGCGCCGATCAAATTCAATATGTTGAAGGAAAAGAAGAGATCGATTATTTCTTGCCGATCGTAGCTGATGCGGAAGCTGGGTTTGGCGGTCAGTTGAACGTATTTGAATTAATGAAAGCGATGATTGAAGCAGGGGCAGCGGGCGTACACTTTGAAGACCAATTGTCTTCTGAGAAAAAGTGCGGCCATTTAGGTGGAAAAGTGTTGCTTCCGACGCAAACAGCGATCCGCAACTTAATTGCGGCGCGACTTGCGGCAGACGTCATGGGTGTGCCGACAGTATTGATTGCGCGCACAGATGCAAACGCAGCGGATTTAATTACAAGCGACATCGATCCGCGCGACCAAGAGTTTATTACAGGCGAGCGGACACCAGAAGGGTTTTTCCGTACGCGTGCCGGCTTAGACCAAGCGATTGCGCGCGGATTGGCATATGCACCGTATGCGGATTTAATTTGGTGCGAGACGAGCGAACCGAACTTAGAAGAAGCGCGTCGTTTTGCGGAAGCGATTCATGAAAAATTCCCAGGTAAATTGCTTGCGTACAACTGCTCACCTTCATTCAACTGGAAGAAAAAATTGGATGACGAAACGATTGCGAACTTCCAAGTGGAGCTCGGAAAAATGGGCTACAAGTTCCAGTTCGTTACATTGGCTGGCTTCCATGCCCTCAACTACAGCATGTTTATGTTAGCACATGGCTATCGCGATCGCGGCATGGCTGCTTACTCCGAATTGCAACAAGCAGAGTTTGAGGCGGAAAAATACGGTTACACAGCAACACGCCATCAACGCGAAGTCGGAACAGGCTACTTTGATGAAGTATCGCTTGTCATTACAGGCGGTCAAGCATCAACGGTCGCTTTAAAAGGCTCCACAGAAGAAGAACAGTTTACAAATGCGTAAAATGACATCCCCTCGAAAAAACGAGGGGATTTTTCCGTCTATTTATGGTATAATATTGTCGAAATGTGTATATAAGGGAGGGAGCGATATGCTCATCGTCGAGCATCTACATTTAACACGCTATACGATGGGTCTTTTTCCGTTTTTTTATGACAAGCATTTATGGACGAAAGCGTTAGAGGAAGATGGAGAAATTGTTGTGAAACAAAGTCCGATGGACATTATTGAACAAAGTTGTTTGTACTATGGCGCTAGTTTAAGAGGAAGGAAAGATGGATCAAAACATATTATTGGCACTTCGCATAAAGCACCCATTGCAGTCGAACCAACGAACGAAATTTTCTTTTTTCCAACGATCTCCCCAACGAATCCTCAATGTATATGGCTATCGCATTTACATATTCGTCATCATGAGCATGTTCAAGGTGGAAAAACACGCATTACTTTTTCAAACGGGACGAGCGTCGAGCTATGTATTTCCCATCATTCATTTGTGAACCAGTTACATCGCACAGCTCAGTTGCGGACAAAGATGAGCGAACGAATCGAAGCGCGCGAACGAAAAATGATGTATTTGTTATATTTACGGGAAAGGGAATTGTCGTAGTAGTTTTCTCTTTTCCTCTAAACTTGTACAATATAAACATGAGCACGTAGCAAAGGGGTTACTGTATGAGTTTAGAGGAATTAAAACAATGGTTTACGATCAAACATATGCTTGACATGTTAGCGGAATATCGTTCATTTGGCGTTATTCCGGGCATCGTCTTGCCGATGGCAGAGGCGTTTTTACCGTTTTTGCCGCTTTTCGTTTTTGTCATGGCAAACGCGGCGGCATTCGGTCTTTGGAAAGGGTTTTTCATCTCATGGATTGGAACGAGCGCAGGCTCACTGCTCGTCTTTTTTCTCGTTCGAAAAATTGGGAGACAACGATTTTTCTCTTTTTTACATCGCCATCCGACCATTCGCCGCATGATGCATTGGATTGAGCGTCGCGGCTTTGGCCCGCTCTTTTTATTACTTTGTTTCCCATTTACACCATCTGCGGCAGTGAATGTCGTAGCAGGATTATCAGGCATTGCGATGCAGCAATATATGCTTGCTGTGTTGTTCGGAAAAATGGTGATGGTGTTTACGATTAGTTTTATCGGCTATGACGTTGTCGCTTTAATTCGTCAACCGATGCGCACCGTATTTGTCGCAGCCGCTATTTTTCTTCTTTGGTACGTCGGAAAAAAAGTCGAGCAACGTTTCGCATTGCACGATGGAAAATAAGAAAGGATGAACAATATGTCTGTACGCTTTATCATCGGGCGGTCGGGAAGCGGAAAAACGACGATGTGTTTAACAGAAATGATCGAACAACTTGCGCATGAACCCGATGGCGATCCGATTATTTATCTCGTTCCTGAACAAATGACGTTTCAATCGGAATATGCTCTTATGAACGCAAACGTCAAAGGAATGATTCGCGCACAAGTGTTTAGTTTCACGCGCCTCGCTTGGCGCGTCTTGCAAGAGACAGGCGGCATGAGCCGCCATCATTTAACGCAAACAGGCGTACATATGTTGCTAAGGAAAATTGTTGAACAACAAAAAGAACAGTTAAAGCTGTTTCGAAAAGCAGCTGACAAACGTGGCTTTATTGAACAACTGGAACAAATGTTGACGGAATATAAACGATATTGTGTGACGCCAGCAGCATTAAAACAAACGGAAGAAGAACTGCGCCGTCATGCGACCGCAAACGAAATGGTACTTGCTGATAAATTAAAAGATACAGCGATGATTTTTGAGCAATTTGAACAACAGATGGCGCATCATTATGTCGATTCAGAAGATTATTTGCGCCTGCTTGCGGAAAAAATTCGCCATTCTTCCTATATGAAACGTGCGCGCATTTACATGGATGGCTTTTATGAATTTACGCCGCAAGAATATATGGTGATTGAACAGTTGTTTATTCATTGCCCACATGTGACGGTTGCGCTTACGTTAGACGCTCCGTATGAACAACTACCAAACGATTTGCACGTATTTCGTAGCACGTGGCGAACGTATGCCCAACTGCGCGAAATGGCGCTACAAAATGGAGTGGCGATTGAAAAAGTAGAACAGCTTCATGAAAACGTCCGCCATAAACATGAAGAGCTTCGCCATCTTGAAGCACATTACGATGATCGTCCTGTACGTGTATGGCCAAAACAAACGGAAGCGATTGTCATCGGAGAAGCGACCACTCGCCGAGCAGAAATGGAAGGTATTGCTCGTGAAATCATTCGGCTCGTGCGCGATGAAGGATATCGCTATCGTGACATCGCTTTGCTCATTCGCAACGTTTCAGACTATCGCGACGTGTTAAAAACGGTATTTGCAGATTATCGCATTCCGCATTTCATTGATGAAAAAGAACCGATGCTTGATCATCCGTTCGTTGAATGTTTGCGCGCAAGTATCGAAGCAGTACGGACGAACTTTCGTTACGAAGCGGTATTTCGTTCTGTGAAAACCGACTTGTTTTTTTCGTTTGATGAGCCGATACATGAGATGCGCATGGCGATCGATCAACTGGAAAACTATGTGCTCGCTTCGGGCGTACAAGGAGACAAATGGACAGAACATTGGACGTATCGCAAGTATAAAGGGCTCGAAGGGATCCGTGCGCCACAAACAGATGAAGAAAAGCGGTATGAGCAACAATTAAATGAATGGCGCAAGCTCGTCATTTCTCCGTTGTTGTTTTTACAAAAACGGTTAAAACAAGCAAAGACAGGACGTGAACAATGCGAAGCGCTATATGCATACGCAGAACAACTTCACATTCCACAAAAGCTGCAGCGATGGCGCGATGAAGCGGAAGAGAGAGGCGACTTGTCCGCTATGCGTCACCATGAGCAAGTATGGCAAGCGTTTATTCATTTGCTTGATGAATATGTGGAAATATTAGGCGATGAATCTCTTTCACTCGAAACGTTTTTCACCATTATTGAAACGGGATTAGAAAGTTTGCAGTTTTCTCTCGTGCCACCGGCAACCGACCAAGTATTAATTGCTCATTTTGATCGTTCCCGCCTTTCCAACATTCGCTGTACGTTTCTTGTCGGGGTGAACGAAGGCATTATTCCGATGCGCAAAAACGATGATGGGATGTTGTCGGAAGTGGATCGCGAATTGTTGCATCATTATTCCGTACGCGTTGCCCCAGCGAGCCGCGATCGATTGCTTGATGAGCCGTTTTTACTTTATTTAGCGCTCGTTAGCCCGTCTGAACGTTTATATGTTACGTATGCGCTAGCTGATGAGCAAGAAAAAACGTTGTTGCCATCGATGTTTATCAAACGGTTAACGGATATGTTTCCGCATGTGAAAAAAATGCAATGGGGAGCCGATCCGTTTTTCCTTCCACCTCACGAACAATTGTCATATATGACAAACGATATTGCCACGCTCGGCCCGTTAGTGCAGCAACTTGAAGCGTGGAAGCGACAATACACTATCGCTCCGATGTGGTGGGATGTATACAACGCCTACGTGCAACATGAGCAATGGAAAGAACGAATCGCGGTCGTTGTGCGGGCGTTATTTTACGAAAATCGCGCAAAACAGTTACGTAAACAGTTGGCGAAAGAGCTATATGGAAAAAAAGTGAAAGCGAGCATTTCGCGTATGGAGACGTTTAACCGTTGTCCGTTCGCTCATTTTGCCGCGCACGGTTTAAAGTTAAAAGAACGGACGGTCTTTCAATTAAAGGCGCCAGATATGGGACAGTTGTTTCACGAAGCGTTAAAAGTGATTGCGAATCGTCTGCGAGAAGAACGGCTTCCATGGAGTGAATTATCAAAGCAACAATGTGAACAGTTGTCATATGAGGCGGTGGAGCAAATTGCTCCGTACATTCAACAAGAAGTGTTGTTAAGCACGCACCGTTATCGATATATGAAGAAAAAGTTACAGACGATTATGACGAAAGCCACCACCGTATTAAGCGAACATGCGAAAAGAAGCGGATTTGTACCGATTGGCGTTGAATTAGGGTTCGGGGAAGGGGAGTTGCTCCCGCCGCTTTCGTTTACATTATCGGACGGGACGGTGTTGCAGTTTGTCGGGCGCATTGACCGCGTCGATCAAGCAACGAGCGAACAAGGTGTACTTCTTCGCATTATTGATTATAAATCGAAACAAAAGACGCTTGATTTAACGGAAGTATATTACGGTTTAGCGTTACAAATGTTAGCGTATTTAGATGTCGTGCTTGAGTATGCGGAAAAGCTCGTTGGCACATCGGCGTTTCCAGCAGGGGTGTTGTACTTTCCGATTCATAACCCGACGATGAAACTGAATGAATGGCTTGAAGAGCACGAGCTAGAGAAAAAGTTTTTAGAACAGTTTAAAATGGGTGGCTACGTGTTAGCCGACGAACAAACGGTGCGGCTGATGGATGAACAAGTAGAGCCGGGAACGAGTTCTCTCGTTATTCCTGTTCGATTAAATAAAAATGGAACGTTTGCGCAACATTCGAAAGTGTTAAATGAACAACAATTTACGATGTTGCGGCAACATGTCCGCCGTCTGATCGTCGATGTAGGTGAACAAATGGTCGACGGTGTGACGCATATTGCACCGTACAAACAAAAAAATAAAACAGCTTGTCAATATTGTGAGTTTCGCGATGTGTGCCAATTTGACGAAGGGGTCGATGCGGAACAATATCGCGTGTTCACACCGAAAAATATAGATGAATGGTTAAAGGGGTGATCGTGTGATTCCGCCAAAACCACGAGAAAGTCAATGGACGGATGAACAATGGAAAGCGATTTATGCCACAGGTCAACATACGCTCGTTGCCGCCGCCGCAGGTTCAGGAAAAACAGCGGTGCTTGTCGAGCGCATTATTCAAAAAATATTGCATAAAGAGCGGCCGATCGATGTCGATCGGTTGCTTGTTGTGACGTTTACGAATGCGGCAGCAGCAGAAATGCGTCAACGTATCGGAGAAGCGTTAGAGAGAGCGCTCGAAAACGAACCGCACTCGCTTCATTTGCGCAGGCAACTTAGTCTTTTGCAAAAAGCGTCCATTTCCACGATCCACTCGTTTTGTTTAGATGTCATTCGCAAATATTATTACATGATCGGCATTGATCCGGTGTTTCGCATCGCTGATGAAGGGGAGATGGCGCTATTAAAAGAAGAAGTGTTAGAAACGTTATTTGAACAATATTATGCGGAAAACGATGAAGCGTTTTTAGCTGTTGTTGACAAATATACGAGCGATCGGACAGATGCGGATTTGCAAACGCTTATTTTACGGCTATATGAATTTTCTCGTTCGCATCCGAATCCGAACGAATGGTTACAACAAATCGTTCATATGTACGATGTCGAAGAAGGTGCACGCGTCGACGATTTACCGTATGCCCATTACCTTTTTCAAGCGGTTGATTTGGCGCTAGAGGCAGCGGAACAACGATTGGCGCAAGCGTTGCAAAAAACGAAAGAGCCAGGTGGACCGGATTATTTGTATGAAACGCTCGTTAGCGATCAACAAGCCATCGCCAAGCTCAAAGAGGCGCGCGCTGAATCGTGGCAAAAGCTACATGAAACGATGAAAAACGTATCGTTTGCGACGGCAAAAAGAAAGCCGAAAGACGGGGCATATGATGAACAATTGATTGATGAGGTAAAAAAACTGCGCGAGCAAGTGAAAAAAGAAATAAACAGTGTAACAGAAGAATTGTTTTCGTTTCAACCCGCGACATACGTGCGCCATTTGCGCGAGATGAAGCCGATGGTTGCTACGATCATACAAATGGTGCAACGGTTTGCCGATCTATTGCAAGCGAAAAAAGATGAAAAAGGGATCGTTGACTTTTCAGACTTAGAACATTATTGTTTACACATTTTACGCGATCGTTCTGCGGAACATGAGTTCAAGCCGTCGGAAGCGGCCCTTTATTATCGAGCGCAATTTGCTGAAGTGCTCGTCGACGAATACCAAGATACAAATATGGTGCAAGAGTCTATTTTACGGCTCGTATGTCATGACGATGAAGCGACAGGCAATTTGTTTATGGTCGGCGATGTGAAGCAATCGATTTACGGCTTTCGTCTTGCGGAACCGTCGCTTTTTTTACAAAAATATGATCGGTTTACGAAAGACGGGGAGGGCGGATTGCGCATTGATTTAGCGAAAAACTTTCGCAGCCGAAAAGAAATATTAGATGGAACGAACTTTATTTTCCGACAACTCATGACGGAAACGGTCGGGGACATGCGTTATGACGATGATGCGGCTCTTCGCTTTGGCGCGCGCGATTATCCGGAAAAACAAGTGCCAGTCGAATGTGTGTGGATTAATGAAGCAAAAGAAGAAAGCGACGAAGAAGAACAAGAAGATGTGACAGCCGTTCAGCTTGAAGCGAGATGGATCGCAAAAAAAATCAAACAACTGCTTGCCGAGCCGTTTTTCGTTTACGACCGTCGCTTAAAAGGAGAACGGCGTCTTATGTATCGCGACATCGTTATTTTATGTCGCTCGATGTCGTCTGCTTCAGCGATGTTAGAAGAATTTCGGAAGCAAAACGTTCCGGTATATGCCGAGTTGTCGACAGGCTACTTTTCAGCGACCGAAGTGTCAATTATGTTATCGCTTTTGAAAGTGATTGACAATCCGTATCAAGACATTCCGCTTGCAGCGGTGCTTCGCTCACCGATTGTTGGATTGGACGAAAATGAGTTGGCGCGCATTCGTTTGGCGAAAAAAGACGGGGCATTTTATGAGGCGTTGCTTGCTTTTGTCGAGCAATCACAAGATGATGAGCTTTATGAAAAAGTGAAACGTTGGCTTTCGTATTTATCGGAGTGGCGTACAGCGGCAAGACAAAAGCCGCTTGCTGACTTCATTTGGCAATTGTATCGTGATACAAACTTTTACGACTACGTCGGCGGAATGCCGGGAGGAAAACAGCGGCAAGCGAATTTGCGCGCGTTGTATGATCGCGCAAAACAATATGAAAAAACGTCGTTTCGTGGCATTTTTCGCTTTTTACGTTTTATTGAACGGCTAAAAGAGCGCGAGGACGATTTTGGAGCGGCGCGTTCGCTCACAGAACAAGAAGATGTTGTGCGCATGATGACGATTCATAAAAGTAAAGGGCTTGAGTTCCCGATCGTCTTTTTATCGGGTGCCGCAAAACGATTTAATACGAAAGATTTGCGCGGCGACTACATATTAGATAAAGATTTCGGATTAGGGATGCGCTTTGTTCATCCGACGTGGCGGGCAAGCTATCCGACGATCGCGCAGCTAGCGATCAAGAAAAAAATGAAACTGCACATGCTTGCGGAAGAAATGCGCATTTTATACGTCGCGCTGACGCGGGCAAAAGAAAAGTTATATATCGTATCGACGGTAAAAGATATCGAAGCGGAAAAGAAAAAATGGCAAGAAGTCACTTATACATCCACGTGGGAACTTCCTGCGTATGTCATCGAAAAGGCAAAAAGCTATGCGGATTGGCTCGGTTATGCTCTCATCCGCCATCCACAAAGCGTTTGTCCGTCGAAAACGGTGCTTCACGATGCATCGCTATGGGAGATGCACGTTGTGTCGGCGCATGCGCTTGAGCAAGAAGATGAGCAAGCAAATGAGCATCGTGACATCGTTGAAGCGATTCAACAACTGCAACCTGTGGCGATTAAAAGCGAATATGAAGAAGAAGTCAAGCGCCGCCTTTCTTGGACGTATACGTATGCGAGCGCAACGACGTTAAGGGCGAAACAAAGTGTATCGGAATTAAAACGACAACGCGACATATACGGTGGACATGCCGAACAGCCGTTTCGAAAAGAGATCGTTGAACGGCCGCGCTTTTTGCAAGCGAAAACGATGACGCCAGCCGAACGAGGAACGATCATGCATCTTGTGATGCAACATATTGACGTAACAAAAGAAGTGACTGCTCATGAGGTGCAGGAGCAAATCGCGCGCATGATAAACGGGGAATGGCTCACCGAAGAGCAGGCAAAAGCGGTTGATATAGAAAGCATCGTTGCTTTTTTCCACACTCCAATCGGCAAGCGAATGCAGCGCGCGAAGCGACTGGAACGCGAAGTGCCGTTTTATTTGGCGCACGAGATGGAGGGGGAAACGGTGATCGTTCAAGGAGTCATTGACTGCGTATTTGAAGATGAAGAAGGGCTCGTTTTAATTGACTATAAGACAGATCGCGTATCGTGGATGAATGACCCACAGGAACAACTAAAGCGACGATATGAAGGGCAATTAGCTTTATATCGTGAGGCGATTGAAGCGATTTGGAAAAAGAAAGTGACCGAAACTTACGTGTACGCTTTTGACGGTGCGCTACTTGTAGCGATGGGAGGGGATTAATTTGCGTATTTTGCATACGGCTGATTGGCATTTAGGGAAAACGCTTGAAGGGCGAAGCCGCTTGAGCGAGCAAGAAGCGGTGATCGATGAAATAGTAGAAATCGTACAGACGGAAAACATCGATGTCGTATTGCTTGCTGGCGATGCGTTTGATACAGTCAATCCGCCTGCCGATGCGGAAAAGCTTTTTTATGAATCGCTTTCGCGTTTGAGCGATCACGGAAAACGTCACGTTGTTGTCATTGCGGGAAACCACGATCATCCGGGTCGTTTAAGCGCGGCCGCTCCGATTGCGGCGCAACATGCGATTACGTTGTTAGGATTTCCGACGGATGTTGTGCAGCGCTTGTACGTTCCATCAACTGATGAAACATTAATCGTTGCTGCGCTTCCGTATCCGTCAGAATCGCGCTTGAATGAATTGCTTTCCGACGAATGCGATGAAACGTTGTTGCGCGCACGATATGATGAGCGCATTCGCGCCATTTTTGCGAAAATGAACGAATCGTTTCAAGATGATGCCGTCAATATTGCGATGAGCCATTTATATGTCGCTGGAGGGGCAACGTGCGACTCCGAGCGCCCGATTGAGCTTGGCGGCGCGTATACGGTATCGCCAGCAAGCTTCCCTCAGCGCGCGCAATATGTCGCACTCGGTCATTTGCACCGTCCTCAAGATGTGAAACATGCGGTGATGCCGGCGCGCTATTCCGGCTCACCGCTCGCTTACAGTTTTTCTGAAGCAGGATACAGCAAGTCGGTGACGATCGTTGACGTGCAGCCGCGCTCTGCTCCTGCCATTTCAGAATGTTGGCTTTCCAAAGGGCGTCCGCTTGTCAAATGGAAAGCGACAGAAGGGTTAGCGCAAGTGTATCGTTGGATTGAGGAAGGGCGCGATCGCGGGGCGTGGATTGATTTAGAAATTGATGTCGAGCAATCGTTAACGTTAGAAGAAACACATCGGTTGCGCAAATTGTATGACGGATTTGTTCATATTCGTCCGAATTACTTAAAAAAGGACGATGTTGTGCGTGAAGTGCGCACCGATGTTCCGATTGAAACGTTGTTTACGCGTTTTTATGAACGGCAAACAGGCGGAGGAAAGCCGGTTGAAGAGCTCGTTCAACTATTTTTGCAGCTCGTTGCTGAGGAGGATGAACGATGAAGCCGATTCGTTTAACGATTGCAGGGTTGCATAGTTTTCGTCAGAAGGAAACGATTGATTTTGAACGGCTATGCGAAGGGGGATTGTTTGGCATTTTCGGTCCGACAGGAAGCGGAAAGTCGTCGATTTTAGATGCGATGACGCTCGCGTTATACGGAAATGTCGAACGCGCGGCGAACCAGACGAACGGAATTATGAACCATGCGGAAAATGAACTGTTCGTTTCGTTTACATTTGAATTACAACATGCCGAAGGAGTAAAGCGATATACGGTTGAACGCTCGTTTAAGCGCGCGGATGCGCTGCGCATTCGTTCTGTCGTCAGCCGCTTCATCGAAGAAGGAAACGAGCGCGTCGTCATCGCAGATAAGACGCGTCTTGTTGATGAACAAGTAAAAAAGTTGCTCGGTTTAGAAATGAAAGATTTTACGAGAGCTGTCGTTTTGCCGCAAGGAAAGTTCGCTGAATTTTTATCGTTAAAAGGATCGGAGCGCCGTCAAATGCTTCAGCGCTTGTTCCATCTTGAACGATATGGCGACGAATTAAATAAAAAACTAAAAAATAAATTGGCAGACGCGTCCGCGAAGTTAGAGGCGATCAAAGGGGAGCAAGCGGGGCTTGGCGACGCTTCGAAAGAACAAGTCGAAAAGCAAAAGCAAGCGTTGACAGAAAGAAAAGAGGCGCTAGAGAGAGCGAAAAACGAGTTGCGCGACATTCACGAACGATACGAAAAAGAAAAACAATTATGGCAATGGCAATGCGAAAAAGAAAAAGTAGAACAACAGCTGAATGAATGGAGAAAGCAAGAAGAACGGATGAAACAGCTTGAGCAGACGTATGAACGAAGCAAAGAAGCTGAACGTCTTGCTCCGTATATTGAACAAGTGGAACGAAGCGAAAAAGAAGTTGCGCATTGGCAACAAAAAGCAAAGGAACGAGATGCCCAATTACAGCAAGTGTGCACGATGTATGAACAAGCAAGTAAACAATATGAACAATGTCGTGCGAAAAAGAACGAAGAAGAACCGAAATCGTTGCAAAAACAAGAGCAGCTGAAACAAGCGCTACAAACGTTGGCGCTTATGCGGTCGCTTGAACAACAACAAGCAAAGCTACGCGCGAGTTTGCAAGAGATAGAGGAAAAAGAACATCAAGCGCGCCTTCGCGTTGACACATGCACGCAAGAATATACGACATGGAGTGCAAAACAAGCCGAATTAAAAAAACAATGGGAAGAGAAAAAAGTTGACGTGCATGTGAAAGAGCGTTTGGAACAAGCGGATGAAAAAAAGAAGCACATTCAATTGCAGCGGCAAGCGCTTGAAGAAATCGAAAAGGAAAAAGAAGAAAAACTGAAAACATATGAAGCGATGAAACAAACGTATGAACGAGAAATGAAACAAATGAAACAACTTGAAGCGCGTCTAGCGGAAGAGTTTCGTCATGTAGAATGGTTGTATCATCGCGTCTGTGAGCGGGAAAAGCAAGCGATGGTGCTCGTCTATCAATGGAAAGAGGAAAAAAAGCAAATGGAGGCGGCACGTCTACATGATTTAGCGGCGACGTTAGCTGAACGCTTGCGCGATGGGGAAGCTTGTCCGGTTTGTGGTTCGACGCATCATCCAAATCGAGCAAAAAGACAACAAGTGACGCTCGATGAAGAAGCGCTCGAACGGATCGACCGTTCTATTCAAATCGGAGAACAGCTCGTTGCGGCAATACAGCAAATAAAAATGCAAGTCGAACAGTTGTCTGAAATGATGGTACGCCACCCTTTGCCACAACGTGTCGATGCGGAAAAAGTGAAACGGGAAGTGGACGAAGCACCGCTTTATTCTTTAAAAGAAATCGAAATCGAAGGGAAGGCGTTGCAACAAGATTATATCGCATGCCGCGATCGGATGTATCGCTATATCGAAAAATGGAACGAGCAAAAACAAAAAGAGCAACAGTATGCGTATCAAATGGAAACTGTTCGTCAACAAATGGCTGAATTAGAGAAAAAATGTGCAGAGCGACGCACGCGCATCGAACAAGAAAAAAAGATGTGGCATGAGGCGTATCCAGATGTATCGTTTGAACAAGTCGATGACATCGTTCGCAACCTTCGCAAGCGCGAACAGGAAGCCCAGCAGTTGCAACAGCGCATTGAAAAAAGCGTGACCGTACTAGATAATAAACGAGCGGAATTAGAGCGATGGAAAGAAACGTATCAAGAGGTCATAAAACAAAAAGCAGAATGGACAACTGAATGGAATATACAAAAGCAACAATATGAACAATATAAACAAACGCTGCCAGAAGGAATAGATGAGGAGTCTGTAAAACAACAGCTCATTCGTATAGAGGAAACGTTGCAACGTGTCAAGCGGGAAGAAGAAGAGGCGTATGCACGGTGGACGTCATTACAACAACAACTGCACACGTTGCAAGCGGACAAACAAGCGGCAGACGTTGCTTTACAAGAAGGAGAGAAGCGAAAACAAGAAGCGGAACGAATGTTGGAAGAGCAATTCCAAAAAACTGTTTTCAAAACGGTGGATGATGTGCTTGCGTCCCGCTTAGATGAACAAACGAAACAACAAATTGCTCATGACATTCAACAATATAAAGATATACTCATGAAGCTACAAAATGAATGGCAGCGATTAAATGAGGCGATGAATGGCGTCGTCATGACGAAACAACAATGGGAAGAAACGATGCGCACGTACGAACAAATGAAGCAACAAGTGGACGAACATATGCGGCAACTCGGTTCACTTGAAGCGATCGTCGCTGATTTAGAAGCGAAACATGCGCGCTTTGAACAATTGCAACAAGAAAGAATGCGACTAGAAAAGCTCGTCGGTCAGTACGAGGAGTTACAAAAAGTGTTGCGCGGAAACAGCTTCGTTGAATTTATTGCGGAAGAACAGCTCGTTCATGTGACGCGCTATGCATCGGAACGGCTTGGAGAATTGACGAGACAGCGTTATGCGATTGAGCTAGATTCCGAAGGTGGTTTTGTCATTCGTGACGATGCAAACGGAGGTGTACGTCGTCCGGTGACGACATTATCGGGAGGCGAAACGTTTTTAACATCTTTATCGTTAGCGTTAGCGTTATCGGCGCAAATTCAGCTGCGCGGGGAATATCCGTTGCAATTTTTCTTTTTAGATGAAGGATTCGGCACGCTTGACCAAGAGTTGTTAGATGTCGTCATGACCGCATTAGAACGATTGCGAGGAGAACATATGGCGATCGGGGTCATTAGCCACGTTCAAGAGTTGCATGCGCGCATGCCGAAACGGCTCATTGTAAAACCAGCAGAACCGTCTGGAAAAGGAACGACAGTCCAACTTGAAGTGATGTAAAGGAGACGGGCGATGAAAGGAATATGTGAACTGTGCGAGAGAGACGATGTTGTGTTAACCGCTCATCATTTAACGCCAAAAGAGTATGGCGGAACAGAAACGGCAAAACTATGTGTCCCTTGCCATAAGCAAATTCACGCGTTATATACGAACGAGGAATTAGCGAGTCGGCTATATACGATCGAGCGGTTACAACATGATGAACGCATCGCGTCATTTATTCGGTGGATTCGAAAACAACCAGCTGATCGGTTGCCGAAAATAAAAAAGGCGAAGCGGCAAAAGCGTTAAGCATTGCCGGCAACGTTTTGATCGAATACGTCGGAATCGAGCGTATTTGTTAAGCTAATGCCGTTGTTGGCGATAATAAAATTGCCTGTATTAAACGCGCCTGCGCCAGCGAATGTTTTCGATGATATTTTCGGTGAGACATATAACGTATCCCCTACTTGCATGACGGCGCCGCTAGCGACGAGGTTAATTTTAATCGGACCGACGAGAGCGGGCATGTTGTTCTCTCCTTTCTGTCAGCTGACGAATATGTTTGACTCGTGATTCCGCTTCTACATTTTTCGTGGAACCGATATGCACGACAGATGTAGAAGAAACCCCGATGATGCGAATGGAATGAACAGCGATGAGCGGGCAATCGTGCAACGTATAACGACAAACGTGTTCATGATCAACAGGTGGAAGCGGAATCGGTTTTGTAAAGATTGGAAAGGCGAGCGGAAATTCGTTGCTGTCGACATATTCAAATTGTCTTTGAACGGCAAGCGCCCGCCCAGAAAGACGAATGTGTTGGCTGTCTCCAACTTGCACGACGGAGCTAAAGGAGACGGCATTTGCTTTTAGTAAATGAACGACGGAAAGGCGGCTCATCGCTTTTCCTCATTTTTTTTATTGTTTTGTTTTTGTGGAAACGGACCGATAATTAACGATTCTGGCGGTGTGTCGAATGCGGAAGCTAGTTGAATCGTTTCGCTATCGCCGATTAAAACGAGCGAGGCGCTCGCCACTCCCCCGATGGCGATATGACCAACCGATAAATGATGATTCACAACTGTCATATTCATTCGTTCGTCTCCTCTCGTGGTAAATGTTTTAAAAACGTCTCAATTGAATGTTCAATGTCTCGTTTTAAATAAGCGATAATATTTTGTTGCAATTGTTCGTTTTCTGTTTCGCTTTCCCCATATTGTCGCAAATAAAAATGAATGCGATCATCAATTTGTCGAGCAATATCTTGCAATATAAATTGGCGATATGTTGGATCAAGCGACCGCTCATACGTTTGCTCGATGCGGGCGATGATGTGTTCTCCTTCTTCTTGTAAATATGAATGAACGGCTGTTTGAATGTTGCGAAAGAGCGGTGTCGGTTGTGGAATAATCGTTTCTGTTTTTGGAACCGCAAAATTTTCAATCGTATCTTCCCCAAACGTTGCAGGATTTAGACCGATATTCAACGTTCCCTCTAACGTTTCCACTTTTAGTTGATCAAAATGATATTCAATTTTTTCAATCGTTGTGCGCGGCTTTTTTTTTAACTGTTCATATTGTTGTTGTAAATCATGTATCGCTTGTTCAAGCGATTGCATTTTTTGTTGTTGCCATTTTAAATATGCCTCGAGCTGTTTAAAGTAATCGTGCCACATGCGCGCTGCCCCCTTCTTTTTCGGCCCGTTTATTTTCTAGTTTATGGCCGAGCCAAAAGAAGTAGCACTGTTTTATACAGGGGATTGAAGCGGGACGAACGGTCCTTCTTCCCCTTGAATATTGATTTTTGCTTCCGGAGCCGGTTCGGTAAATTGTCCCGTATTGCTTAATGTGGCGAGCGGTTGTACCTTTCCAGTCGTTCCGATTTGAAGGACGGATGAGTTCGTGAGCGAGCCGATTTTTAATTGATGAATGGAAATCGTTTGTTGAATATAAAAGTTCATTGTTCCACCTCGCTAGGCGTTTCCTGTAATATTGCTGTCGGCAATATCACGGTCGTTCGTATTCGTGTTGCTATATTGGTTATAAATATGCAAGCCGTCTCCTGTATTAAATGAACCAGCGCCAGCAAACGTTTTCGCTACGCTGTATGGAGAGATGGCAAATACATCGCCGATATGAAACACGCCGCCGCTTCCGATGCTGTTAATTTGGACTGCTCCAACAATGGCAGGCATCGGCTATCCCTTGCTTTTTACGTTGCCATCGGCGATGTCTGGATCGATTGTATTTGTAAAGCTGATGAACGTATTCGTTTGTAAAAAGTCTCCTGTATTTCCGCCGCCAGCACCTGCGAGCGACTTAGATGAACTTTTTGGTGCGATTTGTAACGTATCGCCGAAATTGACGGTCGCGTCGCTACTGACGTTCGTAATTTTTATCGGACCTGCGATATAGGAAGGCATGGCCATCGTCCTTTCTCTCATTCTTTCCCTTATCCAATCATATGAAAACAACGAAAGAAATGTGCTCCACAAAAAGAAAGATATGTTATAATATTTCTGAAAAATGATAATCTTTAGATAAAAAATGGGGGAATGGGGATGAATGTGCCATTAGTATTAACGCATTTTTTAGATCGCGCCGTATCGCTTTATGGGGATAAAGTCGGCGTCATTAGCGAAGAACAATCGTTGACGTATCGCGAGCTGTATGAACGTGTGAACCAATTGTCGCACGGGTTAAGCGATATAGGAGTGAAAAAAGGAGATCGTGTCGCTTATTTAGCTCCAAATACGTTAGAAATGCTTGAAGGGTTTTATGGGGTGTTTCAAACAGGGGCAATCATGGTACCGTTAAACATTCGTTTAAAGCCAGACGATTACGTATTTATTTTAAACCATAGCGAAAGCAAAGTGTTGTTCGTCGATGCGGAGCTATATCATTTAATTGCGCCAGTCAAAAACGAGTTGCAAACAGTTGAGCATATTATCGTGCACGGCAAAACGGGCGACATTGCTGAAATCGCTTACGATACATGGCTTGCCCAATATACGACAGAGCCGTTTGCTCGTCCGGATATCGATGAAAACGACGTATGTAGTTTGTTATATACGAGCGGAACGACGGGAAATCCAAAAGGGGTAATGTTGACCCATCGCAACAACTATTTGCATGCGTTAAGTACGATGCACCATTTACGCGTGTCGGATCGGGATGTATATTTGCATATTTTGCCGATGTTCCACGTAAACGGATGGGGGGCACCGTTTTACTATACAGCGAACGGAGCGACGCACGTTTGCTTGCGTAAAGCGATTCCTGAAGTCATTTTTGAATACGTCAATAAATATAAAGTGACCGTCATGCATATGGCGCCAACGGTGTTAAATACGCTGTTGCAATATTATGAGCAACACGTGCCAACAATTGAGCATGATGTGCGTGTCGTCATTGCAGGTTCTGCTCCGCCGCCAGCATTTGTCACGCGCGTTGAAAAAGAATTAGGTTGGGAGTTTATTCAAGTGTACGGTATGACGGAATCATCGCCATTGAGCACGGTTTCTACCGTCCGTTCGCATTTGCAACATTTGCCGCTTAGCGATCAATATCGCATGAAAGCGAAAGCAGGTTATGCGATGATTGGCTGTGAAGTGAAAGTCGTCAATGAGCATGGGGAAGAAGTGCCGCGCGACGGAAAGTCGATCGGAGAAGTCATTGTGCGCAGCAATGGCGTAATGGCAGGATATTGGAAAAATCCAGAAGCGACAATGGAAACGATTCGTAACGGCTGGCTTCATACAGGAGATATGGCGACTGTTGATGCATATGGCAACATCGACATCGTTGATCGGAAAAAAGATATTATTATTAGCGGTGGGGAAAACATTTCATCGATTGAAGTGGAAGGGGTGTTGTACGAGCATCCAGCGGTGTTAGAGGCGGCAGTCATTGCTGTTCCGCATGAAAAATGGGGAGAAACCCCGCATGCGTTCGTCGTCGTCCGTCCAGGAAAAGAAGTGACCGAACAAGAGTTGATCGCCTTTTCACGTGAAAAACTTGCCCATTTTAAAGCCATCACCGGCGTCACATTCGTTCAAGAATTGCCAAAAACCGCATCAGGAAAAATACAAAAAGTACATTTGCGCAACGAATATTGGCAATCGATAGGAAAGACAGGAAGATATGTGAATTAATAAGGAAGAGCCGTTGTCGATTGACAGCGGTCTTTTTTTTCTTTACGCTGAAATGGAAAAGGAGGGAGATTATGCGTATTTCAATGATTGATGCGGTGCGTGGTTTTGCGTTGTTTGGCATTTTGCTTGTGAACGTTCTTGATTTTTCACTTCCGACGCTGTATGTCGATGCCACGGTGTTTGCGAAAGATGGGCTTGATCGCTTCCTGCTCGCATTTGTTGATATATTTGCGCAAGCGAGCTTTTATCCGCTTTTTTCGATGTTGTTCGGCTGGGGAGCATGGATCATGCTTGATAAAGGGGGCGAGAAATTCCGGGTCACTTTTTTACGCCGCTTGTTTGCGTTGTTGTTATTTGGGCTGTTTCATGCGTTTTTCATTTGGCATGGCGATATTTTAATCGGTTATGCGATCGTTGGGCTGTTTCTTTTTCCGTTTTTTCGGGCAAGGGCAAAGACGTTGCGGCGCTTTGCGCTTTCGCTTTGGGGCGGTTGGGCTGGCGTTTCAACGATTTTGATGTGGGTGATGTGGAAACAATATGGCGATATCGATTTTTCAGAGCCGACGTTAGCGAAGCAAGCTGTCGCGAACTACCAACAAGGGACATGGGAACAAATTTTTATGCAGCGGGCGTATGATTGGTTGTACGTCAACTCGTTTACACAAGCATTCATTTTTATTTTAACGATTTTGCCGTTTTTTTTATTTGGGGCATATATCGCAAAAGAAAAATGGTTTCATGACATCAACATAAATCGCGCAACGATAAACAAGTGGTGCATCGGTTCGTTCGTTGTCGGCGTCATTTTTAAAATGTTGCCTTATGTCGAAAAAAATATTGTGACAACGTATGCGCAAGATATGATTGGAGGACCTGCGCTTGCTTTGTTTTATTTTACTGCGTTTTCGCTTATGGCATCTCAAGTCGTTCATGTTTTTGCTCCTGTTGGCAAAATGGCGTTAACGAATTATTTGACGCAATCGATCGTTTGTACGACGTTGTTTTATTCATATGGCTTCGGATGGTATGGAAAAGTAACACCGAAACAAGCGCTCGCTGTCGCATGTATCGTATATGTCATTCAAGTCGTATGGAGCCATTGGTGGTTGAAAACATATCGCATCGGACCGATGGAGCGCGTATGGCGATGGATGACGTACGGAAAAAAGAAAACGACATGAACAGATCATGTCGTACAAGGCTTGTCCTCTTTTTCTTTATGGAAAAGCACGGCTTCTTTTAAATGTTTGTTTAACAATTCATCGAGCTCTTGACTGCATTGGATCGTTTCTTTCGCAGAAAAACCGTACGTTTGTGCCAATTCAATTAATTGTCGTCTTTTCTTTTCGATGAGGGAAAGAGACATAAAATTCACCAACATTTTTCATTTTCGTTAACAGTCTGTAAATGACTGTACGTATAAACTATTATACATATTCTGAAGAAAAAGGAAATAGTATAATATGCTGAAAAATAATTTTTTTACAAAGGAGTTTACACGTGAAAAAGAGAAAATAGTGATGTTCGATCATACGAAAGAGGGGATGGAAAATGAAATTTGTGACAGCATACGCGGGATCGGATGTGTTTGTCGGGGTTGTACACGAGCAAAAGGTCGTTCATTTATCGAAAGCAGATGAAACGATACCGAATACGATGATTGAATGCGTAGAACTTGGCGAATTGTTCATTGAAAAAGTGCAACGTGTGCTTGAGCGCGTACAGCCAGAGTGGACGTATGAACTTCACGATGTGCAGTTGCTTGCGCCGATTCCACGTCCGACAAAAAACATTTTTTGCATCGGAAAAAATTATGCCGATCATGCGCAAGAAATGGGAAGTATAGCGGATCGCGAAAATATGATTGTATTTTCGAAAGCGCCAACGACAGTGATCGGACATGAGGCACCGATTTTACGCCATGCGGATGTGACGGATCAGCTAGATTATGAAGGAGAGCTTGCGATTGTGATTGGAAAAAAAGGAAAAGCGATTCCGAAAGAACAGGCGCTCGATTACGTGTTTGGTTATACGATTATAAACGATGTGACTGCGCGCGATTTACAAGAAAGACATAAACAATATTTGCTTGGCAAAAGTTTAGATACGTCATGTCCGATGGGACCGTGGATCGTTCATCGGTCAGCGATCGCTCATCCGCATGCGTTACATATTGAAACGAAAGTAAATGGCGAAGTGAGACAATCGGCAACGACAGCGCAATTTATTTTCGACATTCCAACGATCATTGCGACGTTGTCGAAAGGGATGACGTTAGAGCCGGGGGATGTCATTGCGACAGGAACGCCAGCCGGTGTTGGAAAAGGAATGAACCCGCCGCGCTTTTTACAGTCGGGGGATGTGATTGAAATTACGATTGATCAAATCGGGACGTTGCGGAATGTAGTCAAGTAAAAAGCTGGGATGCCCCAGCTTTTTACTGTTCAAATACTTTTTTCACTTTTTCAATGGCCCAGTCGAGCTCTTCTTTTGTAATGACGAGCGGTGGAGCGAAGCGGATGACTGTATCATGCGTCTCTTTACATAATAGCCCTTCTTGTTGTAGTTTTTCACAATATGGGCGTGCCGCAACATGCAGTTCAACGCCGATAAATAGTCCTCTGCCGCGCACTTCTTTAATGTCTGGATGATTAATTTCGCGCAATTTTTCTTGGAAATATTGACCGAGCTCAAATGAGCGCTCTGGCAATTTTTCTTCAACGATTACATCAAGCGCAGCGATCGAAACAGCACAAGCAAGCGGGTTGCCCCCGAACGTCGATCCGTGCGATCCCGGATTAAATACGCCGAGAATATCTTTGTTTGCGGCAACGCATGAAATTGGGAATACGCCGCCACCGAGCGCTTTACCGAGAATGTACATATCTGGCTCTACTTCTTCCCAATCGCACGCAAACATTTTACCAGAACGGCCAAGACCGGATTGAATTTCGTCAGCAATATATAACACGTTATGTTGTTTACATACGTCATATGCTGCTTTTAAAAACCCTTCTGGCGGAATGTTAATGCCCGCTTCCCCTTGAATCGGTTCAAAAATAAACGCTGCTGTATTTGGTGTAATGGCTTGCTTGAGCGCTTCGACATCGCCGAACGGAATAACTTTAATGCCTGGGAGCATTGGGCCGAATCCACGTTTGTACTCTGGGTTTGATGACATCGATACAGCTGTCATCGTCCGACCGTGGAAGTTATCTTCACAAACGATAATTTCCGCTTGATCGGCAGGAACGCCTTTCACGTCATACGCCCAGCGGCGCGCCGCTTTGACGGCTGTTTCTACCGCTTCCGCTCCTGTGTTCATCGGTAAAACCATTTCTTTTTTTGTTAATTTCGCGACTTTTTCATACCATGGACCGAGCTGATCGTTATGGAATGCTCGGGATGTTAATGTAATTTTATTTGCTTGTTCAATAAGCGCTTGTACGATGCGCGGATGGCGATGTCCTTGGTTGACCGCGGAGTAAGCGCTTAACATATCCATATAACGATTCCCTTCTGGATCTTCTACCCATACACCTTCGCCTTTTGATAAAACGACTGGAAGTGGATGATAGTTATTTGCGCCGTATTTTTCTGTTAGTTCAATGATTTGTGCTGTTTTCACGTCAATCCCTCCTATTTCGATCGTCACATATATAACATACTTGAAGTGAATATAGAAAGTAAATAGAAAAGGTGAGCGTTTTCTTTTTCAAATGTCATATGGACGTGTTATGATGGGCATATATGAAATCAAAAGAAAGGAGCATCTGTATGACACATGCACATATTACGACGTGGGTTGTTGCGCTTATTTTATTTGTCGTTGCCATTGCGTTTCAAGCAAAAGGACATGAAAAAACAAAAATGGTACACATGTTGTTGCGCTTATTTTACATTTTGATTATTGCGACAGGGGCATGGATTTTACATAGCATGTCTTCATTTCCGTTCCTTTATATCGTGAAAGTGATTGTCGGTTTATGGGTGATCGGAACGATGGAAATGATTCTCGTTCGGACGGCAAAAGGAAAAAACACGAACGTCCTTTGGCTTCAGTTCATTGTTGCGTTTGTGATCGTGCTATATCTCGGATTTAAACTACCATTTGGCTTTTCTTTCTTTTCGTAAAGTTGGCATATTCGCCAACTTTTATCTTTTTCTACCATATGGAAATGTGCTATAATGAAATTAATTGATAATTGTAAAAATATAAAGAGAAAGAAAGAGTGGGAAAAGGGGATGAAATTATTTCAAACGGTTTGCCACACGTTTGCGGATTGGGAACGATGGGTGAGCGACTATCGTTTATATGAGTACGACCAGCTAACGATTTTTGTTTCTTCGCTTTCCCCTTCGTTTCGGATGCAAGTCGAACAGTACGTGCATCATCATTTGCCCCAAGCGCAGCTTTTTCCGATGATTGGGGATGCATCGGAACAAGCAGTCATTTGTGCCCTCGTTGTTGACGATTGTCGAGCCGATATGGACGAGATGCGTCAAAAAATGAAGCTATCGGAACAATATTACCGCTCTTTATTCGAACATAATCCAGATATTGTATATTCCACCGATTTAGAAGGCAATTTTACAAGCGTCAATCCTGCGTTTGAACGAGTGTTCGGGTATAAGGCAGAAGAAATTTTGCATACAAACTCGCTTCATTACATTAAAAAAGAAGATATTCCGCGCGTGCGCCGCTATTTTTATCGCGCGTTAAAAGGGAAAGTGCAACAATACAATTTAGAAATTCCATCGAAATCAGGAGAAGTATATTTATTCCAAATTAAAAACGTTCCGATTATCGTTGACGGAAAAAAGGTTGGCATTTATGGCATCGGTCGCGACATTACTGAACAAAAACGCGCAGAAGAGCATATGAAATATATCGCCTATCACGATGTCGATACGGGGCTACCGAACCGATTGAAATTTACAAACATCGTAAAACAAGCGATCGATCAAGCGAAAGAAACAGGTAACACGCTTGCTGTATTGTTTGTGGATATGGATCGTTTTAAAATCGTGAACGATACGATTGGGCATTACGGTGGGGATGAAATATTAAAACAAATAGCCGAACGAATAAAAAACGTATTGCCTCGAGGGGCTCATTTAGGTCGCTTCGGTGGGGATAAGTTTAGCCTGTTGCTAACAGAGCAAACGGATGTGCAAACGGTCATTGAATGGACAAAAAAGCTGCTTCAACATATCGCGGTGCCGATTGTATATGAGGAAAAAGAGTTTTTTTTAACCGCAAGCGTTGGGATTAGTTTTTATCCAGCGGACGGTGTGGATGCCCAATCTCTATTAAAAAATGCAGATACAGCGGTGAATCGCGCGAAACAAACAGGCGGCAACGGCGTAAAATTGTACGCCACAAAAATGAACGAGCAAGTGATGTATCGCGTCGAGCTGGAGCGATATTTGCGAAAGGCACTTGAAAAAAACGAATGTTTTCTCGTCTATCAACCGATTATGGACTTAATGACAGGAAAAGTTATTGGTAGTGAAGCGTTGTTGCGCTGGAAACATCCGAAAATCGGCCTTGTTTCTCCGCTTGAGTTCATTCCGATTGCAGAAGAAATTGGTTTGATCCACGATCTCGGACGATGGGTGCTTATTGAAGCATGCATGCAAACGAAAACATGGCACGATCTTGGCTTCGATTCGTTCATCGTTTCTGTCAATGTTTCAGCGACGCAATTTCAACATCCGACGTTTTTTGAAGATGTGCAACAAGCGCTCAACGAGTCAAAACTTCCTGCACATTGTTTGCATTTGGAATTAACGGAAAGTTCGATGTTGCGCAACATGTATTACAGCATTCACGTCATGAAGCAGCTTCAACAGCTTGGCGTACATGTGTCGATTGATGATTTTGGCACAGGCTATTCATCGCTTAGCTATTTAAAGCATTTGCCGATTCATACGTTGAAAATTGACCGATCGTTCATTTATCAACTTCATAAAGATCGTTCGGACATTGCGATCGTCAAATCGATTATTACGATGGGTCATGGTTTACGTTTAAATGTTGTCGCAGAAGGTGTAGAGACGGCTGAACAAATGAAATTGTTGAAACGATTAAAATGTCATTATGCGCAAGGGTACGGCATTTTCAAACCTCTTCCTGTGGAACAATTTGAAAAACAAGTGTTGCAAGGAAGTAAATCTACCATTTAATGATCGAGTTGGACACCAATGATTTTTTTTCCCGTTTGCAACGTCAGCTCGAATCGATGTTGTTTGTCGTCAAAATAATGTTGCACGTTGCACATATCCAGTGAATTATCGAACATTAAAAAATTCACCCCTTTTTCAGCAAATAACATATAGTTATAACAATACAAACAATCGTATACGGAAAAGTTCCATTCGTTCATTAAATGAATAAAATGGAAAAACGCGTGGTCGGGTAGCTGGGAAAGCCATTGTTCGTATGCATGCGACAACGGTTTGATGTAGCGAAGACGATCACCGTTTTTTAATGCATACCGTTCTGTCACATAAATATCCCCATCTTCACTAAGCCATCCTTTTACCCATTGACCGAAGCGAAAAAGTTCAACTTCCTCAGGCAAACTTGTAAACTCATGTGCTTCATCGTCTTCGTCAAAAAACACCCATTCGCCGTTCACTTGTTCAACAACACCGTACACGTAAGCCCGTTTTTGTGTACGCAATGATGAGAGACGATCCATCATTATTTCCTCCTTCGTGTCAATTCCTTCCGTACGCCATTATAGACAACTCATCATTTATATAAACGGTGCATAAAATAAAAGCATGCTTCATACTTGTTCACAACAGAAGGGAATGATTGACGTGTGCGGAATTACCGGATGGGTTCATTTTGGGCGTCATTTACGCCAAGAAAAAGAAACGGTGCTGGCGATGGCCAATACGCTTTCGCTGCGGGGGCCTGATGATACGAACGTATGGCTTGACGATCATGTCGCATTCGGACATAAGCGGCTTGTTGTTGTTGATCCAGCAGGTGGCGTGCAGCCGATGACGCGAATGAAAAACGGCTATCGTTATACGATTTGTTATAATGGGGAGCTATATAATACAGAAGATATTCGAACAGAGTTATTGAAAAAAGGATATACGTTTCAAGGGCATTCGGATACGGAAGTGTTGCTTACTGCTTACATGGAGTGGCGTGAACAATGTGTCGATCATCTGAACGGCATTTTTGCGTTTGCGGTATGGGACGATGAGCGAAAGCAACTGTTTTTAGCGCGCGATCGTTTAGGAGTCAAACCGTTATTTTATCGCTATGAACAAGGGGAGTTTTTATTCGCTTCAGAAATAAAAGCGATTTTGGCTCATCCAAACGTTCGCGCTGAAATTGATCGCGAAAGTTTATGTGAAATTTTAGCGCTCGGTCCGTCGCGCACACCGGGGCATGGCGTGTTTCGAACCATTTATGAATTGCGCCCGGCTCATGCGATGATCGTTCAACAAAGCGGCGTGCGTCAATGGCGATATTGGAACGTAAAAAGTGCACCGCATGAGCATTCATTTGATGAAACGGTAGAACATATTCGGACGTTGCTAATCGATGCGATTACGCGACAACTCGTTTCCGATGTACCTGTTTGTACGTTTTTATCGGGTGGGGTGGATTCGAGTGCGATTACCGCGATTGCTGCGAAGGCGTTTGAACGTGAAGGAAAAGGATCACTTCATACGTATTCCATTGATTACGAAGAAAACGAACAATATTTTACAGCGAACGCATTTCAACCGAACAGTGACGGACCATGGATTAAACAAATGTCGGATGCGTTTCAAACCGTCCATCATACGTGCGTCATTTCTCAACAACAATTAGCCGATGATTTAAAAGCGGCAGTCGTTGCCCGTGATTTGCCTGGGATGGCGGATATTGATTCGTCGCTTCTTTGGTTTTGCCGTCAAATCAAGCAACAATTTGTCGTTAGTTTATCAGGTGAATGTGCAGACGAAATTTTCGGAGGCTATCCGTGGTTCCATAGAAAAGAAGATTTTGAGCGAGATGGATTTCCGTGGATGCGGTCGTTAGATGAGCGGTTCGATCTTCTCAATGAAACGTGGCGCGAAAAACTGCCGCTTCATGAGTATGCCGATATGCGTTATAAAGAAACGCTTCGTGAAGTTCCTCACGCAGACGGAGAAAGTGCGGAAGAAGCGCGCCGTCGGGAACTGTTTTATTTAAATATGATTTGGTTTATGACGACGTTGTTAGATCGGAAAGACCGAATGAGTATGGCGGCAAGTTTAGAAGTGCGCGTGCCGTTTGCTGACCATCGCCTCGTTGAGTATGTATGGAACATTCCGTGGGAGATGAAAATGTACAACAATCGTGAAAAAGGAATTTTACGCAAAGCGTTTGAAGGTATTTTACCAAATGACGTATTGTATCGGAAAAAAAGTCCGTATCCGAAAACACATCATCCACGTTATACGGACATCGTGGCTGAACGGCTAGAGACGATTTTAACGAATCGCTCGTCCGTTTTATATGAATTGTTTGATCGAAAGAAGTTAAAGGAATTAGTGGAAACGAAAGGGCAATCGTTTCGCATTCCATGGTTCGGTCAACTGATGTCTGGTCCGCAGCTGTTAGCGTATTTCATTCAATTTCACGAATGGTTTGAGCATTATAACATTCGGTTAACAGACAGCTAAAAAACGGCTGTCTTTTTTCTTTCCTGTTTTCCATTTATCTTGTATAATATTTGTATAACTTTTGTTTAATTAGGAGTGGATAGTGTGAAAAAAATCGTTGTCGTCGGAGCGGGACCTGGCGGGCTTGCTGCCGCGATGTTGCTTGCTGCGAAAGGATATGATGTGTCTGTATTTGAAAAACAACCGTATGTAGGAGGACGAAATGGACGATTCGAGCTTGGTGAGTACCGCTTTGATATCGGTCCGACGTTTTTAAGTATGCCTCATATTATTGAAGAGTTATTTACAGCAGCAGGAAGAAACATACATGACTATGTCCAACTTGTCGAATTAGATCCGATGTACGAACTCGTTTTCAATGATGTAAAGTTAGCGATGACGATGAATCGGAAAAAAATGAAAGAACAAATTGCGGCACAATTTCCTGGGAACGAAGACGGTTATGACCGGTTTATGAATGAAAACGAACGGAAGTTGCAGGCGCTCGCACCGATTTTACAAAGTAAAATGGACCGACTGTACCACTATTTGCGTCCGACCGTGTTGAAAGCATTGCCGCAGCTGACGTTGTCACAATCGCTATACGACATATTAAGCCGATATTTTAATGATGAGCGTCTTCGGTTAGCATTTACGTTTCAAGCGAAATATTTAGGCATGTCCCCGTGGGAATGTCCAGGTGCGTTTTCCATTTTATCTTACATGGAACATGCATACGGCATTTATCACGTCATCGGCGGGTTAAATGAAATTCCAAAAGCGATGGCGCGCATCGTTGAAGAATATGGAGGAAGCGTGCATGTGAATACAGGAGTGCGAAAGCTTTGGCTTGATGGCACGACTGTGAAAGGGGTCATATTAGAAAATGGTGAAAAAGTGTCGGCTGATGAAGTGATTATTAATGCCGATTTTGCCCATGCGATGACGAATCTCGTCGATGACGGTGTATTAAAAAAATATCGCAAAGAAAAATTGCAAAAAAAGAAATATTCATGTTCGACGTTTATGATGTACGTCGGGATAAACAAGCCGGTTGATCTTGCTCATCATACAATTATATTTGCGGACGATTATAAGCGAAACGTCGATGAAATTACGAAAGAAAAAACGATTCCACACGATCCTTCCATTTACGTGCAACATGCTGCTATAACTGATGCGACGGTTGCACCGAAAGGAAAAAGTGCGCTTTACATTTTAGCACCTGTGCCGAACAATACGAGCGGTATTGATTGGGAAAAAGAGAAAGGACCGTTTCGCCAAAAACTATGGGATACGTTATCTAAAAAATTAGGATGGAAAGATATGGAGCAACATATTGAATGTGAAAAAATCATTACGCCACATGATTGGGAGCATCATTTATTTGTTTATGAAGGAGCAACGTTTAATTTAGGTCATCAGCTGTCGCAAATGATGGTGTTTCGTCCACATAACGAATTTGAAGAATTAAACCATTGTTGGCTCGTCGGTGGCGGGACGCATCCGGGAAGCGGTTTGCCGACTATTTTTGAATCCGCCCGTATTACAGCAAACGGCATATTACAAGCACATCGTCAGCCGCTTATTCCTGTTGGCGCTCTGCCGAAGCGGAGGGAAGCATGATGAACATTGCGATCGTCGGCGGTGGCATCGGAGGCATGATGACGGCGTTATCGCTTGCGAAGCGCGGGGCACATGTGACGTTGTTTGAGAAAAATGATCGGCTTGGCGGGCGTCTTTCGTTTATTGAGCGAGAAGGGTTTCGCATTGACGCCGGTCCAACGATCGTATTGTTGCCAGAAAAATTGCGTGCTTTTCTTGCCGACGTTGGCGTAACGGAAGATGAATACGAGCTTGTTCGCTGTGATCCGATGTATACGATTCATTTTGCGGACGGCATATCGTATACAAAATATGCGGAAGAAGAAAGACAAGTAGAAGAAATTGCTCGTCTGTTTCCTGGGGAAGAAAAAGGATTTCAACGTTTTATGAATGAGATGAGGGAATATTTTACTAAAGGTGATGAGCTCATTTTAACGAAGTCATTTATAAAGAAACAAACGTTTTTTACGAAAGAGACGATATCGCTTTTTTCTCGTATGCGCGCCTATCAATCTGTGAAAACGAGCATGAGCCGTTATTTTCATGATGAACGGTTGCAGCTTGCTTATTCGTTACAGACGTTATATATTGGAGGCAATCCATATACGACCCCTTCGCTTTATTCGCTCGTTTCGTTTAGCGAGCATGCGCACGGTGTGTATTACGTGAAAGGTGGATATGCAAGTCTCGTTTCTTTGCTTACAAGAAAGCTAGAAGAAGCAGGAGTAACCGTTCGATTGCAAACGGAAGTGGAACGGTATGAAGTGAACGGCGACAAAGTAGAGGCGCTTTATGCCCAAGGAGAAACGCACCGTTTCGATGCATTTATAATGAATACAGATGAACCGACGATGATGACGAAAAAACGAACGTGGACCCCTTCATCGAGCTGCGTGTTGCTTTATATCGGACTTGGGCGAACGTACGATGCACCGATTCATCAATTTTTTTTACCTCCTGATTTCAAACAACATATGGATGACGTCTTTGTTCGAAAAGTTGTTCCGAAAGACCCGTCATTTTATACGTTTTATCCATCGGCGGTCGATCGTTCGTTAGCACCAGAAGGGAAAAGCGTGTTATATGTATTGATTCCTGTGCCGAGTGGGCGCCATATTGATTGGACAACACAACAACATTGGATTTCTCACATCGTTGATGAAGTGGAGAAACGAGCGTTTCCGAACTTGAAGGAGGCAATGGAATGGATGCATGTTCGCACGCCGCTTGATGCGCAAAAAGAAGGGCTATATGATGGCGGGATGTTTGGGATCGCACCGACGTTATTTCAATCGGGTCCATTTCGTCCTCAAGTGAAGTCCGCACGTTATGAAAACGTGTATCGTGTTGGAGCATCTGTTCATCCAGGTGGAGGGGTGCCGGTTGTGATGCAAGGGGCTCAATTATGTACGGAACAATTACTTCGTGATTGGAGTGAATACGAGTGAATATAAAGCAAGCGTATGCACAATGTGAGGCGGTAACAGCATATCATTCTAAAACGTTTTATCGGGCGTTTTCTCTTCTTCCGTATGATGATCGTCAAGCCATTTGGGCAATTTATGCGTTTTGTCGCCGCGTCGATGACATCGTAGATGAAGGTGAACAACCAGATGAACAGCTACAACAATTTGAAAAACAATGGGAAGCGTTTGTGGCGGGGCATACAGAGGATGACTTTATGTGGATCGCGCTTCGCGATGTCTTTTCGCGCTATGATATGGACATTGAGCCGTTTTGGCATATGATTGAAGGGCAAAAAATGGATTTAACCGTTCATCGTTATGATACGTTTGCACAGTTGCTTCACTATTGTTATTGTGTCGCAAGTACAGTAGGGTTAATGTTATTGCCAATTTTAGCCCCACATCGCCGCGAGCAGTTAAAAGAAGGGGCGATTGCGCTTGGAGAAGCGATGCAGTTGACGAACATTTTGCGCGATGTCGGTGAAGATATGATGCGCGGTCGCGTGTATTTGCCACGCGAATGGCTGAATATGTATGGAGTGAGCGAACAACAGATCGCTTTTGGTCAAGTCACGAGCTCATTTATTGATTTATGGGAGCATATCGCACAAGAGGCGGAAAACAGATATGCGGATGCGGAAAAAACGTTTTCTCTTTATCCACTGTCTGCCCGTTTTGCTGTAAAAGGAGCGGCGCTTATGTATAAAAGCATTTTACATGCTGTTCGTGAACAACAATATGACGTATTTACGAAGCGAGCATTCGTGTCGGAAGAACGAAAAAAAGCGTTACTGCAACAAATGGGAGGCGAAAACGTTGAAGTGGGGTGATCGTTTATACCGCCTCTTTCTCATTTGGTACGCATGCGGGATTGTACTCGTCGGTTTTCGTCTCCTTCCACCTTGGTTAGAGTGGGCGAATGTTGTGTTTTTAATGCTTGCTGGGGTAATTGGCGCCTTTTTTTTAATCGAAACATACGGTCGACGTGGCGTCATCGCAACGGTTGCTATTTTCATCGGTACGATGGCGGTCGAATACGTCGGGGCAACGTATAGTCTCATTTTCGATTCATATGATTATACGAATCAATTTGGCATGACGGTGTTTGGGGTACCGATTGCGATCGGTTTTGCTTGGCTCGCGGTCATCGGTTGTACGCATGCGCTCGCATTACGTTTCGTTTCAACAAAGCGCCCGCTATTTTCTGCTGTTGTCGGTGCGGTATTGGCAGTCGTATTAGATTTAGCCATTGACCCGGTAGCATATGTGGCGAAACAGTATTGGATTTGGGAAGGAACGAGCATTTATTACGACGTTCCGCTCCAAAATTTTGTCGGCTGGTTTGTTGTGGCGTTTGTCATTCATTTTATGCTTTTTATTTTTCCAGCGCGCAAGGCAAGCTCCGAGAGGCGAGCCATTTCTCTTTTTTTCCTTCTTGAAGCGATGTTTTTATTTCTCGCCCTTATGGAACAGTTATATGCCGCTTTCTTTCTCGGTCTATTGCTTACGGCGGTTATTTTTTGGAAATGGAGACGATCGACATGATTGAGGCGAAAAAAAACCGCGCATTTGAATGGATGTTTTCGCTTTACAACACATGGTTGTTGCGTACATCGTTTCATCGATTGTACGTACGGGGACATGTCGTTCGAACGCCTGCGCTATATGTGGCAAATCATAGTTCGTGGTGGGACGGGCTAATGGCGTTTCAATTAAGTCGTTTTGTTTTCCAACAAAATAGTTATGCGATGATGTCAGAAGAGGGATTAGAACAATATCCGTTTTTCCGTAAGCTCGGCGGCTTTTCGGTGAACCGTACGCAACGAAAAGAGGTCATGAAGTCGCTTGACTATGCGGTTTCGTTATTGCGTGACGGGAAAAGCGTTTGGATGTTTCCGCAAGGGGAAGAACAACATATTGAAAAGCGCCCGCTTCAGTTTTTCACAGGCGCTGTATATGTAGCGGAACGGGCGAACGTGCCGATTGTGCCGCTTGCGTTTTACCATAGTTTTCGTCATCATCGGAAGCCGGAATGGTTTATTCATATTGGCGAGCCGTTACGTATTTGTGACGTTTCAGGGAGCAATCGAAAAGAAAAAACGGCTGAACTTGAGCGTATTTGTACCGCACAACTCGATGATGTTCGGCGTCTAGTCATCGCTGAACAGCTTCAATCGTTTCGCTGTTGGGATGGAGGAAAGTTATGAGCGTCATTTTGGCATGTTTTTTCATTTGGACGGTTGTCAACTCTTTGTTTCTCGTTCCTCTTCCAAAACGTTCGGTGTTTACTGATCGGCCGCTTGTGAGCGTGCTCGTTCCGTTGCGCAATGAAGAGCGGAATGTGAAGCGTCTCGTTCGCTCGCTAAAACAGTTGACATATGAGCCGATCGAGTTTCTCCTTCTTGACGATCAGTCAACGGATCGAACGTATGAGTTATTACAGCAAGAAACGAAAGGGGACGATCGTTTTACGCTTTTGCAAGGAAAGGCGCTTCCTGACGGCTGGGCAGGGAAGGTGCATGCGTGTCATCAACTCGCTCAGCAAGCAAACGGGGTATATTTGTTTTTTATTGATGCGGATGTTGAGCTAAAGCCAACGGTCATTGAAAAGTTGTTGACGGTCGCCACGACATATGATGCAAAACTTGTCACTGGTTTTCCGTCGTTTCATCCGCGGTCGCTTCCACTCGTTGGAAAATGGCTCGTTCCGTTGCAACATTTTTTTATTTTATTTCATTTGCCACTCGTTTTCGCCAACTATACGAACATGCGCGCAACAACAGCGGCGCACGGAGCATGTTTATTTTTCGAGCGCACCGCTTATGAAGCGATCGGTGGCCATGCGTCCGTCAAGCAAGAGCTTGTTGAAGATGTGATGATCGCGCGTAAAATGAAAGAACGCCGTTACCGTGTCATTTTAGCGAACGTCAGCACGCATGTTGTTTGTTATATGTATGAAACGAATAAAGAAGTATGGGCAGGTTTTTTGAAAAATGTATATATCGGATTAAATCGCTCACCTTTTTTCGTTTTGCTACTTACGATGTTTTACGGCATATTTTACGTCACACCGCTTATCTCTGCTTCGTTGTCGCTCGTGTACGGGGCAACGTACGCCTTGCCGCTTGCGATCATTATTGCACAAAAGGCGTACGTCGAATGGAAGACAGAACGCTCAATTTCGACGTGTTATTGGATGCCGGTGAGTGCCGCAGCGTTTATCGTATTAATGTATGCATCGATGCGCGCAAAACGGTATGAATGGAAGGGGAGGACGTATACGTGAAAAAAGTAGTCATTATCGGTGGTGGACTTGGTGGGTTGTCTGCTGCGGTGACGCTTGCGCAGCGCGGCGTCGATGTGCAGTTGTTTGAAAAAAATAGTCATTTTGGCGGGAAGTTAATGCCCGTTCAACTTGGCGACTATTATTTTGATTTTGGACCGAATACGATTACGATGCCGTTTGTGTTTCGGCATGTCATTGAGCAAACAGGGGCGCGCACAGAAGATTACATTACGTTTCGAAAATTGTCTGTGCATACGAAAAACGTATATGAAGACGGAACGACGTTTTTTCTTTCTAGCGATCGCGATTACATGAAAGAGCAGCTTGCGGCGATTGATCGCGTCGGGGCGTTGCGTTACGACGATTTTTTACGTGAAGTCGAAAGGCTGTATCGGCTGGCGAAAACGCACTTTTTTCCGCGCATGTTTCGCTCTTTTGTTGATTATATGTCACCGTCGCTTGCGGTTGCTTTATTGAACGCTCGACCGCTTGAAACGTTACATCATTTTTTTCAACGCTATTTTACGAATGAACATGTCATTCAAGCGTACGACCGTTATGCGACGTATATTGGCTCATCGCCGTATATGGCGCCAGCGACGTTTGCGATGATCGCTTATTTAGAAATGGTTGATGGCGTATATTACGTAGAAGGTGGAAACGCCCGAATTGCTCATACGTTTGCGATGCTTGCGAAACGAGCAGGGGCAACGTTACATACAAACCGAGCAGTGAAGCGTGTCATTGTGCATAACGGAGCGGTGAAAGGGGTCGAGCTTGAAGATGGGGAGAAGGTAGAAGCAGACGTCGTGATTATGAATGCCGATTTGTTACAGGCGTATCGCGAGCTCGTTGATCCTCACGATCGTTCGTATGAACGAGCCGAGCCGTCCATTTCCGCTTTTGTCATGTTAGTTGGAACGAAAGAAAAATGGGATCATTTAGCTCATCACAACGTGTTTTTCTCCGTCGATTATAAACAAGAGTTTGAACATATATTTGCTGGACGGTATAGTGAACATCCGACGATATACGTTTGCGCGCCACCATTTACGAAAGAAGGCTCATCTTTGTTTGTGTTAGTGAATGCCCCGCCACTTACAAAAGATGGTCGTATGCAAGTCGATGAACAAGCATATAAACAACTCGTGTACGAACGGCTTCGCTCATACGGATTAAATGTTGTGCCAGACGTCGAACGCGTTATCACTCCGCTTCATATTGCGGAACAGTTTGGCGCATATCGCGGCGCATTGTATGGGATGGCGTCGAATCGGCGTCGGGATACGTTTTTACGTCCGTCAAATGCATGTAAAGAAATGAAAGGATTATATTTCGTTGGGGGGACGACCCACCCGGGAGGTGGATCGCCAATGGTTGTCATTAGCGGGCAAAATGTCGCTAACCATTTGCTTGGCGTCAAGCTGTCGCTTCCTTTTTGACGAACGATTTTGTGCGCCATACGTTTGATTTCCAGCGCCAATAGACGAGCAAACCGCGCAGCCATTCGTCCGCTGTAAAGGCAAGCCAGACGCCGACTAAACCGAGATCGAACGAAATGCCAAGAATATAGGCGAGCGGGACGCTTACTCCCCACATCGATGCGATACCGATGTAGACAGGAAATTTTACATCGCCGGCCGCGCGTAAAGAGTTAATGATGACGAGATTAAACGAACGCCCGGGCTCAAGAAGCATCGTAAGCAAAATGAGCGTCCCGCCTGTTTCAATCATCCGTTTGTTGCTTGTGAAAATGGAAAACAGTTGATCGGAAAAGACGGAAAACAACGCCGCAACAGCAAACGAAATGATGACAGCGAGCCGTAAGCTCCGCAAGCAACGGGTATACGCCTCATGAAACCGTTCCGCCCCAACGAGATGCCCGACGATAATTTGCGTCCCTTGCCCGATAGCGACGCTAAATAAAAAAATAAACATCATGATGTTTTGCGTATATACTCTTGTCGTTAACGCCTCTGTGCCGAGCATCGTAATGAAATAGGTGATGACAAGTTGCGACGTATTGTAAGCGACATGTTCACCTGCAGATGGAATGCCGATTTTTAATAGTTGTTTCACGTAAGCAAATGAAAGCGCCTCTTTTGACAAAAGCGGAAGCGGATGTGGGAGACGCTTCATGATGAGAAAAAATCCAACGACAAGCCCGATGACACGGCTAATCGTCGTTGACCAAGCGACCCCTTCGACACCTAATACAGGTAAGCCGAACGGCCCGAACAAAACGAAATAGTTTCCAATGATGTTTAATATATTGACCCCGATCGTAATGTTCATCATGTCGCGCGTAAATCCGTAGCTGCGCAATATGGCGCCGAGCGTCATAATGAGCGCCTGCACAAATGAAAAGCCGCCGACAATCCATAAATAAGCGCGCGCATCGGCAATGAGTTCATTCGGGACGTTCATAAGGTGAAGAAGAGTGTCGCTTCCTGCCCAAAGGGCAACACTTAATACGACGCCAAATAGCATATTTGCCCAAATGGAAACAGCTCCGATGTAGGAAGCTGTTTTTTCATCATTTGCCCCAGCATATTGTGCAATTAAAATCGATGTTCCTGTTGCGATAAAGCCAAACATGACAACGACCATAAACAACAGTTGATTCGCTACCCCGACCGCAGCAACCGCTTCATCTGCATATTGGCTAAGCATAAACGTATCGGCGTTGCCCGTTAACATATGAAGCGTCAATTCAATAAAGATCGGCCAAGTGAGCGCAAATAAAGAAAGCTTTTTTGCCAAAGAAGACAACTCCTTTACGATTTCCGACTTGCAAACTGTTTTTAGTTTAATGGATTGTTATAATGGAAAAAAGGGAAAAAGACGATTACTTTTGTACATTTCCGACTGAAAGGAGGGGGCTTATGTATATATCGTTTTCCGTTCCGCCGTTTCCTGTTTTTATTAAAGGTGGCGAGGCGATGTTTCGAAAAGGAATGAAACATTTTCGCCGCACGTTTTCTGTATTCGATTTTTTGTATGTGCAAAAAGGGACGCTATATATGACCGAACAAGACGAAACGTTCGTTGTCCGTGAAGGGGAATACGTCATTTTATGTCCGGGCTTTGAACATTATGGGCATGAGCCGTGCGATGAAGATACGCATTTTATTTGGATTCATTTTTCAATACCAAAATACGATCGTGTCGAAAAACAGCCGTACGGATGGGGCGATATTATTGAGAGAGAGGCTACATATGTCGATTATGCGCAATATCGCTTGTTTATCCCCCAATATGGAAAGTTGAAACAAGCGGGGATGGAGGCGATGCTTCAACACATTGTCCGCGAGCAACAAACGCCGGATCATTCGTTAACGCAACAGTTGTTATTCGCCCAATGGATCGTTCAACTGCAAAAACAAATGCTTCATATTCCGTCTGCTGCCGAGCATGTATGTGCCGCGGCGATGGAGTATATTCATCGTCATTACGGAGAGCCGTTTGACATGGAGCATCTTGCTCATGCGCTTCGCCTTCATCCAGACTACATTTCGCGTTGCATGCAAAAAACGATCGGCATGAGCGCGTTGCAATATGTAAACGATTATCGGCTAAAGATGGCAAAGAAAAAATTAGCCGCGACGAATGAGACGGTCGCGGCGATTGCAAAACAAGTCGGATTTGAAGATGGCGCGTATTTTTCGCGCGTATTTAAAAAAATGGAAGGGATGACACCAAGCGAATATCGTCGCTTTATTCAGCGGACGTAGGTTGTACGAGCAGCATTCGAAAGCCGTACGGTTCGATTGTCATCGTTCGCTCTGTTATTTGCTCGTTTGTCCAAAGGTTTGTCACCGTTTTGTCGCCAAGCGAAAACGGAACGGTCCATTCCAATGGGGCTTCTCCGTTGTTTAATATGCAAACGATCGTTTCGTCTTCATATGTTTTCACGTAAGCGATATGATTCGTTTCATCGTTTGTTTCTAACACATGAAACTCTCCGAAGCGCAAGGCACGATATTGTTTGCGCAATGAAATGAGCGTTTGCACGTGCGCAAATAAATCGCGGTCTTGCTTTTCCTTTTCCCATACCATACATTTTCGGCAAAGCGGGTCTTGACCGCCAGTTAGACCGATTTCGTCTCCGTAATATATGCATGGTGATCCGCTGAAAGAAAGTTGGAACGTAAACATAAGTTTCACTTTTTCTTTTTGTTCGTCGCATTGCGTGAGAATACGTGGCGTGTCGTGGCTGCCGAGCAAATTAAAGGCGACTTCGTTTACGTTTTGCGGATAGTTATGCCATACGTGAACGATCGTGTTCGCAAATTCGCTCGCGCGCACATGTCCTTTCGCGAAATAGTTCAACGCTCCGTTTGTAAACGGATAGTTCATGACGGCATCAAACTGATCTCCTCGTAACCACGGCATCGCATCGTGCCAAATTTCACCGAGAATGTACACGTCCGGTTTGATCGCTTTTACCGCTTGGCGAAACTCGCGCCAAAATTGATGATCGACTTCATTCGCCACATCTAACCGCCATCCGTCAATGTCAAATTCGCGAATCCAATATGTTGCGACGTCTAATAAATATTGCTTCACTTCCGGGTTTTCTGTATTTAGCTTCGGCATTTCCGGCACGAACGCAAACGTATCGTAATTTGGAATTGGTTCGGTTTGAAGCGGAAAGTGACGAATATGGAACCAATCTTTATAGCGAGATGACTCCCCGTTTTTTAATACATCTTGAAACGGAGCGAAATAATAGCCGCTATGATTAAATACCGCATCGAGCATGACGCGAATGCCTTTTTCATGGCACGCCTCAACGAGCCGTTTAAACGTCTGTTTATCGCCAAATTGCGGGTCGATTTCAAAATAGTCGATCGTATCGTATTTATGGTTCGACGGGGCTTTAAAAATCGGCGTAAAATAAATGCCGTTAATGCCGAGTTCGACAAGATAGTCTAACCGTTCAATAATCCCTTCAAAATCGCCGCCAAAAAAGCTCGTTGTCGTCGGATCGACGCTTCCCCACGGGAGCGTATATGGCGGATTTAATTTCGGATTGCCGTTGGCGAACCGTTCAGGGAAAATTTGATACCATACTGTATCCTTCACCCAGCTAGGTGCGTCAAAAACGTCGATGCGGTTTAAAAATGGAAAACAAAAATAGTATGCGGTATCGTCTGTTGGCGCTTTGTCATAAAAGCCTTTTTCCGTATAGACGAGCACGTTTTCCTCATCGTGCAATTCAAATCCGTAGCGCAAGCGGCGATACGGTGGTTGCACGGCGATAAACCAATAATCAAATAGGGCGTCACAACCGCTTTTTTGCATCGGTTGCTTATCAAATTGCCATGCGCCATCTTCCCATACGTACGGATCGCCGAAAAGAAGAAAGACGGCATCGACATCATCTTTTTTTGTCCGTAAACGAATATGTAACGTTCGCTCGTCGTATGCATAAGCAAACGCATCTTTTGGACGATGGTAAATCGCTTCTTTCAACATGTTTCACTCTCTCCTCTCTATTTCACGCGCAATCGATTGCGCTTTTTATCACATATTGAGGTGCTCTTGATGCGACCGTTTAAGGAAGCGCATACAATGCTTATGTCAAGCGTAAAATGAAAGACAGTAAAAAGTCAACATTCATTCAAAAAAAGATGAAAAAAATAGTTGTCAAAACGAAAAATGATTGTATAATGAAGATAAAGGTTGTGCAATCGTTTTCGCAAAAATGAAAGCGTTTGTACGTATTGCTTAAAACACAGGAGGGGTCGAAATGAAAAAGACGGTATCCATTTTTTCATCGCTTGCGTTGCTCGCAGGTGTGATGGCAGGTTGTGGTCCACAAGATGAAGCAAAGCCAAAAGAAAACGAAAATGAAGGAAAAACAGAAGTATCCGAAGACGGCATGCCGCCGAAACCAGAAAAGCTTGTCGTTTGGGAAGACGTCAAGCGTGGGGTGGCGTTAGAGCCAGCGATTAAAGCGTTCGAAGAAAAGTACGGCATTAAAGTGGAGTACAAAGAAGTTGAAATGGCAACAAAACAACGCGATCAACTTCGCCTAGACGGTCCAGCTGGCACAGGTCCTGACGTTATCACTGTTCCGCACGACCAAATCGGTCAGCTCGTGACGGAAGGATTAATTCGCGAAATTAACGTTGATCAATCTGTATTAGATACGTTTACAGAATCTTCAATTGCGGCGCAAATGTATGATGGAAAGTTATACGGACTTCCAAAAGCAGTAGAAACTCCTGTATTCATTTACAACAAAAAATTAATGGACAAAGCGCCTGAAACGATGGACGAATTGTATCAGTTCTCAAAAGAGTTCACAAAAGGCGATCAATACGGTTTCTTAGCGCTTTGGGATAACTTCTATTTCGCACATGGCGTTATCGCGGGTATGGGCGGTTACGTATTTAAAAACAATAACGGTGCGTTAGATCGCAACGATATTGGCTTAAATAATGAAGGGGCAGTAAAAGGAACAGAGTATATCCAAAAATGGTATAAAGAGTTGTTCCCGAAAGGTATTATCGGTGAAAACGGCGGTTCAGCGATGGACGGTTTATTTAACGAAGGAAAAGCAGCGTCTGTCATGAACGGTCCGTGGGCGTTCCAAGGTATGCGTGATGCAGGCATCGATATCGGTGTAGCGCCAATGCCGAAATTGCCAAACGGTGAGCCTGTAAAAACGTTTATGGGTGTAAAAGGTTGGCACGTATCTGCCTTCTCGAAACATCCTGAATGGGCAACAAAACTTATTGAATTTATTACAAATGAAGAAAATGCGAAAAAACGCTTTGAGTTAACGCGCGAAATTCCGCCAGTGAAGTCGCTCATTAACGATCCGTTAATCGCAGAAGATGAAGGAGCAAAAGCTGTTGCGATCCAATCTCAATATGCGGTTCCAATGCCAAACATTCCTGAAATGGCAGAAGTATGGGGTCCAATGGCGACAGCGCTTCAACTTGTTGCAAACCAAAAAGCAGAGCCAAAACAAGCGCTTGATGAAGCTGTAAAAACAATTAAAACGAACATTGAAACGAACCATCCAAGCAAGTAAGTAACGAGCGGTACCTCTCTTGTAGAGGTACTGCTTCAACTTTCTTTTTTTTGTTTACTTATTCACATTCAAGTGCGCTCCTCGCCATCGTTTTAGAAAGGAGACAAAATCAATGGAAACACCAATGTACCAATCAAATCATCGGAAAATTGCCCTCGGTTTATCGCTTATTCCGGGATTTGGACAACTATATAATCGTCAATACGTTAAAGGCATTTCGTTTTTCATTTTAGCTGCCTCGTTTTTGATCGTTTTTAAAGATTTATTAAATATGGGATGGTGGGGCATCTTTACGCTCGGTGAAGTCGTCGGACGTGACCATTCCATTTTCTTGCTTGTCGAAGGAATTTTAGCCGTTATTATTTCCGTGTTTGGGCTTGGCTTTTATGCGTTTAACTTGCGCGATGCTTATAAAAATGGGCAAAAGCGTGATTTAGGGTTGAAAATTAGCTCGTTGCGCGAGCAATATCGCGCGCTCGTTGACAACGGCTTTCCATATTTAATGATTTCGCCAGGTTTTATTTTGCTCGTATTCGTTGTCATTTTCCCGATTATTTTCGTCGTCTTATTGGCGTTTACAAACTATGACTTATATCATTCCCCACCAGCTAAACTCGTTGACTGGGTAGGGTTTCAAAACTTCATTGATTTAGTGAAGCTCGATCTTTGGCGAAAAACGTTTATTAACGTCCTCGCTTGGACGATCGTTTGGACGTTTGGGGCAACGACGTTACAAATTGCGCTCGGTATTTTCTTAGCGATTATCGTAAACCAAAAAGATTTAAAAGGAAAAGCGATCATTCGGACGATTTTCATTTTACCTTGGGCTGTTCCGGCGTTCGTGACAATTCTCGTCTTTTCAGGCATGTTTAATGAATCGTTCGGGGTGATTAATAAAACGATTTTAGCATCGTTAGGCATCGGACCGATCGAGTGGATGACGGATCCGTTTTGGACGAAAGTTGCGCTCATTTTGATTCAAACGTGGCTCGGGTTCCCATTCGTCTTTGCGATGACAACAGGGGTATTGCAAGCCATTCCGAACGAATTGTACGAGGCGGCAACAGTCGATGGTGCTTCAAGTTGGCAAAAGTTTACGAAAATTACCCTTCCGCTCGTGTTGTATGCGACAGCGCCAATTTTAATTACGCAATATACGTTTAACTTCAATAACTTTAACATCATTTACTTATTTAATGGTGGCGGCCCTGCGGTATCCGGGCAAAATGCTGGTGCGACTGATATTTTAATTTCATGGATTTATCGTTTAACAATGACATCTGCGCAATATTCGAAAGCAGCGGCAATTACGTTATTGCTTTCACTCGTTGTCGTATCCGTTGCATTATGGCAATTTAGAAGAACAAAATCATTTAAAGAAGAGGATATGATGTAATATGGATATGAAAAGACAAAAACTCATTCGGCTGACGTTGTCGTATGCAGTCATTTTGGCGATGACGATCGTTATCGTCTATCCGCTTCTTTGGGTCGTTGGCTCGTCGTTTAACCCGGGACAAAGTTTGTCCGGTTCGAAAATGATTCCAGACAACGCCACGCTCGCTCATTATAAAAAGTTATTTGATACGTCACAAAGCGATTATCTCATTTGGTATTGGAACTCGTTAAAAATTTCAACGTTGACGATGATTTTTTCGGTTATTTTAGTCAGTTTAACAGCGTATTCGTTTTCGCGTTACCGGTTTATTGGACGCCAAAATGGGTTGATGACGTTTTTAATTTTGCAAATGATTCCAAACTTTGCGGCGCTCATTGCGATTTTCATTTTAGCGCTTTTAACGGGATTAGTTGATACGCATTTAGGGTTAATTCTCGTATACGTCGGCGGTGCCATTCCGATGAATACGTGGCTGATGAAAGGGTATTTAGATACGATTCCGAAAGAGCTTGATGAATCGGCGAAAATTGACGGAGCCGGGCACTTGCGCATTTTCTTCCAAATCGTTTTACCGCTTGCGAAGCCAATTATTGCGGTCGTGGCGCTCTTTACGTTTATTGCGCCGTTTGGCGATTTCATTTTAGCGAGCGTTTTGCTGCGCAGCAAAGAAAAATATACGCTAGCGGTCGGATTGTACGATTTAGTGGCGAAGCAGTTCGGTAGCGAATTTACAACGTTTGCGGCAGGTTCGGTATTAATTGCTGTGCCGATCGCTATTCTCTTCCTTTCATTCCAAAAGTATTTCGTCTCTGGCTTAACGGCAGGTGGAACAAAAGGATGAGAAACGAAAGGAAAGAATCGTTTTGGTTCTTTCCTTTCTTACTATTTAGAGATATATTAACATAAGAAGCTTTGGAATGAATGGGGAGTGAAATGAAATGAAACGTGTATTTCGTGCGCTACTTGTTTTTGTTTTGTTGTTGTCTGTGACGACGCCAGCGAGTGCGAAAACGGAGCGAACGTGGCAAGATGAACGCATTTATTTTATTATGGTCGACCGTTTTAATAACGGGAATCCGAAAAACGATTACGATGTAAATGTGCATGATCCGAAAGCATACCATGGTGGCGATTTACAAGGAATTATTGACAAGCTCGACTATATAAAAGGAATGGGTTTTACAGCGATTTGGCTGACGCCGATTTTTGCGAACGAAAAAGGCGGATATCACGGCTATTGGATTGAAGACTTTTATAAAGTAGAAGAGCATTTTGGAACGCTCGATGACTTCAAACGGCTTGTGAAAGAGGCGCATAAGCGCGATATGAAAGTCATTTTAGATTTCGTCGTCAACCATACAGGTTACAATCATCCGTGGCTAAATGATCCGGCGAAAAAAGATTGGTTTCATGAGAAAAAAGACATTTTTAATTGGGCGAATCAACAAGAAGTAGAGAACGGTTGGTTGTTCGGTCTCCCAGATTTAGCGCAAGAAAATCCGGAAGTGAAAGCGTATTTATTCGATGTCGCGAAATGGTGGATTCAAGAAACAGACGTTGACGGATATCGTTTAGATACGGTGAAGCATGTACCAAAATCGTTTTGGGACGAGTTTTCAAAAGAAGTGAAGTCGGTGAAACAAGACTTTTTCCTTCTTGGAGAAGTATGGCATGACGATCCGCGCTATGTCGCGGAATATGGGAAGCATGGCATCGATGCGTTAATTGACTTTCCGTTTTACAAAGAGGCGTCAACCATTTTTTCAAACGTCGATCAATCGATCGAGCCGCTTTACAACGTATGGAAGCGAAATGCGGCGTTTTATGACCGACCGTATTTGCTCGGAACGTTTTTAGATAATCACGATACCGTTCGGTTTACGCGTTTAGCGTTGCAAAATCGCATCAATCCGGTGACGCGTTTAAAGCTCGGATTGACGTATTTGTTTGCAGCGCCGGGCATTCCAATCATGTACTATGGAACAGAAATTGCGCTTGATGGCGGGGAAGATCCAGATAACCGTCGTTTAATGAATTTCCGTACCGATAAGGAGCTCGTTGACTATGTGACAAAGCTCGGGGAATTGCGTGAAAAACTTCCGTCGCTTCGTCGCGGTGATTTTGAATTGCTTTATGAAAAAGACGGCATGGCTCTATTTAAGCGGACGTATGAAAAGGAAACGACGGTAATTGCGATTAACAATACATCAAAAACGCAAAAAGTGACGCTCGACGACGAGCTAGAACAAGGAAAAGAATTGCGCGGGTTGCTGGCGGGAGATTTAGTGCGCAGCAAAGACGGCAAGTACGACATCATTTTAGATCGCGAAACGGCGGAAATTTACGTGCTTGCGCCAAAAACGGGATTAAACATTCCGTTTATTGCGGCGCTTCTTGCGGTATATACGGCATTTGGTTTGTTTTTATACTTCGCGCGTAAACGAAAAGCATAATGATGATGGGGGAGAGAGAGCATGCTAGAAGATACAAGTTTTGCGATTCGGCCGGTCGATCAGCCAGATGAAGCGGAAAGATGGCAACCGATTGGACAAGTACAAAAAATTGGAAGGAAAAAAGCAAATATTTGCATTTACGTGCGAGCGGGCATCGGGTAAAATACATTTTTATCGTGATGATATCGTTCGAGTGACGATCGATCCGTTCGATCAAAAGTACGTCTCGGTCAGTCCTGCGGTCGTCGCAACGCCAGAAAAAGTGGACGTGCGCGTTCGTGCAGAAGAAAACGGTTGGACACTACAGACGAAACAGCTGACGGTCATCATCGAGCGAAGTCCGTTTCGTTTAGCGATATACGATCAGGAAGGGACGCTTCTTGTTCGCGACGTACAACCTGTATGTTTTGAAGCGAAAGGGCGCATGCGTTGTACACATGCGCTCGCTCCGACAGATGTCGTATACGGTTTAGGAGAGAAAACGGGTGTATTAAATAAGCGCGGGGCAGTATGGACGATGTGGAATACAGACGTGTATGCGCCGCACAATTTAGAAACAGATCCGCTATATCAATCACATCCGTACATGATGGTGTTAAAAAACGGACATGCGCACGGCATCTTTTTTGACCATACGTATAAAACGACGTTTGATTTACGTCATGAATCGTTTTATACGTTTACATCAGATGGGGGAGCGCTCGATTATTATGTGTTTGCTGGACCGCATCCGAAAGATGTGTTAACGCAATATACGCATCTCATTGGTCGCATGCCGCTGCCGCCGAAATGGGCGCTTGGGTATCATCAATCGCGTTATAGCTACGAAACCGAACAAGAAGTGCGCGAATTAATTCATACGTTTCGCACAAAACAAATTCCGCTTGATGCGGTATATTTAGATATTCATTATATGGATGAGTATCGTGTGTTTACATTTGATCAAAAACGATTTCCACATCCGCAATCGCTCGTTCAATATGCAAAAGAACAAGGGGTTCACATCGTTCCGATTGTAGATCCGGGCGTGAAAGTTGATGCGGAATACGAAACGTATCGCGATGGGGTGCAAAAAGATTATTTTTGTAAATATGCAGATGGAACGTTATACAAAGGAGACGTTTGGCCGGGAAGGAGCGTGTTCCCAGACTTTTTAAAGAAAAAAGTGCGAAAGTGGTGGGGGGAACAACACGCGTTTTATACAAACATCGGCATAGAAGGAATTTGGAACGATATGAATGAGCCGTCTGTGTTTAACGAGACGAAAACGATCGATGAACAAGTTGTTCATGACGGATGGAAAACGCATCGTCAAGTGCATAACGTATATGGCATGATGATGACGGAGGCGACATATCACGGATTGAAAAAGCAATTGAAAGGGAAACGTCCGTTCGTATTGACGCGCGCAGGGTTTTCTGGCATTCATCGCTATGCGGCGGTATGGACGGGCGATAACCGCAGTTTTTGGGAACATGTTGAGCTTTCGTTGCCGATGTGTTTAAACTTAGGCGTGTCCGCTGTTGCGTTTTGCGGGGCGGATGTCGGTGGCTTTGCGCATGATACGAATGGGGAGCTGCTCGTTCGTTGGACGCAAGTCGGTGCCTTTTTCCCATATTTTCGCAACCATTGTGCGATCGGTTTTGCGCGGCAAGAACCGTGGGCATTTGGGGAAACATACGAGCAAATCATTAAACGATATATTGAATTGCGTTATGAATGGCTTCCACATTTATATACGTTATGTTTTGAAGCAAATCAAACAGGTGTGCCGATGATGCGTCCGCTCATGATGGAATATCCGAACGATGAAGAAACATGGAATATATCGGATCAGTTTATGGTCGGGGAACAAGTGATGGTCGCACCGATCGTTCGCCCATATACGAAACATCGCATCGTTTATTTTCCAGAAGGGCGCTGGATCGATTATTGGACGAAAGAGCGATTTGAAGGTGGACGAAGGTATATCGTTGAAGCCCCGCTTGATCGTTTGCCAATATACGTGAAGGAAGGGGCAATGATTGCTCACGCGAAAGCGAAGCCATCGACGTCCACTGTTGATGAACAGTTGACGTTATATGTGTATACAATGAAGGAAGGAACATCGACATATACGCTTTACGATGATGACGGTACGACGTTTGCATATGAAAAAGGCGAATATGTACACATGCATATTCGTGCGACGTTTTTAGATGAGACCGTTCATTTCGAGGTAGAAACAGAAGGGGCGTACGAACCAACTTGGCAGTTGCGTGTTGTGTTCGTTGGAGACGTACCGTCAACGGTTGTTGTCAACGGTGAACAACACGCGGTAGAGGAAGCGTCAATTGTTTTGTAAGAGATGGGGGATTTTTTATGACAGTAACGATTAAAGATGTGGCGAAGCGAGCGAATGTCGCACCATCGACTGTTTCACGCGTCATCGCAGATAGCCCGCGCATTAGCGAGAAAACGAAGAAAAAAGTGCGCGAGGCGATGAAAGAGCTTGGCTATCATCCGAATTTTATCGCGCGCAGCTTAGCGAATAAGTCGACGCAAGTCATCGGTTTAATTATGCCGAGCTCAGCGGATAAGGCGTTTCAAAACCCGTTTTTCCCAGAAGTGATTCGCGGCATCAGTAAAGCGGTGCACGATCGTCAATATGCGTTACAGTTATCGACGGGGGAAACGGAAGCGGAAATTTACGATGGCGTCGTGCATATGGTGCAAGGAAAGCGTGTCGATGGAGTCATTTTGCTGTATTCGCGTGCGAACGATAAAATTATGGCGTACTTGCAAAAAGAAGATGTGCCGTTTGTCGTCATCGGGAAACCGCATAAAAAAGCGGAGGAAATTACACATGTCGATAACGATAACGTGCGCGCGGCACGCGAGGCGACAGAATATTTAATTGAACTCGGTCATGAGCGCATCGCTTTTGTCGGCGGAAACGTCAATCTCATTGTGACGATGGATCGTTTGCGCGGATATGAAAAAGCGTTGAAATCGGCCGGACTGACGTATCGAAAAGATTACATTGTACATGAAGAATTTTTAAAAGAAGGCGGACAAGAGGCGATGAAAGAGCTGCTTTCACTCGCTGAACCGCCAACTGCGCTCGTTGTCGCCGACGACTTAATGGCGCTCGGTGTCTTAAATACGCTTGCAGAAATGGGCTTAAGCGTGCCAGCGGATTTATCGATCGTCAGCTTTAACAACGTGCTTTTATCGGAAATTTCCCGTCCGCCGTTAACGTCGGTAGACATTAACATTTTCCAACTTGGCTTTGAAGCGGCAAGAAATTTAATACAACAAATCGAAAATCCGAATGAGCCAATTAAACGAATTATCATTCCACATACGCTCGTAAAACGATTTTCGTGCGATTACTACAAAGCGCCTTCTGAATAAGAAGGTGCTTTTTTTGTAAACGGGCTAGGCGGGAAGAAAGAAAAACGTGTAATATATTTTTAATATTATTTATATTTACACATATTTTGTGATTGTATGGAGGAGCGAAAAAGATGGTGCTACATGAACAAATGGGGGAAGAAGTGCGCAACTATATTGATCAACGAACGAAACAGCATGGAAGTTTTAAAGAAGGAAGTGGAGCGGCGGTGGCCTTTCCGATTGTCAATATGGCGCTGGCGATGCTTCATATGGCGACATTTTCATCAGCAAACGTAGCGACAGGGAGCGATCATGATGAATAAAGGAAAAGTATATATTGTTGGGGCAGGTCCAGGGGATCCGAAGCTCATTACTGTATACGGACGTGAATGTATTGAAAAGGCGGATGTCATTATTTACGATCGGCTCGTGAGTGCACAGCTGTTGACTTACGCAAAAGAAGGAACAACGCTTTTATATTGCGGCAAAGAGCCGAGAAAGCATGGGAACATTCAGCAACAAATTCATCAATGGCTTGTTGAACATGCGTTGCAAGGAAAGACGGTCGTCCGTTTAAAAGGCGGCGATCCGTTTATGTTCGGTCGCGGTGGGGAAGAAGCGGAGCATTTACGCGCATACGGCATTCCGTATGAAATCGTCCCCGGTGTGACAGCTGGCGTCGCTGCCCCTGCCTATGCCGGTATTCCTGTGACGCATCGCAATTATGCTGGCGGGGTGACGTTTATTGCGGGACATCAGAGCGGGGAACGTGATCGCATTCGCTGGGACGCATTAAGCGAGGCAACGGATACGATCGTATTTTATATGGGGATGGCAAATATCGCTTACATTTGTGAACAACTACAACGTCATGGTAAAGATGGCGAGACGCCTGTGGCAGTCATCGAATGGGCAACAACGACAGAGCAACGAACCGTTGTTGGTACGTTACAAACAATCGTTGACATCGTTCATGAAAAACAACTGTCTTCGCCTGCTATTATCGTTGTCGGAGATGTCGTCCGCTTACACGATCAATTAAAGTGGGTGGAAGAAAAATAAATCGGGCCAAAAGAAGAAATCATTCAACTTGCCGATTTAGTGACGGAAATGAAAGAAGTGAAACATGATTACCATAAAGGCGTTCATGCGATCAAAGGGATTGATTTGTAGATGATTCGTTATTTTATCTTTACCATTGAATAATGTAAAGATAAAATAAAAGTAAAGAATATGTGGGGGGATACGATGAAAAATAACACATATGTTTATGCGTCGACGCTTTCTTCGAAACATCAAGTGACGATTCCGACGAAGGTGAGAGAATTGCTCGGGGCAGAACCGGGCGATCAAGTTGTGTTTGTTTATGGCGAAAATCAAGAAGTAACGTTGAAAGTAAGAAAGAAAGATTCGTTACTATCGTTATTTGGAAGCATGCCACCAAAGCGGGAACAAGAAGAGATGAATTGGGAGGACATTCGAAAAGAAGCTAGAGAACAATGGCTTGCTAGCAAGCAGAAGAAAGAAGATGAACGATGTACATTTTAGATGCAAATGTAATTGTTCGCTTTTTAACTAACGATGATAAAATCCAATCACCAATTGCTTATCGATTATTCGAAAAGGCGGTAAACGGAGAACTGTCGTTTGTACTACATCCGTTAGTGATTGCAGAATGTTGTTGGGTTCTCGAGTCAAAACGTTACGGTTATCGGAAAGAAGAAATAGCTGAACGCTTAACACAGCTCGTTGAGGGTCCTTGTATAAAAACGATCGATAAAGAAATGGTGTTGCAAGCGATAGCGAGTTACGGAAAGCATCGCGTTGACTTTGCGGATGCTTATCTTAGTTCACTTATGAAACATTCTCCTACCGTACAAGCGGTCATCACATGGAATGAAAAGGACTTTAAAAAACTAGCATGTGAATATTATTTGCCTGATCGTATTGTGTGAAAAAGCTGATGAAAGTCAGCTTTTTCACAACACGTTAAAATATCTCGCTTCCGGATGGGCGAAGACGATGGCAGAAACGGACGCTTCAGGTTCCATCATATAGCCTTCCGTTAAATGAATGCCGATTTCTTCTGGGCGTAAAAGGCGAAATAGTTTTTCTTGGTCTTCGAGATTCGGACAAGCAGGGTAGCCGAAAGAAAAACGCTGTCCTTGATATTTTGCCGCAAATCGTTGTTCCATCGTAAAATCAGGAGAATCTGGAAAACCCCAACGGTCGCGCATAATTTGATGAACGCGTTCTGCTAATCCTTCCGCTAGTTCAAGCGCTAACGCTTGAATGGCGTGGCTTTTTAAAAATTGTCCTTCTTCTTTTAGACGTTGTGCCATATCGCGCACACCTGCCCCGGCCGTCACAGCAAATAGCCCGACGTAGTCGATTTGTTCATTCGAAAGATAATCTGCTAAGCATAAATATGGTGCTTTCGTTTGTCTTGGAAACGTAAACGTTTCAATGACCGTTTGTTGATCATGCGGGTCATAAATAATGATCGTATCGCCATCGCTTCTGGCTGGGAAAAATTGATATACCGCTTTCGGTGAAAGCGACTTTGTTTGTTTCGCTTCAGCGAGCAGCTCATCGATTAACTCTTTTAACATGATTGCTTTTTCGTTTCCTTCCGCCAACAGCTTTTTTACATTTCCTTTTAAACCGAGATGGTGCCCGAGAAGCATTTGCCAATTGACGTACGGTTCAATATGTGAAAGCGGAATGTCTTTTAATATATGTTTTTCTGTATCGGTCGGCACGTAAATCGGTGCCCGCTTCACATTTGACTTTGTCATGACAGCGACTGCGCTTTGCTGTTCGATTGTTTGTTTCGTTTTTTCTTTTTTCTCATAAGAAATGTCTTGCTGGACGATACGGTTGGCAAGCGTCAATCCTTCCATCGCATCTTTGGCGTATAACACGATGCCGTCGTATTCTGGCGCGATTTTCGTATCGGTAAATTTCCGTGAAAGAGCGGCACCGCCAACTAAAATTGGCAAGGAGATGCCCGCTTGTTTTAAGTCTTGGGCGGTGAGCACCATTTGTTGAGCTGATTTCACAAGCAGCCCAGATAAGCCGATCATGTCTGGCTGTTCGTTTCGCACCGCTTCGATGAGCTGTTGTGGCGTGACTTTAATGCCTAAATCGACGACGTGAAACCCGTTGTTACTTAAAATAATATCGACTAAATTTTTTCCGATGTCGTGCACATCGCCTTTGACTGTTGCGAGCAGCACTTTTCCTTTGACGCTCGTTTCGTTTTTTTCCATATACGGCTCTAAAAAGGCGACAGCCGCTTTCATCACTTCTGCGCTCTGTAACACTTCCGCGACGATGAGCTGATTATCGTTAAATAGGCGACCGACTTCGTCCATTCCGTTCATCAGCGGACCGTTAATAATGTCAAGCGGGCTGTACGTTTGTAAGGCGAGCGTCAAGTCTTCGATGAGCCCGTCTTTCGTTCCTTCAATGACGTATGTGGCAAGCCGCTCTTCTAACGTCATATGGACGTTTGTTTGTTTCGGTTGTTTCGTTTTATCGCGGTAAAATTGAATAAATGCGTTTAACGTTTCATCGTTTGTGTGAAATAACAACGCCTCTGCTAAGCGCACTTCTTCTTCAGGAATGGACGCAAACCGCTCCAATTTTTCCGTATTGACGATCGCGTAATCGAGCCCTGCTTGCGTGCAATGGTATAAAAAGACGGAGTTTAACACTTCGCGTCCGACAGGTGGCAAACCAAATGAGACGTTGCTAATGCCGAGCATCGTTAAGCAGTTTGGCAAATGTTGTTTAATGAGACGAATGCCTTCGATCGTTTCTTTTGCTGCGCCAATATATTGCTCATCTCCAGTGCCAATCGGGAAGACGAGCGGATCGAAAATAATGTCGTGCGGTGAAACGCCATATTTATTGACGAGTAAATCGTATGAACGAAGGGCGATGTCCAGCTTTCGTTTCGCTTCAATCGCCATTCCTTGTTCGTCAATTGTGCCGACGACGACTGCTGCACCGTATTGATGAAGAAGCGGAATAATTTTTTCAAACCGTTCTTCCCCGTCTTCTAAGTTAATGGAGTTAATAATCGCTTTTCCTTGGGAATACGATAACGCACAGGCGATGACGTCTTCATCGGTCGAGTCGATGACGAGCGGCACTTTCACTTTTTTCACGACTTGTTGAATAAATTGCTCCATATCTTCTTTTTCATCGCGGTCAGGGTCCGCTAAACAAATGTCGATGACGTGCGCTCCATTTTTCACTTGTGCGCGCGCAATTTCCGCCGCTTCTTCGTATTTGCCTTCCGCGATGAGCCGTTTAAATTTACGTGAGCCAATGACGTTCGTTCGTTCCCCGACAAAAAGCGGACGCATCGTTTCATCATATATCAACGCATCAATGCCAGACACAGCGTGCATGGCAAACTGTTTTGGGATCACGCGCGGCGGAATGTCGCGAACAGCTTCCGCGATGGCGCGAATATGTTGTGGCGTCGTGCCGCAACAGCCGCCGACAATGTTTAACCATCCTTTTTCAGCAAATTGGCGAATTTTTTTCGCAAGCATGTCTGGCGTTTCGTGATAATGTCCTTCTTCGTCAGGAAGCCCAGCGTTCGGATAACAGCTGACGGCCGTGTTCGCTAATGAAGCGAGCGAGCGCAAATGGTCGGTCATAAATTCCGGACCTGTGGCGCAGTTTAAACCGACGGCAAAAGGTTTCATATGTTGAATGGAAATAAAAAACGATTCGATCGTTTGCCCGGCAAGCGTCGTTCCCATCGGTTCAATCGTTCCAGAAATCATTAGCGGCACTCGTTTTCCGACCGCTTGAAACGCTTCAGTAATACCGAGAAAGGCGGCTTTGACGTTTAATGTATCTTGGCACGTTTCTAACAACAATAAATCGACGCCGCCAAGTAATAGCCCGCGCGCCTGTTCTTCGTATGCGGAAACGAGCTCCGCAAACGTCGCTCCGCCTGTGACAGAAAGCGTTTTTGTCGTCGGGCCCATCGAGCCGGCAACGAAGCGCGGCCAATCGGTTGTCGTATATTTTTCCGCTGCTCGTTTCGCAAGTTTAGCTGCTTCGATATTTAACTCAAGCGCTAAATGGCCGAGGTCATATTCGTCTAGTACGATGCGCGTTGCCCCGAACGTATTCGTTTCGACAATGTCAGCTCCTGCGGCAAAATATGCTTCATGAATGTGAGAAATGACGTGTGGGGCAGTGATCGTTAAATATTCGTTACATCCTTCATATGCTTCACCGCCAAAATCGTCTGCGGTTAAGTTGGCGGCTTGGATCATCGTCCCCATCGCTCCATCAATAATTAAAATTTTCTTTTCAAGCTGTTCAAATAAACTAGCCATGATAAACCGTCCTTTCTTTTGCGAGCCGCTCTTTTTCATGAATGTAGCGAACGAGTTCGACCGTCATATCGTAACGTAAAAATGGTGTAATTAAATAAATGCCTTGGAATAAATCGAACGCGGCATCGATGAGCGCTTTTGCGATCGCTAATCCTTCTTTTGTTGATTGAACACGGTCGTTTGCGCACATGGCCATGCGGTTGCGAATGTCGTCAGACAATGTAATGCCCGGCACTTCGTGATGTAAAAAGTCAGCGTTGCGCGCGCTTGTGAGCGGCATAATGCCGATGTAAATGGGCGTCGGTAAATGTTTCGTCGCTTCATACACGTCTTCGATTTGTTTTTCGCTATAAAGCGGCTGTGTTAAAAAGTAGTGCGCCCCGCATTCAATTTTTTTCTCGAGCCGCTTCACCGCTTTATCTAAATGGCGTACGTTCGGGTTAAAGGCGGCAGCGATCGAAAAGTTCGTTTTTTGTCCGAGCGGTTTTCCTGAGTACGAAAGCCCTTCGTTAAATTGGCGAATTAACGAAATGAGGTCAAACGATGATAAATCGTAGACGGACGTTGCGCCCGGAAAGTCGCCTACTTTTGACGGATCGCCTGTTAAAGCGAGCACGTCGGTCATGCCGAGCGTATGAAGCCCCATTAAGTGCGACTGCAAGCCGATTAAGTTTCGATCGCGGCATGTAATATGAATGAGCGGGCGCATGCCGAGCTGTTGTTTGACGATCGTGCCGACAGCGACGTTGCTAATGCGCGGTGTCGCAAGCGAATTGTCGGCAAGCGTTAAGGCATCAATGTTCGCTTCTTTTAACGCCTTTGCTCCTTCTAAAAATGTCGTTAAGCCGAGTTTTTTCGGCGGATCGAGCTCGACGATAATCGATCGGCGCGTGCGAGCGATGTCGGCAAGAGAAGGGGCTGTCGTTTGTTTTTCTTCTTGGACGACGATCGGATGGCGCTGTTTTACTTCTTTTTTATATACAGGTGTGCGATCGGAAAGGGCGCGAGCAATGGCCGCAATATGTTTTGGCGTCGTGCCGCAACAGCCGCCGATAAGCCGAACTCCTTGCTCGCGAAAGGCGCGCGCCGTTTCTTCAAAATATTGTTCGCTCGTTTCGTAAATAAAGCGACCGTCGCGATATTGCGGCAAGCTTGCGTTCGGATATACCGATAAAAAAGCGCGTGTTGGAATCGGCACTTCTTCAAGCGAGCGCAACATATGGTACGGGCCGAGATGGCAATTTAAGCCGACGACATCGGCACCGAGTTGTTCTAATTCGGTCAGCGCTTCGGCAAGCGGCATTCCGTGTTGCAGAACGCCGATATCGTGCAACGTGACGTGGGCGATGATCGGCAACGTCGTTTCTTTGCGAGCGATGGAAAGCACCGTTTGCAATTCTTCGAAATCGTAATACGTTTCAAGCAAAAGTCCGTCGACCCCTTCGTTTAACAACACGTACAGCTGTTCACGAAACGTCCGTTTCACTTCTTCAAGCGAAATCGTGCTTTTATTCGTGCTGCGCAGTCCTCCGATCGTACCGAGCACGTAGGCGCGCCCTTTTGCCGCTTTTTTCGCAAGTTCGACCGCCGCTTCGTTTATTTTTTTTACGTCATCTTGCAGCCCGTAACGTGCTAGTTTCACGTAGTTGGCGCCGTATGTGTTCGTTTGAATGACTTCTGCGCCTGATTCAATATACGCTTCATGAATATGGACAATTTCTTCAGGTTTTGTGACGTTTAATTCTTCAAAACAACGATCGATGCCGTGCGCATATAATAATGTCCCCATCGCTCCATCAGCGATGACGATGCGTTCTTTTAAATCATCTAACAATCCCACGTCCATTCCTCCGTTTCTTCGTTTAAAGTAAAAAAGTCTTCCCCATAAGAAGAAGACTTGACGCGCTCCTTCTTATCTTCCAAGCGAATCGCTTGTCTGGACTTAGCACCTTGACGATCGTCAGGTTGCTGAAGGTTCATCGGGCCAGTCCCTCCCCTTCTCTCGATAAGATGTTGTATGAAGTTACTCATAAATGTAACTGATTTTTTAGAAATATTCAACTATTTTATTTCAAAAAAGAAAAAGAAGGCAAAGCGCCTTCTTAACGGTAGTTGACGAATTGAACGTCAATCGGTAAATCTGCCTCGCGAATGGCGGCGATCACTTTTTGTAGGTCGTCTTTACTTTTGCCGCTGACGCGAATTTGGTCTTCTTGAATTTGACTTTTTACTTTTAAGCCTGTATTTTTAATGATTGTGTTAATTTTTTTCGCATTGTCTTTGTCGATGCCTTGGACGAGTTTCGCACGTTGGCGCACCGTTCCGCCAGATGCTGCTTCCACTTTTCCGTACTGAATGTTTTTTGTCGGCACGCCGCGTTTAATGAGTTTGCCGATGAGCACATCTTTGAGTTGCTCCAGTTTAAACTCATCGTCAGAAATGAGAATGAGTTCATCTTTTTCAAGCGAAATGTCGCTTTTGCTTCCTTTAAAGTCGTAGCGGTTTTGAATTTCTTTTAACGCGATGTTGACTGCGTTCGTCACTTCCGACAAATCGACTTTTGACACAATATCAAATGAACTTTCTTTTGACATATGAACCACCTCAGCATAAATTCGTTGTGCTTCCATTATAGTCGATTGTTGGCATACGAACAACTTTACAAAATCTTTATATTATAAAAAGTAAACAAAATGTCGGAATGTGTCGATATAATAAATGAAGCACGATTTGATCGAGAGATAAGGAGATGAGGAAATTTGATGAAAAAAATGATTTCACTCTTGATGGCATTCGTTTTGTTGCTTGCCGCAGGGTGTTCGCAAACGGGTTCTTTTCAACCGAAAGAGCGAATAAAAGTGGGCATTATGTTGTCAGACGTCGGACTCGGTGATCAGTCATTTAGCGATTCGGCGTTTAAAGGATTAATGAAGGCGCGCGATGAACTCGGCATCTTTTTTGACTACCGTGAGTTAAAAGAAACCGAGACGTATGAAAAAGGATTAACGGAGCTCGTTGAAGCAGGAAACGATCTCGTCATCGGATTAGGATTTATGGTGCAACAAGATTTAGAAAAAGTCGCGAAAAAATATCCGAAACAGCAATTCGTATTAATTGATGCGGTATCTGACCTACCGAACATTACATCGATTACGTTTAAAGAAGATGAAGGAAGCTTTTTAGCGGGCGTAGTCGCTGGCATGTTGACGAAAACGAACAACGTCGGTTTCGTTGGCGGAGCGGATGTGCCGCTTATTCGTAAATTTGCGAACGGTTTTATTCAAGGGGTAAAAGCGGTTAAACCGGAAGCGAACGTGCAAGAAGTGTATGCCGGCAATTTCGGTGATGATAAGCTTGGGGCGCAAATTGCAAAACAAATGATCGCAAATGGGGCAGACGTCTTGTATGCGGCGGCTGGATTTACAGGTGTCGGCGTGCTGCGCGAGGCGGAAATGAATAAAAAATATGCGATCGGTGTCGATAGCGACCAATATTTTTATGCGGAAAAAGCGGTTGTTACATCGATGTTAAAAAATGTCGATGTCGCATTATATACAGTCATTAAACAATACGTTGAAACGAAAGAAGTGCCAAAAGGGACGGTTCAGCTTGGCTTAAAAGAAAATGGCGTCGATTTGGCACCGATTCGCGTCGTGACGTTCACTCCAGAGCAACAAGCGACGCTTGAAAAATGGAAAGAAAAAGCGACAAACGGCATCGCAAAATAAAGGAGGAATATGATGACGATTAAACAACGATTGTTATTTCACTCATTAGCTACACCCGTCATTGCAGGGGCTATTATTGTGTTTATTATTATAAATATGCTTTCGATTCAATCGTCGAATCAAGATTTTGTGCCGCTCATGATGAAATCACAACATTTGCAGGCGGAGCTAAAAGCGACGAAACAAAGTTTAAGCAACTATGCTTACAGTCCGACAGAAGGAAATAAACAAGAAGTGATCGTTCATTTAGCGGAATCGGAAAAGTTGCTTCAAGCATTAAATAAAGGATTAACTGAGCCGTATTTTCGTTCTGCGCTTGAGCAAGCGAATAAAAAATTCGCTGAGCTTGCCAAACAATCGAATGATGCGCTTGATGCAAACGATGTAGCGGAAGTGCGCCGCCAGTCGATGCGTGCCGAAGGGGTATTGAACGATGTGTACGTCGTTAACACGTATGTGAGCGAATATTATACGTACATGCAAAAAACGTTACAAAAACAAATTGATCGCGTCATTACCGTTTCGCTTGTTGCGATTGCGGTTGTGTTATTGTTTGCAGGATTTAGCGGCGTCCGTCTTACACAAAAAATGTCGACGCCGTTGCGAAAAATTGCTGAAAACGCAAAACAAATTGCGAACGGCAATTTGCGCATTGAGCCTGTGAAGTATAATGGAAAAGACGAATTGGCCGATTTAAATGCGGCGTTTACGACAATGGCCGATCAATTGAATGTGTTGCTTCAGTCAGTTGATACAGTCAGCAAGCAAGTCGAAGCGTTTGCGAAAGAAATTGATGAAGAAACGAAGACGTTAACAGAAATTAATAACCAAGTCGCTGTATCGACGAACGAATTATCTGCAGGGGCGCAAAGCATTTCTGAAGACTTACAAAGCGCCGTACAGCTCATTGAACGAATGGAAGGAACGGTACAGGAGAACGTCGGTCGGACGGAGCAAACGGCCCGTTATAGCGATGAAGCCGTTGAAGCGATTACGCATGGTCAAGCCGCGTTAGCAGAACAAAAAGGATTTATTGATGAAAATACGAAGGCGACCGCTTCGATTGAACAATCGACTGCGCAGTTTGCGACGTATGCAAGCAAAATTCAAGATATGGCAAAAGCGGTTGCTGATATTGCAACGCAGACGAACTTGCTTGCGTTAAATGCGGCCATTGAAGCGGCGCGAGCAGGCGAAGCGGGCAAAGGATTTGCCGTCGTTGCCGAAGAAGTGCGCAAGCTTGCGGAAGAATCGTCAAAAGCGACAAGCCAAATTTTCGAAATGGTACAGCTCATTCAATTGGGGTTGACGAATGTGACAGAAGCGGTTCGTCGTGGGGTTGACATTGCCGAAGCGCAGGCGAAAGCGATTGAAACGACGACGGAGGCGTTTGCACAAATTGAAAATAAAGTGCATCATATTACGACAGATATTCAAGCGCTTGTCGTCGGCATGAACGAATCAAAAGAACTCGGCAAAAACGTTTTACAAAACGTTGAAAGCATTAGTGCGGTTGTCGAACAGTCGGCCGCAGGAAGCGAACAAATTGCCGCTTCTATGGTTGAGCAGTTAGAAGCGTTCAAAAAAATGAGCGAAAAAGTGACGACGTTGCGTCAACTAACAGACGACTTACAACAAACGATGGCAAAGTTTCAAATGAAGTAAAAAAGATGCTCCGCGCGAGCATCTTTTTTACTAAGTATTGTTCAACTTTTTCGTTTTCAGTCGTATGTTGCAGTGATATAATGTGAATGGCACGGTGATATGCAGGGTGGGCAGTGGCTACTCCCTTATAGAAAGGGGGGCTACTGATGATTGCAGTTGAAGATGCACTAACGTTAATGATTGCCTTTGCATCTTTAATTGTCGCAGTAATTGCGGTTGCTAAAGATAAAAAGTAACCCACCCTGCTAGGCCCAAGTGAGGGTAGGTTACTTCCTAACATGTCTCGGGCCACTGCACGTCTTGCAGTAAGCCGTGTATCGTAGGGCATTGGTGGCAGCCAATGCCCTATTTTTAAAAGATAAGAAAGTATAAAAGTTCGAATTGATGTCTAGCTCCAAGCGCCATCGGCTCGAGTCGCTCCGCCCCTTCTTTCGGCGTCTAAGCCTCCTCGGTGGGGCTTGTGCGCTCTTCGCCGATAGGCGGGCGCTTTGCGCTTTTCTTATGTCAATTCATTTTCACCTTTCATTATAACGCGAAAAGGGAACAATGAAAAGAGATACTGCGATCCTCTTGTTTTTACAAATGATTCGTTTCTTTTGAATAGGCGCGCTTGCCAGCTTGGCGGTTTTTTTCGCGCTCCATATTCTTTTCATGTCGTTTGGCATTATTGTCTTTTGCTTTTTTGTCGTTATCGCTTGTCATCATCTCGCCCTCCTTTACCGGTAGTGTAATCATTGCTCAAGCTGTTTATTCAAGAAAAAGAGGGCGATCGTTCCCGGTCCGGCATGCGCTCCGATGGCGCCACCGATTTCAGAAATGAAAAATTGTTTGCATCCGAACGTTTCTTCAATCATCGCTTTTAATTCGAGCGCCGTTTGTTCATCGTCGCCGTGGCTAATGCCGATCAGTTGGTTTTCAACGTCTGCTCCGCGCTGTTGCATCAGCTCGACCATGCGCTTCAACACTTTTTTCCGTCCGCGCACTTTTTCAATCGGAATTAATTTTCCATCCTCGACGTGAAGAAGCGGTTTAATGTTTAACACCCCGCCGACAAACGCAGCCGTTTTGCTGACGCGCCCACCGCGCGCTAAATATTGCAAGTCATCGACGGTAAAAATATGTTCCATATGGCGACAATACGTTTCGATTGTCGTGACGACATGTTCATACGGCATGCCGCTTTCAGCTAGCTCAACCGCTTTTTTTACAACAAGTCCAAGGCCGAGCGATGCGCATTTCGAGTCGATGACCGTCAATTTTGCATGAGGATATTGTTCAAGCACTTCGTTTTTCATCATGACGGCTGTTTGATATGTACCTGACAAAGCAGAAGAAAAAGCAATGTAAATGGCAGGGATGTTTTCTTGCGCAAGTGTCGTAAATAGCTCTTTCATTTCGGAAGGTTTCGCTTGCGACGTTTTCGGCACATCGCCTTTACGCATCGCTTCGTATACTTGTTTTGGTTGAATCGTCAGTTGGTCATCGTAATCGTGGTCGTTTATATGAACAGTTAACGGCAAAAAGGCAATTTGTTTTTCTTGTATAAAAGAAAGTGGCAAATCGCACCCGCTATCCGCTATAATTTTAATATTCATTTCAATCACCCCTATGTATGTACTTATTTTAAGTGTACCGATTCTTATAAAAAAAAACAATCTTATCGCTTTGTAGGAGGATGTTCTGTGGATGTAAAAAAATTGTTTGTCGTCGTGATTGGCGGATTATTAAATGCGATCGGCATGAATTTATTTTTAATTCCAGCAAACGTATATACGAGCGGGTTTGCTGGGGCAGCTCAGCTCATTTCAAAAGTCGTTGGGGACTATACACCTTATGCGATTTCAACCGGTTTGTTGCTTTTTTTATTTAACATTCCGGTAGCTATTTTAGGGTGGAAAAAAGTAGGGAAGTCATTTACGTTTTACAGCTTTTTAAGCGTTGTGTTCATGTCGTTATTTCTCGAGCTCATTCCGATTCGTTCGCTTTCAGAAGATATTTTATTAAATGCGGTATTTGGTGGGGTGATTGCGGCCATCGGAACGGGCTGGACGTTAAAGTGGGGGGCGTCAACCGGCGGTTTAGATATTATTGCGCTCGTGTTGTCGCGCGTGAACGATCGTTCTGTTGGGACGTACATTTTTGCGCTTAACTCGATTATTATTTTAACGGCTGGATATATGTACGGTTGGGAAAAGGCGCTCTATACGCTTGTGACGTTGTATGTCACGACGCGCGTCATTGACGCCATTCATACGCGCCATCAAAAGCTTACGGCGCTCATTATTACGACAAAAGGGGAAGAGATGAAGCAGGCGATTAAATCGCAAATGGTTCGCGGCATTACGGTCATTCCAGCCAAAGGTGCATTTTTAAATGAAGATAAAGACATGTTAATGATTGTCATTACGCGCTATGAATTGTTTGATTTAAAACGAATTATTAAAGAAGTCGATCCAAAAGCGTTTACGAACATTATGCAAACGACAGAAGTGGTCGGTTTTTTCCGAAAAGAGTAAAAGCTGCGCACGAGGCGCAGCTTTTTACAATGCATCGAGTTCGTCTTGCAAGTCGTGCAACTGTTTTCGCTCGGCATCGTTGGCGTTGGCGAAAGCGGATGAGAGCGTATTTTTTGCCACAGCGATGGCGCGTTCTGTTTTTTCTTCTTTCGCTTTGGCGACCGCTTTTTTCGCTTGTTGAAATAACGGATTGCCCATATTAAAATCCCCCGAGGTTCGTATGATCTGCTTTCTCTGCTTTGCGTCGTTCCGCTTCTTCATACGTCATATGATACGGAATGCGCTCATCATGTTTATAAACAGCATCGGCACCTTGCTGAATGAAACGTTTCGATTTATTTCGTTTGCCCACACGACATTCCCCCTTGTTCGCCGCTTGTGACGCATATGGCGTCGATGATAGTTTGTTCATGTTTGCGCCACAATACGTGAGGGAATTTTTTATAACTTTAATAACGATTGCAAATAAACGGCGATGCCATCTTCTTCATTTGTTTTTGTTACATCGTCTGCGATCGCTTTTAACGGTTCAATCGCATTGCCCATTGCGATGCCTAACCCAGCCCATTTTAACATCTCAATATCATTATCTTCATCACCGAAAGCGATGACGCGCTCGCGTGGAATGCCGTAAAAAGAAGCAATTTTTTCAAGACCGACCGCTTTATGAATGCCGGTTCGGACGATTTCAATGACGTGCCAAGGGTCTGTCCAACTGCGATGGTCGATGACGTTCGCATGCACTTCTGATAAATATGTGCGAATGCGTCCAACGTTTTGTTCATCAGATAAAATTAAAATGCTCGTCGGTTCTTTGCGCAAAATGTCACGCAAGTTTCCGATATATACATTTGGGTTTCCTAAATTAAACAAATCAAGCAACTGTTCGTCATGTTCGTGAAAATACACATCGTCCATCACTTCGGCTAAAATGTTGCGCACGTTGTATTTTCGGCTTACTTCAACAATTTCTTTCACCGTCTCTAACTGAAGCGGCGTATGGTACATGCCCCAACTGTCGTCTTTCGGATGATGAACGAACGCCCCGTTAAAATTGACGATTGGCGTCGTTAATTGTAATTGTTCATAATACATTTTGCTTGCGCGATACGGCCGTCCTGTCGCAATGACGACGATATGTCCCGCTTGTTTTGCTTTTTGAATGACGTCATATGTACGATCAGAAATCGTTTTATTATCTTTTAATAACGTGCCGTCTAAATCAATCGCAATTAAATGTTGGTCCATTGTTTGTTCCCCTTTTCGTTAAAATGATTCATTATTAGTGTATCGTTTTTCCAAAATATTTGTCTATATGGTAATATAATGTTAAAACATAAAATGGGAGATGAGAACATGGTGTCGATTATTCGTGAGTCAATCGCAAACGTTCCGTGCTTGCATGTAGTAAAAGAAGATGATAAACATCATATGCGACCGCTTGTCATTTTTATTCATGGATTTACAAGCGCAAAAGAACATAATCTTCATTTCGGCTATTTGCTTGCCGAAGCCGGATATCGTGTCGTGCTGCCGGATGCGCTTTATCATGGGGAACGTCCAAATCCGCTTTCTGACGATAAATTATATTTGTCGTTTTGGGACATTGTGTTAACGACTATACGTGAATTAGAAGACATAAAAAATGAACTTGTGGAGCGAAAACTTGTTGACCCTGAGCGTATCGGTGTCGTTGGTACATCGATGGGAGGCATCGTGACGTTTGGGGCGTTAACACAATATGATTGGATTCGCGTCGCTGGTTCGCTCATGGGCAGCCCATGCTATCAAACGTTTTTTAATTTGCAGCTGCAATTTGCTGAGCGAAAAGGAATGACGTTGCCGCTTTCTAACGAACAAATTGAAACGTTGCGCAACACGTTAATGGCGTACGATTTATCGTTGCAGCCTGAAAAATTAAACGGCCGTCCGCTCTTCATTTGGCACGGAAAACAAGATGACGTCGTCCCGTTTGATTATACATACGCGTTTTATAAACAAATCGAGCCGTTCCATCAGCCGCTTATGATGCTAGTTGATGAACATGCGGGACATAAAGTGACGCGCGAGGCATTTTTACAAACGATTCAATGGTTTGTCACACATTTATAAAAAAATGTGACACACATCACAAAGAAAAAAGAAGGAGGATGGTACAATCGAAGAAGAAGGAGGGGATAATGATGGTTATTCCAAGACAACATGGCGCTTGGGCGATGTTGCTTATTCCGTTTTTATTCGGGATCGATATCGGTCAAGCGACGTGGCTTCATTTGCCGCTTTTTATCGCATGGTTTTTTTTTTATTTAGCGACATATATATGGACGTTAATGATTAAAAAGCAAGCGAACGCTCGTCATAAAAAATGGTTTATTTTGTATGCATCGCTTGCAGGCGTGTTTGTTGCCGTTCCTATTGCTTACAAGCCACCGCTCATGTATTTCGGGTTAGCCATGATTCCGTTTTTTATCGTAAATATGTATTTTGCGAAAAAGAAAAAAGAGCGCTCGTTTACAAACGATGTCGCTGCAATTATCAACTTTTCGATCGGTGGGCTTGGAAGTTATTACATCGGTACGGGGTACATCGATGAAAACGCGTGGTTTTTATTTATTGCCTCTATGTTATTTTTTATTGGAAGTACATTTTATGTCAAAACGATGATTCGCGAAAAAAATAACCCACGCTATAAGTGGGCATCATGGTTGTTTCATATCATCATCATTGTCGCATGTGTGGCAACGGGAAACGGTTGGCTTGCTCTCGCATATGTGCCAAGTGTCGTGCGGGCGATTTATTTTTATGGAAAATCGCTGTCGATTAAAAAGGTAGGGATTTATGAAATTGTCAATGCTGTTTATTTTGCGCTCGTCATTATGATCGTTTATTAAGCCGACAAATGTGTCGGCTTATTTCATGTTGCATATATCAATCGGACAACCTTCACAGCGAATTTCATCTTTTAAAAATTGCACATCGTGAATCGTGATTTTTCCTTTCTCGACAGAAATGATGCCGAGTTCTTTTAATTCTTTTAACAGACGGCTGACGACTTCGCGCGCGCTGCCGCAAAAATTGGCGAGCTCTTGATTGGTCATCGGCATATCAATGAAAATGCCGTCTTCTGTTTCGACACCGTAGCTGTTCGCTAAGCGAATAAGCGTCGAATACAACGCCCCTTTTTTTCCGTGCAAAATTAAATCGCGTATTTTCGTTTGCATTCGTTGCAATTGCAAATGAACCCATTGCATAAACTGTAACGAAAACGCATGATCCGTCAACAGTTTTTCTTCAAGATGCTGTTTGTGAATGACAGCTAACGTTCCTCCTTCCATCATTTTTGCACTTACCGTACAGATGCACGTCAATTGAAACGGAACGACCTCCCCAAACGCATCGCCTTGTTCACAAATGCGAAGCAATAGTTCGCGCCCTTCCTCCGTCGTTTTGCTTAATTGCACTTTCCCTTCACATACAATATATAGCTCGTTTGCCGCTTCTCCTTCGCGAAATATATATTCTCCTTTTTGCATATCAATCATATGGTGAGGAAGGGAAAGAAGATCGGATAAGGAGATCGGTTGAATTGTCATACACTAACCACCTTTGATTATTGTCTACTTCCATTAAAAAGAAAAATACATATTCGGTCAATAAATGAATGAGAAAAATAAAAAAAATATTTAAATATACATTTGATTTTATTTTTATGCAGTATTATAATGATAACTAAATTTATAACAATATACAGAAAGTGGGGAGCTGTTTCATGAAAGTCTCCATTATCGGAGCGACAGGCTATGGGGGCATTGAGCTCATTCGCTTATTGCAACATCATCCGCACATGCGCGTCGCTTCTGTTCATTCATCTTCACAAGCAGGTGTTTCGCTGCAAGATGTGTATCCGCATATTGAGGGGCGTTTCGTCTTGCGCGATATTCAAAGCGACGATATTGAAGGTGAGCTTGTTTTTTTAGCGACGCCGCCCGGCGTATCGAGCGAATGGACGCCGAAATTGCTTGCGGCGGGACATAAAGTCATTGATTTATCTGGAGACTTTCGTTTGCGCGATGGGAACGTATATGCGAAGTGGTATAAAAAAACGCCGCCGAACGAAGAAGTGCTCAAACAGGCGGTATACGGTTTAACGGAATGGAATCGCGAGCACATTGCAAACGCCAGTTTAATCGCCAATCCCGGCTGTTATCCGACAGCGACGTTGCTCGGATTAGCGCCGCTTGTCATTCAAAAATGGATCGTGCCTCATTCTGTTATCGTTGATGCGAAATCAGGTGTATCAGGTGCAGGACGTGGGGTGTCGCTTGGCGTTCATTTTGCGGAAACGAATGAAAACGTAAAAATATACAAAGTAAATACACATCAACATATTCCGGAAATTGAACAAATGTTACGTGATTGGAACGAACAAATGGGGCCGATGACGTTTAGCACGCATTTAATCCCGATGACGCGTGGGATTATGGCGACGATATATGCGGAAGCGGCATGCATCGTATCGCTTGATAGAATGATAGAGTTATATAAAGAAACGTATAAACATTGCCCGTTCGTGCGCGTTCGGGAAGCAGGGTCTTTCCCATGCACGAAAGATGTGTACGGTTCAAACTATTGCGATATTGGAGTCAGTTACGATGAACGAACGAATCGCATCACGGTTGTGAGCGTGATCGACAACTTAGTGAAAGGGGCGGCGGGGCAAGCCGTTCAAAACGCCAATGTGATGCTTGGATTAGAGGAACAAACCGGACTAACATCGATGCCGATGTATCCGTAAATGGGGTGGAGAAGATGAAGTTGATCGAAGAAAAAGTGAAATATGTCGCAGATGGAACGATTGTCACACCAAAAGGATTTCAAGCTGCTGGTGTGCATGCAGGGTTACGCTATACGAAAAAAGATTTAGGGGTAATCGTTTGCGACGTGCCGGCATCGTGTGCGGCCGTTTACACGCAAAACGTGTTTCAAGCCGCACCGCTTCAAGTGACGAAACAAAGCATTGCGGTCGAACAAAAGCTTCAAGCGGTCATTGTCAACAGCGCATATGCGAACGCATGTACAGGGGAACAAGGGTTAAAAGACGCATACGAAATGCGAAAGTTGTGCGCGGAGGCGTTTGGGCTTCCAGAACATCTCGTTGCTGTTGCATCGACAGGAGTGATCGGTGAATGTTTACCGATGGAAAACATTCGCGCGAGCATCCCAAAATTGAAACCGACGGCACAATTAGATGGAGCGGTTGATTTTCAAACAGCGATTTTAACGACGGATCTCGTCATGAAAAAAACGTGTTATGAAACGGTCATAGACGGTCAAGTCGTGACGGTTGCAGGAGCGGCAAAAGGATCGGGAATGATTCATCCAAATATGGCAACGATGCTTGCTTTTATTACGACGGATGCAAACGTCCCATCAGACGTATTGCAAGATGCGCTTCGTTCCATTACGAACGTATCGTTTAATCAAATTACGGTCGATGGGGAAACGTCAACGAACGATATGGTCATCGTCATGGCGAGCGGGTTAGCTGGCAACGAGCCGCTTTCTCCACAACATCCAGATTGGGCAAACTTTTATGAAGCGCTCCGTCAAACGTGTGAACATTTAGCGAAGCAAATTGCTCGCGACGGAGAAGGGGCAACGAAATTAATTGAAGCGCGCGTCAAAGGAGCGCGAACGGACGAAGAAGCAAAATGGGCAGCGAAACATATTGTCGGTTCCAACTTAGTGAAAACAGCAGTGTACGGAGCGGACGCAAACTGGGGACGCATTATTGGTGCAATTGGACATAGCGGAGCATTCATAAACCCGAATTGCGTGGACGTATGGATCGGTTCGATTCAAATGTTAAAACAAAGTCAACCGGTGCCGTTTTCGGAAGAAGAAGCGAAAGCGGCTTTAATGGAAGACGTCGTCGTGATTACAGTCGATTTACATGTCGGCAACGGGGAAGGTATTGCGTGGGGCTGTGATTTAACGTACGACTACATTAAAATTAATGCAAGTTATCGCACGTAAGGAGGGGATTTATGTGATTGTCATCAAATGCGGGGGCAGCGTGCTTCATGAGTTATCCCCATCGTTTTTTACAAGCGTGCAACAATTAAGAAACAGCGGGCTTGATGTTGTCATCGTGCATGGCGGAGGACCAGATATTGGACAGTTGTTACATGCGCTCAACATTCCGTCTGAATTTGTAAACGGATTGCGAAAAACGACAAAAGACGTGTTAGACGTTGTCGAAATGGTATTAAACGGAAAGGTGAACAAAACGCTCGTCTCGCTGTTACAAGCAAACGACATTCGCGCCGTCGGTTTGTCCGGTGTCGATGATTGTTTGTTGCAAGCGAAACCAATCGACGTACAAACGCTCGGTTATGTAGGAGAAGTCGTACACGTTCATGCGAAGCTTGTGCATACGTTGTTGCGTCACGGATACGTGCCCGTCATCGCACCGATCGGAATAGATGAGCATGGCCAGACGTATAACATTAACGCAGATACAGCAGCGGCGGCGATTGCACAGGCGCTTTCGGCTGACAAACTCGTTTTTGTGACAGACGTCGCTGGCATTTTAAACAACGGAGAAGTTGTCAAAGAAGCAACCGCCCATATGATTGAAGCGATGATTGCAGATGGAACGATTTCAGGAGGAATGATTCCGAAAGTGAAAGCGGCTCTTCATGCGCTCAACTCGGTCAATGAAGTCGCTATTGTGAGCGGAAAAGTCCCATTTTATAAAGAAGGAACGTGGCATGGAACGATGATGAAGAAAGAGGTGTACGTATGATTTTCCCAACGTATCAACGGTTTCCGATTACGGTTGCTAAAGCGGAAGGAACGAAACTCATCGCCACAGACGGAAAACAATATCTTGACTTTGTCGCAGGCATTGCGGTATGTAATCTCGGCCATCGCCACCCGGCTGTACAGCAGGCGCTTGAGGCGCAGCTAAACGAAGTATGGCACGTATCTAATTTATTTCATCTCCCTATTCAAGAAGAAGTCGCTTCCCTTCTTGTGCAACATTCCGTTGGCGATGCGGTGTTTTTTTGCAATAGCGGAGCGGAAGCGAACGAGGCGGCAATCAAGCTTGCGCGCAAACATACGGGACGTTCTAAAATCATTACGTGCGAACAGTCGTTTCACGGTCGAACGTTTGCGACGATGACAGCGACCGGGCAAGCGAAAATTCACGATGGATTCGGCCCGTTGTTGCCGACGTTTACGTACGTGCCGTTTAATGATATCGCTGCGCTACAACGAGAAATGGATGAAACGGTGGCAGCTGTCATGGTTGAAGTCGTGCAAGGCGAAGGCGGTGTTGTTGTCGGAGAAAAGTCATTTTTACAGGCAGCCGAGCAGCTTTGCCAAACGTACGGAGCATTGTTGATCGTCGATGAAGTGCAAACAGGCATCGGACGAACAGGCACGTTGTTTGCTTATGAGCAGTTCGATCTTTCCCCTGATATCATTACCGTCGCAAAAGGATTAGGAAGCGGCTTTCCTGTCGGGGCGATGATCGGAAAGAAACATGTCGTACCGACGTTTAGCGCCGGAGTGCACGGCTCAACGTTTGGCGGAAACGCTTTGGCGATGGCGGCGGCGAAAGCGACGCTTCACATCGTGACACAACCGTCATTTTTACGGGAAGTACGAGAAAAAGGGACGTATTTTAAACAAAAATTAGCCGAACAGTTAAACGACGTTCAAATCGTGCAAGATGTGCGCGGTTTAGGGCTCATGATCGGCATCGCATGCAGTGAACCAGTCGCGAATATATTGCCGCATATTCATGAGCGTGGGCTTCTTGCTTTAGCAGCGGGGCCGAACGTCATTCGTTTATTGCCACCGCTCATCGTGACGAAAGAGGAACTTGATGAAGCGATAAATATATTACAAGAAGCGTTAACGTCATATGAACGTGATTTTTTATACGTATGAATGAATAAAAATTCTGTTTGTTTAATAAACATTCGTTTGGGGTGTGAACATGGAGGCGTATTTACATTTACAAAACGGCAAAATGTTTGCCGGAAAATTGGAAACGGCATGGACGGGAGATATTGCAGGGGAAGTTGTTTTTTTTACAGGGATGACAGGATATCAAGAAGTGTTAACAGATCCGTCGTATAAAAATCAAATCGTCGTATTTACGTATCCGCTTATTGGAAATTACGGGATTAACGAAGTCGATTTTGAAAGCAAACGGCCGCATGTGAAGGCGGTCATCGTTTATGAAGCGGAGGAGACAGGGTATCATTACGAGGCGACGTACAGTTTGAAACAATATTTGCAAAAATGGAACGTTCCGCTTCTCACCCATGTCGATACACGAGCGGTCGTGAAACAAATTCGTGAACATGGGGCAATGCCTGCGGTTATTTCAACGAGCCGGCAGGCGGTTGTGCAAGTGGAAGAACAAGCGCCCGTGCCGCTCGTGAGCACATCGGACATACAAACGTACGGAAACGGTCATATGCACGTTGTTTTGTTTGATTTCGGATATAAAAAGTCAATCGTTCATTCGTTAATGGCGTACGGATGTCGCGTGACGGTCGTTCCGTACAATACGACGTTACAAACGGTCGAACAACTTGAGCCAGACGGAGTATTATTATCGAACGGACCGGGAGACCCGAAACAATTGTCCCGTTATTTGCCAAATATTTTGGCGGTTATCGAACGGTATCCAACGCTTGCGATTTGCCTTGGGCATCAGCTCGTTTCGCTCGCTTACGGTGGGGATACGGAAAAATTGCCGTTCGGGCATCGTGGAGCAAATCAGCCGGTATATGATGCGAAAACGAAAAAAGTGTTTATGACTTCGCAAAACCACGGTTATGTGGTGAAGGCAGAAAGTTTAGCGCATACGCCGCTTTCCATTCGTTTTATTAACGTCAATGACGGTTCGGTGGAAGGTGTCGCCCATGAAACGAAGCCGATTTTATGTGTGCAATATCATCCGGAAGCGCATCCTGGACCAAACGATACACAATTTATTTTTGCTGAATTTGTTGACATGATGAAAGCAGCAAGAAAGGAGAAAGTCTATGCCTAAAGATTCAACGCTTCGTTCGATTCTTGTGATCGGTTCTGGTCCGATCGTCATCGGGCAAGCGGCAGAGTTTGACTATTCGGGAACGCAAGGTTGCTTAGCATTAAAAGAAGAAGGATACCGCGTCATTTTAGCAAACAACAATCCCGCGACAATTATGACGGATGAAGTGCATGCGGATGCGGTATATTTTGAGCCGCTGACGGTAGAAAGTATGGAAAAAATTATTGCAAAAGAGCGACCCGATGGGCTATTAGCGACGCTTGGCGGACAGACGGGACTGAATTTAGCGTTCGCTTTACATGAGCAAGGTATTTTACAAAAGTATAATGTCCGCTTGCTCGGCACACCGATTGAATCGATTAAACGTGGCGAAGACCGTGAAGCGTTTCGGGCGTTAATGTATGAATTAAACGAGCCGGTGCCAGAAAGCGAAATTGTGACGACAGTTGAAGAAGCTGTGCAATTTGCAAAACAAATCGGGTTTCCAATCATTGTTCGCCCAGCGTATACGCTCGGGGGAACGGGCGGCGGCATCGCACAGACGATGGAGGAGCTTGTCGACATCGTCACAAAAGGATTGCAAGAAAGCCCGATCACGCAATGTTTAGTGGAACGGAGTGTCGCGGGATTTAAAGAAATTGAGTATGAAGTGATGCGCGACCATACGAATACGTGCATTACGATTTGTAATATGGAAAATATCGATCCAGTTGGCATTCATACCGGTGATTCGATCGTCGTTGCTCCGTCGCAAACGTTGACTGACGTCGAATATCATATGTTGCGCTCAGCTGCCATTAAAATTATTTCGGCGCTCGGTGTTGTCGGAGGATGCAACATTCAATTTGCGCTCGATCCAAAAAGTAAAAAGTATTATTTAATTGAAGTGAATCCGCGCGTCAGCCGATCTTCTGCTCTCGCATCAAAAGCGACAGGGTACCCGATCGCAAGAATGGCGGCAAAATTAGCGGTCGGTTATACGCTTGCGGAACTAGTGAATCCAGTGACAGGACATACGTATGCGAGCTTTGAGCCTGCACTCGATTATGTTGTCGTGAAATTTCCGCGCTTTCCGTTTGACAAATTTTCGTTTGCCGATCGTCGCCTCGGCACGCAAATGAAAGCGACAGGAGAAGTGATGGCGATCGACCGTAATTTTGAGCGTGCGTTACAAAAGGCGCTTCATTCGCTTGAGTTAGATCATATCGGTTTACATTCACCAGCGCTTGCGAAACAGCCGACGAAGGTGTTAGTAGATATCGTCAAAGCGGGAGACGATCGCCGCTTTTTCGCTATACTCGAGCTGCTTCGCCGCGGTATAGCGACAGAACAAATACACGAATGGACGAAAATCGACTTATATTTTTTAACTCGTTTTGCTCAGCTTATTGCGCTTGAACAACAAGCGAAAGAAACGACGCTTCATTCGATTGATGAACAAACGTTTCGCATGCTAAAAGAAAAAGGATTTTCCGATGCGTATTTAGCTTATATATGGAACGTGGATGAAAAAGATGTGCGAGAAAAAAGAAAAGCATATGGCATCGTTCCATCTTATAAAATGGTCGATACGTGTGCTGCTGAATTTTCGGCTGAAACATCGTATTATTATTCGACATATTTTGGCGAAAGTGAAATACAAACGAGCGATCAGCCGAAAATGCTTATTCTTGGCTCAGGTCCGATTCGCATTGGGCAAGGGGTTGAATTTGATTATAGCTCTGTTCATTGCGTGTACGCTTTGCAGCAAGCGGGATATGAAGCGATTTTAATGAACAATAACCCTGAAACAGTCAGCACCGACTTTACCGTTGCCGATCGTTTATATTTTGAGCCGCTGACGGTAGAAGATGTGTTAAATGTCGTGGAAGCGGAAAACGTCGAAGCGGTCATCGTGCAGTTTGGCGGTCAAACGGCCATTAACTTAGCGAACAAGCTTGAATCGTACGGCGTGTCAATCATCGGCATGAATAGTGAGATCATTGACCAACTAGAAGATCGGGAACGTTTTTATGCGCTCCTCCAGTCGCTTGACATTCCACATGTGAAAGGAACGATGGCAAACGACAAAGCGGAATTAATGGAAAAAGTGGAACGTATCGGTTATCCGCTTTTGCTTCGCCCATCGTACGTCATTGGCGGACGTGGAATGCATATCGTTTATGATGAACAACAGCTTGCTTCAATAATCCAACAAGAAATGGTATATCCGGTGTTAATTGATGAATATGTACGCGCAAAAGAAGGAGAGATTGATGCGATTTGTGACGGATATGACGTGTTCGTTCCGACAATTATTGAACATGTCGAAAAAACAGGCGTCCATTCTGGCGATAGTTATGCGTTATTGCCTGCTCAATCGTTTACGGAAGAAGAAAAAGCGAAAATGATCGATTATACGAAGCGGATCACAAATAAACTTCATTTCAAAGGGTTAATGAACGTGCAGTTTATCGTACGGGATGGGGAAGTGTACGTCTTAGAAGTCAATCCGCGGGCAAGCCGCACCGTTCCGATCGTCAGTAAAGTGACAGGTGTGCCGATGGTTCAACTCGCGACAAACGTATTGCTTGGGAAATATTTGTCGGAAGACGTCAAACAATCGGTTTCTATTCCGTATGTTGTCTTAAAGTATCCGGTGTTTTCGACATATAAGTTGCCGGGTGTCGATCCGCTTGTCGGTCCGGAAATGAAGTCGACAGGGGAAGGAATTAGCATTGCAAAAACGGTGCAAGAAGCGGCATATAAAGCATTTTATCCATATCTCGTAAAGAAAAAAGAAGCGTATGAAATATATGTCGATGCACCAGCTGAGGCGAAGGTGTTAATCGAGCATGCAAAACAACAAGGGTTAACGATTGTGACAGATGAGCCGTTCGAACGATGGGTTGAGAAAAAAGAAGCGCTCGCATTTGTTAGTTTCATGCGTGATGAACAAAGTGCATGGCGAAGAAAACAGGCGCTCGCTCGCCATGTGCTCGTATTGACGGAAGAAGAAACCGCGCATTTGTTTGTCCAAGCGTGGTCGACAAAACATTTTTCCGTTTGTTCGATTCAAGATTGGTTAAAAAATTTACGTGAAGTGGTGAGAAAATGAATATGACAGCAACGATTCAGTTAAAAGGAAAAGATTTTTTAACGTTAGCGGACTATTCGAAGGAAGAAATCGAATATTTGCTTCATTTGGCGCTTGAATTAAAGGAGAAGCAACAAAACGGCGAACGGTACACGCCGCTAAGCGGCAAAACGCTCGCGATGATTTTTGAAAAGCCGTCAACGAGAACACGCGTCTCATTTGAAGTCGGCATGGTTCAATTAGGCGGTCATGCACTTCATTTAAGTAGCCGCGATTTGCAAATTGGACGTGGAGAAACGATTGCAGATACGGCGCGCGTATTATCGGAATATGTTGATGCGATTATGATTCGCACATTCGAGCATGAAAAAGTAGAGGAGCTTGCCCATTATGCGACGATTCCTGTCATTAATGGGTTGACCGATGACGATCATCCGTGTCAAGCGCTTGCCGATTTATTAACGATTTACGAAGTGAAAGGAAAACTTCAAGGGCTAAAGCTTGCCTACATCGGTGACGGAAACAATATGGCGCATGCGTTAATGCTTGCGGCGGCAAAAGTCGGCATGCATTGTGCAGTCGCTTCACCGAAAGGATATGAACCGAAAGAAGCGGTTGTCAAAGAAGCGAAAAGCATCGCAAACGAAAGCGGTGCAACGATCGTTGTAACAAACGATCCGTATGAAGCGATTGTCGATGCAGACGTTGTATACACAGACGTATGGGCAAGCATGGGGCAAGAGTCGGAAGCGAACGAACGGATGCACGTCTTTGCGCCGTTTCAAGTCAATGAAACGCTCGTTCAACAAGCGAAAAGCGATTTTATGTTTTTACATTGCTTGCCCGCTCACCGCGGCGAAGAAGTGACAGAAGGGGTGATTGATGGAGTGCGTTCATACATTTTCCAACAAGCCGGCAACCGCCTTCATGCACAAAAAGCATTGCTCGTTTCGTTGCTGTAGCATTTGGATATCGATCCGTTATTTCTCATCATCGTTTTGAAACAAAACGGACATATTATGAAATGATCAGACGATGAGGAGGGATACGGATGGGACAAAGCCGACATTTTCGCCCCGGACAAAAAGCGCCAAACAACGGGATATATATTGAAATTGGCGAGACAGGCGACCAAGTGAAAAATCCGAAAAAATTAAAACTAAAAGCAGGTGACCGTTTCCCAGAAACGTCGAATCATAATCGTATATGGACGTACTTTCCAAAACCGTAAGCCATCCTTGCATAAGGGTGGCTTTCTCGTTATAATACGTAATAGATAAAGGTCAAAAAAAGTCAAAGTCAAAGGGGTGAGTGCGATGAATATGCAACAAATGACGGAAAAAGTGCAAGAGGCGTTCATGCGAGCACAATCGTTGGCCATAGAAAAACAACATCAAGAAGTGGACGTTGAACACGTTTGTGTGGCGCTTCTCGAACAAGAAGATGGGCTTGCACGACGCATTTATGAAAAAATGTCTGTTTCTGTTTCAAGTTTGTTAGATGAGTGGAACAAACAACTCAACAAAAAACCGCAAGTCATTTCTAGTTCGGAAGCCGGAAAAATATATGTCACAAGCCGTTTGCAACAATGGCTTGTTCGGGCGGAACAAGAAGCGAAACAAATGAAAGATGAATATATATCCGTTGAGCACTTGTTGCTTGCGCTCGTTGACGACAAAGAAGCGAAACATATATTGTCACGCTATGGAATCGAGCGAGAAAAGCTATTGCAAACGATTATGGACATAAGGGGGAATCAACGCGTGGTTAGTCCAAATCCGGAAGCAACATATGAAGCACTGCAAAAATACGGTCGCGATTTAGTGGCGGAAGTGAAAGCTGGAAAAATTGATCCAGTCATCGGCCGCGATAGCGAAATTCGCCGCGTCATTCGCATTTTATCGCGTAAAACGAAAAACAATCCTGTTTTAATTGGAGAGCCGGGCGTTGGAAAAACAGCGATCGTTGAAGGGCTCGCCCAACGTATCGTGCGCAAAGACGTGCCAGAAGGGTTAAAAGATAAAACGATTTTTGCGCTAGATATGAGTGCGCTTATTGCAGGGGCAAAGTTTCGCGGAGAGTTTGAGGAACGGTTAAAAGCGGTATTAAATGAGGTAAAGAAAAGCGAAGGGCGCATCATTTTATTTATTGATGAACTGCATACGATCGTCGGTGCGGGACGGACGGATGGGGCGCTTGATGCAGGGAATATGCTAAAGCCGATGCTTGCGCGCGGAGAATTGCATTGCATTGGGGCAACGACGCTTGATGAATATCGACAATATATTGAAAAAGACCCTGCGCTCGAACGCCGTTTCCAACAAGTGCTCGTAGAAGAGCCGACGGTCGAAGATACGATTTCGATTTTGCGCGGCTTAAAAGAGCGATTCGAAATTCATCACGGCGTGAACATTCATGACGGCGCGCTCGTTGCGGCGGCGACGTTGTCCGATCGTTACATTTCTGATCGCTTTTTGCCTGATAAAGCGATTGACCTTGTTGATGAAGCATGCGCGATGATTCGAACGGAAATCGATTCAATGCCGACAGAGTTAGATGAAGTGATGCGAAAAATGATGCAGCTTGAAATTGAAGAAGCGGCGTTGAAAAAAGAGCAAGATGAAGCGAGCAAACAGCGCTTGCAAGCGTTGTCGCAAGAGCTTGCGAATTTGCGCGAAAAAGCAAATGCGATGAAAGCGCAATGGGAAAAAGAAAAAGAAGCGATTCAACATGTGCGCGCGTTGCGTGAGCAGTTAGAAAAAGCGAAGCGCGAGTTAGAAGAAGCGGAAAACAATTACGATTTAAATAAAGCGGCAGAATTGCGCCACGGACGCATTCCGCAACTCGAAAAACAATTAAAACAGCTAGAAGAAACGGAAAAAGAGAGACGGTTGTTGCGCGAGGAAGTAACGGAGGAAGAAATCGCGACAATCGTGTCAAAATGGACGGGCATTCCGGTGACAAAACTTGTTGAAGGTGAACGCGAAAAGTTGTTGCGGTTAACCGACATTTTACATGAGCGCGTCATCGGGCAAGACGAGGCGGTACAATTCGTGAGCGATGCAGTGTTGCGCGCACGCGCAGGCATGAAAGATCCGAATCGCCCGATCGGTTCATTTCTTTTCCTCGGTCCGACAGGTGTCGGAAAAACAGAATTGGCGAAGGCGTTAGCGGAAGCGCTTTTCGATAGCGAAGAACAGATCATTCGCATCGATATGTCGGAATATATGGAGAAACACGCAGTTTCTCGTTTAATCGGGGCGCCTCCAGGATATGTTGGCTACGAAGAAGGTGGGCAGCTGACGGAAGCGGTGCGCAGAAAGCCGTATGCGGTCATTTTGCTTGATGAAATCGAAAAAGCGCATCCGGAAGTGTTTAACATTTTACTACAAATGTTAGATGACGGTCGGATGACGGATTCGCAAGGAAGAACGGTCGATTTTAAAAATACGGTCGTCATTATGACGTCAAATATTGGCTCGCATACGTTGTTAGAAGCGGTCGATGCGCACGGAGACATAAACGAAGAAGCACGTGAACAAGTGTTGAAACAATTGCGAGCGCATTTTAGACCAGAGTTTTTAAACCGAGTGGACGACATTGTACTATTTAAACCGTTAACCGCCCGCGAAGTGAAAAGCATTGTGGATAAGTTTATGAAACAATTAGAGGAGCGACTAGCAGAGCGCCATATGACGATTACGTTAACGGAAGAAGCGAAGACGTACATTGCGACACATGGGTTTGACCATGTGTACGGCGCTCGTCCGCTCAAACGGTTTATTCAAAAACATATTGAAACGAAGCTTGCCCGTGAAATTATTGCCGGACGTATTGGAGACTACGACACCGTCACGATTGATATCGAAGGCGACGAATTCGTCGTAAAAAAAGGATAAACGGACGTATGCCGTTTATCCTTTTTTAATGATGCACAGGGTCGTTCGGAATGAGTTGTGCAATCAATAAAATGAGAACGGTTGCAATGACTGCCAACGTTGTGCCTGTTTCGAAATGGTACGCCGAGCCGATCATCGAGCTGACGACGTATGTCACCATGTTTACTAATAAAAACGTCCAGAAAAACGTCCAAAAAATACGCATGCCATTCCCTCCTTTACACTCTTTTTTATCTTAACATAAATGGTGAATAGACGAAAATGAAAAATTGCAACGCCTAGTACACGCAAAAGAAAATCGCATACGATATATTGTACAATGATGTGCGTAAGGTGGACGATGATGACAGAGAAGCAACGATTTTTCCAATTTAGCGAGCAATGGTGTGCGATTCATGTTCCAGATCGGCCAAACGGATTTGGTTTACTCCTTTTAGGAGACGTCTCTCACTTCGTCGATGACAAAACGAGTTTATGGATGCAACATGTTGGGAAAAACAAGCTGTTAAACGATTTGTTACAACATGGCTATACGATTTTCTACTCGCATTTGTACGGGGCGAATTGGGGAAGTCCAAAAGCGGTCAAACTAGCGAAACAGCTCATTTATTATGTGCTGAAAACGGAAATTTTAAATGAGCGCATTTACGTATTCGCAGAAGGAATGGGGGCGCTTGTCGCCTTGCAGTTGATGAACGATTTACGTGATCAAATACGGGCGGTTGCGCTATTAAATCCTTGTTTGCATTTACAGGCGCAACTCCAACATGAAAAAGAGCATAAATTTTTTTATAAGCGGATGTTACGTCAATTAAAGCAAGCGTACGGAACAACGGAAGAGGAATTGGATCTCCCTCCGCTTTATGCTCCGACTGTACCAATGAAAATTTGGCAAGTGTCAGGAGTGAATCCATATCCTCCAACGATTCATGCAAGAGCGTATGCGCAAGCGTTTGGCGTGCCTGTTTCATATCATTTGCCTGAAAAAACATATACGTTTGCGCAAGCCATTCATGCGTTTTATGAACAATATAGCGATGTATAGTCCCCATACCCATGGGGATTTTTTCTTTACCGATAGGAAAGGAAGCAAGTAAAATAAAAAATGAGACCGAAAAAGGAGTGTTGCATGTTGATGAGGCGATATACGTATTTTATTTTTGCACTACTTTTTATTTTATCTTCTTGCGCTCCTGCAAAATTATCATCGGGAAATGTACAAAAAGTTGGTTTGCTCGTTTCAGATACAATTGATGATCAAGTGTGGGGAACGAAAGGGTATAAAGGATTGCTTCGCATTCAAGCGAAATTTGATGCGGAAGTGTTTTATCGCGAAGGGGTAAACTCAAAAGCAGCGACGGCACAAGCGATAAAACAATTTCACCAAAAAGGAGTCCATTTAATTTTTGGTCATGGAAGTGAGTATGGGGAGTATTTTGATGACATCGCAGAGCAATATCCGAACATTCATTTTGTATTTTTTAACGGAGAAGCGAAAAAGAAAAATGTGACAAGTTTTAATTTCGCAGGGCATGCGATGGGCTTTTTTGGCGGCATGGTGGCGGGGCATATGACGAAGACGAACAAAATTGGCGTCATTGCCGCATTTGAATGGCAGCCGGAAGTGGACGGTTTTTTTGAAGGGGCTTTACATGAGAACGAAAATGCGAATGTCGACGTGGAATATGTACAACATTGGGACGACGTCGATACAGCCATAGCCATTGCCGAACGAATGATTGCTGAAGGGGTGGATGTCATATATCCAGCCGGCGATAAATTTAGCGTACCAGTGATTGAAAAAATGAAAGAACACGGTCTTTATGCGATTGGTTACGTAACGGATCAAGCAGATTTAGGAGAACGAACGGTGCTAACGAGCACCGTCCAACATGTCGATGCGCTATATGAACTTGTGGCGAAAAAGTTCATCGATGGAGAATTAACGTCTGGAACGACATATGTCGATTTTCAAGACGGCGTCGTCGAACTCGGCACGTTTAGCCCGCTTGTCGACAAACCGTTCCGACAAAAAATAACAAAAGCGATTGAACGATATAAAGCAACAGGAAAATTGCCGAATGAGTAAATGAGGTGTCGAGTAAGCGCCTCATTTTTTTATTGCATGAAACGAAAAAAGAAAGTAAAATTAGTACCAAGTAATAAAGTTTGATAATAAAAGGAGACGATATTTCCGTGAGTGCAGGAATTATTGGAATTGGACGATATTTGCCGGAACGTATTGTGACGAATAAAGAATTAGAACAACGAATGGATACGTCAGATGAATGGATTCGGACGCGCACAGGGATTGAAGAACGTCGTATTGCTTCAGACGATATAGATACGTCCGATATGGGTTATATCGCAGCGAAGCGCGCCCTTGATAATGCGGGCATTTCTCCTGAACAAATTGATCTCATTTTAGTAGCGACGGTGACGCCTGATCGCCCTTTTCCGTCCGTCGCATGTATGTTGCAAGAAAAGCTCGGGGCGGTGCATGCAGCGGCACTTGACGTAAGCGCGGCATGTGCAGGATTTATGTATGCGATGGTAACCGCGAAACAATTTATTGAAACGAATACGTACAAATACGTGCTTGTCGTTGGTGTAGAAAAGTTATCAAAAATCGTCGATTGGAGCGATCGAAATACAGCGGTGTTGTTTGGAGACGGCGCAGGAGCGGTTGTCATGGGGAAAGTTGCAGAAGGGCGCGGCATCGTATCGTTTGAACTTGGGGCAGACGGTACGGGGGGAAAATATTTATATCAAGACGACCATATTGTCATGAACGGACGGGAAGTGTTTAAGTTTGCGGTGCGCCAAATGGGCGAGTCATGCATTCGCGTATTAGAAAAAGCAGGATTGACGAAAGCGGACGTCGACTTTTTAATTCCGCATCAAGCCAACATTCGCATTATGGAGGCGGCGCGCGAACGGCTCGAACTGCCTGTTGAGCGCATGTCGATTACAGTAAATAAATACGGAAATACATCCGCTGCATCCATTCCGATTTCACTTGTAGAAGAAGTGGAAGCCGGGCGCATTCAAGATGATGATCTTATTATTATGGTTGGCTTTGGCGGTGGATTAACGTGGGGCGCTATTGCATTGCGCTGGGGCAAATAACGATGGTATGATGAAACAAAGGAGTGATGAGTGGTGAACAAAAGACGAGTCGTCGTCACGGGATTAGGGGCTGTCACACCGGTAGGAAATGATGTTGAAACGACATGGAAAAACATCGTTGCTGGACAATCCGGCATCGGTCCGCTCACACGGTTAAATGCGGACGATTTTCCTGCGAAAGTAGCAGCGGAAGTGAAAGATTTTCAAGTGGAACAATTTATCGATAAAAAAGAAGCGCGCAAAATGGACCGATTTACCCAATATGCGGTCGCCGCTTCCATGATGGCAGTCAAAGATGCGAATTTACAAATTACAGAGGAAAACGCGCCACGCATTGGCGTCTGGATCGGTTCAGGCATCGGCGGGATGGAAACGTACGAAGAACAGCTGAAGACGTTTTTAGAAAAAGGATATCGTCGCGTCAGCCCGTTTTTCGTTCCGATGATGATTCCAGATATGGCGGCAGGGCAAGTGTCGATTATGCTTGGAGCAAAAGGAATCAACTCATGTACGGTTACCGCTTGTGCGACAGGAACGAACTCGATTGGCGATGCGTTTAAAGTCATTGAACGTGGCGATGCCGATGTGATGATTACAGGTGGAACAGAAGCGCCAATTACACATATGGCGTTTGCGGGATTTAGCGCAGCGAAAGCGCTCTCGTTTAACCCAGACCCAAAAGCAGCGTGCCGTCCATTTGATCAACATCGCGACGGATTTATTATGGGCGAAGGAGCTGGCATTATTATTTTAGAAGAACTAGAACATGCGTTAAAACGCGGTGCGCGCATTTATGCGGAAATCGTTGGCTACGGTGCGACAGGCGATGCGTATCATATTACCGCTCCAGCGCCGGGTGGGGAAGGCGGCGTGCGTGCGATGCGTCAAGCGCTCCATGATGCAAATATGCAGCCTGAGGAAATCGACTACATTAACGCGCACGGCACGAGCACAGAGTATAACGATAAATATGAAACGATGGCGATTAAAGAAGTATTTGGTGAGCACGCATATAAATTAGCTGTCAGCTCGACGAAATCGATGACGGGACATTTGCTTGGCGCAGCGGGGGCAATCGAAGCCATTTTCTCCGTTTTATCGATTCACGATGGCGTCATTCCGCCAACGATTAATTACGAAACACCAGACCCAGAATGCGACTTAGATTACGTGCCGAATGTGGCACGGAAACAAAATGTGCGTGCGGTATTAAGCAACTCGCTCGGCTTCGGTGGACATAATGCAACGATTATTTTCAAAAAATATGAAGGATGAGGTTCGCCTCATCCTTTTTCACATTTTCCTTTCGTTTATCGTACAATGCGATAACGAAAGGAGGGAATGTCATGGGAGTAATAAATACGAAAGATTGGTTCATAGATGATCGATGGCGAAAAAAAATAAAAGAAGATGTGCAACGTCATTTATTTGCGCACGGCATGGCGCGGCGCAACCAACATGATACGATGAAACAGCTCGCAGAAAAAAACGTATGGGCGTTTGTCGCAAAAAAGTTTACAGAACTCCAAAAAGAGTGGGATGGCCCAGATGTGCCTATATTTATTTTCCCTGCTGATGCTACAAACCGTTCGCTGCAACGTGAATTTGGTGGAAAATCAGGCGTCGCTTTTCGCGATCAACTATTTTTATTTTTGCTTCCTCACGTATCGAACGAACATATTTATGCCCTCCTCATTCACGAATATAACCACGTTTGTCGTTTGCATGCTGATCCGAAAGATGAGCGCGACTATACGCTTCTTGATCGCATCGTGATGGAAGGATTAGCAGAACATGCGGTGTACGAGCGGCTCGGAAGTGAATATGTCGCAACATGGACGACATATTATACAGAAGAACAACTAAAGCAATGGATGAAAAAATGGATAATCCCAAACCTCTCTACTCGGCCAGACGATGCTCGTTATCGTTCGCTTTTGTACGGTTCTGCCTTTTATCCGCGCATGCTCGGCTATGCGGTCGGATATGCGGTTGTGAAGCAGGCGCTAGAAAAAAAGACGATGATAGAGCTACTTTCGATGAAAGCTGAAGAAATTTTTTTTACGTAACGCATCGTTTGCATGCTTGTTCATACATATAGTAGTGGACAAGGGGGACTGACGAATGCGTTTCTTTTTTTATTTGCTTGGGTTTGGGATGTCGGTCATTGGTGGGACGACGATGATTGCGTATTTAAACATTATGGCATCACGTTCAGATTGGAAAGAATATTTGTTGTTTATTAGCACAAAAGTGGAATGCTACTTCTTGCCGATCGGTTTGTTTATGACGTGGTTAAGCATTTTTTTTCCGTCCCATGATGATGGTTAAATTTAGGTTGAAATGGAATAAAATGAACAGCCTCTGACCATACTGTGAACAAATCGTTCGAAGTGAGGGGTTATGCATGTTATATCTTCACGATGTTTGGGTGAATTGGTTTGAAGGAGAAGAAAACGGGTATAACGTTTGCCACTTTTACGAGTGGAGAAAAGATGATGCGATTGAGCTGTTAGATCAAGTGCCAGTCTTAAAAGTGAGCCCACAACTGTTTTATTACTTAGAAAATAGTTTGTCGGAAATTCCGAAGCCGCTGCTTGAAGATGTATATCAAAAAGCGTACGTGCGCAAAAATCATGAGCGCATCCAGCTTGATTATTGTTTTATCGCGACAGATGGTTGTGGCATTGTCGCAATTGATACGATTGGCTATCATATTCCGATTCGAAAAAGCCGGCTCATTCCACGCCAAGAACAGCTCGTTTATGAGATGGTTAAAGAACAAGATGTGCGCACGTATCCATTTCAACAAAGCGAAAAAGAATACCATATTTTATCGCCGCATCCTGCGCTGATGAGCGGATTGACGCGCAAAGAGCGGCAATTGAAACAACTATTATTTATGGCGCTTGACCAACTATACGGAACGAAAAATGTCGCAGAAGTGCGCTATTGGTACACGGAATGGGCGCCAGAAAAGTATGCATACATTCAACAAATGTCGTTTGAAGAAGCGTGGAACGGCTTGTACGAAGAAGCGAAATACGGATGGTCAGAGCGGCACGCTCATTTATGCGAACGGCTCGTCAAAGGACAACCGTTTTTTGAAAAACTATGGGAAATGGAACAAGAACCGAAAGTGAATTAAAAAACTCAGCCCGCGTGGAGCTGAGTTTTTTATCGTCTTTTTCTTCCTAGACCAATGGCGTTTTCCATTTTCTTTAACATTTTACTTGCGACACGGTTTGCTTTTTCCGCTCCTTCGTCTAAAATGTCGTCTAGTTTCGAGCTTTCCATGAGCTCGTAATATTTTTCTTGAATTGGCGTTAATGCGTCAATAATGACTTGAGCGACATCGGCTTTAAACTCCCCGTACCCTTTTCCAGCATATCGCTCTTCTAATTGCTCGATCGGCTCGTTCGCTAAAATGGAGTAAATCGTTAATAAGTTCGATACGCCCGGTTTATTTTCTTTATCATAGCGAATGATGCCTTCTGAGTCTGTGACGGCGCTTTTTACTTTTTTCTCGATCGTTTTCGCATCATCAAGCAACGTAATGTACGATTTTTGGTTCGGATCGGATTTGCTCATTTTTTTCGTCGGATCAGTAAGCGACATAATGCGGGCGCCGATTTTCGGAATGCGCGCTTCTGGGATCGTGAAAATGTCCCCGTATCGTTTATTAAATCGCTCCGCTAAATCGCGCGTCAGCTCAATATGTTGTTTTTGATCTTCACCGACAGGAACGATGTCTGTCGAGTAAAGCAAAATGTCGGCTGCCATAAGCGGCGGATACGTTAATAATCCAGCGCTTACCGCTTCTTTTCCAGCCGATTTATCTTTAAATTGCGTCATGCGCTCTAATTCGCCAATGTAGGCGATGCATTGTAAAATCCAGCCCGCTTGCGCATGCGCAGGCACTTCGGACTGAATAAATAACGTCGATTTGTTCGGATCAATGCCGACCGCTAAATAAAAGGCAGCTAAGCTGCGAATGTTTTTCCGGAGCGCTAGCCGATCTTGCGGGACGGTAATCGCATGTTGATCGACGATACAAAAATAGCAGTTGTAATCGTCTTGTAGTTCAACAAACTGTTTCATCGCTCCAATATAGTTGCCGAGCGTAATGACGCCGCTTGGTTGAATACCTGAAAAAATTGTCTTCATCGAATCACTCCTTTTCATTTTTTAACAATAAAAAAAGTCCTATCATCTTTAGGGACGATAGAACCGTGGTGCCACCCTAGTTATTGTCATTGCGACAATCACTTTGCCCATGCGGTATGCATGGCGCCTTTGTAACGTAAGGCAAACGTTCAAGCCTACTTTTTTTCAACTTGAATGCTCGAAAGCCCATTCCATACAACTAGCGGCTTGTTCGCACCGTCCACAAGCTCTCTGAACGCCTCGTTATATGTACTATTCTTTGTCATCGCATCGGTTTTCTTTTATCTTACAATATTTATCGTTTGCTTGGCAAGGGAGCGGCATTTGTGACAAAGTCTTTACAAATTGAAACCGTTTTTATAAAATAAACGTGCAATTTTTATTAAATTTTTATTGCATGTTTAGAAAAAATGAAATAAAATTTTCAAACGTGAACGCTTTAATTTATTAATATAAAAAAGAAACAGGAAACTATTTTTAAAAATAATCATCAAAGTTTTCTTGCAATAAATTTTTAAACTATTTATAATAGGCTTAACAAGCAAAGCGTTTAACAAATTTGTAACATTTACTTAACAATTGCTCCTAATTTGTACGAGAGAGGGCAACGCTCATTACATAAGGGCGGGTTTTTTGTATGAATTTTTTTGGAAAAATTCACATGATGTACAACATAAAAAGTCAGACTATTTAGTAAAAATATTCTTTTCTACAAATTGGAGCATTGACGAGTAAATGTGCAAGTTTGTTAAAATGGAGCTTGGGAAAAAATATATTTAGGGGGGAAATCCATTGAAGAAAAGACTTTCACTTTTATTTAGCCTCATGTTAGTGTTGAGTCTTTTCCTTGCAGCGTGTGGTGGATTTGATAAAAAGGAATCTACCGACACGAAAGAAGGAGGAGACAAAAAAGCGGAAGTTCCGCAAGAACTACGCATCAACATTAATACAGAGCCATTCTCTTTGCATCCAGGTTTAGCGAATGACTCTACGTCTGGTACAGTATTGCGCCAAACATTCGAAGGTTTAACAGTCATTAAAGACGGTAAACCAGAATTGGCAGCTGCAGAGAAATATGAAGTTTCTGATGATTTAACAACATACACATTCAAATTACGCGATGCAAAATGGACAAACGGTGATCCTGTGACAGCGCATGACTTTGAATATGCGTGGAAATGGGCACTTGATCCGCAAAATCAATCCCAATACGCTTACCAACTTTACTACATTAAAAACGGTCAAGCGTTTAACGAAAGAAAAGCGAAAGCTGAAGATGTTGGCGTCAAAGCACTTGACGACAAAACATTACAAGTGACACTTGAAAACCCAACACCTTATTTCTTAGAATTAACAGCGTTCTATACGTATTATCCAGTAAACAGCAAAATTGCAAAACAAAATCCAGACTGGTATAAAAATGCCGGTGACCAATACACTTCCAATGGTCCATTCAAAATGGTATCATGGGAGCATAACAGCAAAATCGTTCTTGAAAAGAACGAAAACTACTGGGATGCAGATAATGTAAAATTAACAAAAATTGAAATGGTTATGGTTAACGATCCGAACACAGAACTTTCGATGTTCAATAACGGTGAGTTGGATTGGGCTGGTTCGCCAACTGGTAGCTTACCAACTGATGCGCTTCCTCAATTAAAACAAGAAGGAAAGCTAAAGGTGCAACCGATTGCGGGTACGTATTGGTACAAATTTAACACAGAAAAACCACCGTTAAACAACGTCAACATTCGTAAGGCGCTCACATATGCGATTGACCGTAAAGCAATCGTTGAAAACATTACAAAAGGTGAGCAAGTGCCAGCAATGGCAGCCGTACCACCAACGATGTTCCCTGAGAACACAAAAGGGTACTTCAAAGATAACGATGTTGAAAAAGCAAAAGAGCATTTACAAAAAGGTCTTCAAGAGCTTGGCTTGAAAGATGTGAAGCAATTACCACCAATCACATTGTCATTCAATACATCTGAAGCGCATGCGAAAATCGCTCAAGCGATTCAAGATATGTGGAAGAAAAATTTAGGTATTGAAGTCAAACTTGAAAACGCAGAATGGAACGTTTACATTGACAAGTTACATTCTGGAGACTATCAAATCGGTCGCATGGGGTGGTTAGGCGACTTTAACGATCCGATCAACTTCCTAGAGTTGTATCGTGACAAAAAAGGTGGAAACAACGATACAAACTGGGAAAATCCAAAGTATAAGCAGTTGTTAATTGATTCTCAAAAAGAAAAAGATGCTGAAAAACGTCTTCAAATGTTAAAAGAAGCAGAAGCGATCTTAATGGATGAGCTTCCAATTGCACCAATTTACTTCTATACGAATACTTGGGTGCAAAAAGAAAACTTAAAAGGCGTTCAATTATCAGGTCTTGGAGAAGTCCAATTCAAATGGGCATACTTTGAATAAAAAGGTGAATGATGAAGGTATATGGGGTGTCCCATATACCTTCATTTCACGATATAGAACATTTGTAAAAAATGGAGGTGTTTCAATATGTTGCGGTATATAGGCAGACGTTTGCTTTATATGTTGCTATCCCTATTTTTAATTATTACAGCTACATTTTTCTTAATGAGAGCCGCACCGGGCGGACCATTTTCAGGTGAGAAAAAGCTTCCGCCAGAAATTGAAAAGAATTTAAATGAGTTTTATGGATTAGATCGACCATGGTATGAGCAATATATTGATTATTTAACATCAATTGCTCAATGGGATTTCGGGCCTTCCTTTAAGTATAAAGGGCAAACAGTTAACGATTTAATTAATAGCGGTTTCCCTGTGTCTTTCTTTTTAGGAATGGAAGCATTATTTATTGCGGTTGGTATGGGCGTATTGCTCGGAATTATTGCTGCATTGAATCATAATAAATGGCAAGATTATGCAGCAATGATTTTTGCTGTAATGGGAATTTCTGTACCGAGCTTTATTATGGCTTCGTTACTCCAATATGTGTTAGCGATTAAACTTGGTGTTTTCCCTGTTGCTCGTTGGGAGTCGTTTATGCACACGATTTTGCCAGCGGTTGCTTTAGCTACAGGACCGACAGCGTTTATCGCACGTTTAACTCGCTCAAGCATGCTTGAAGTGTTGAGCAACGACTATATTCGAACAGCGAAAGCAAAAGGATTGTCTCGCACGCAAATTACAGTGCGTCATGCGATTCGAAATGCGTTATTGCCTGTTGTTTCATATCTCGGTCCATTATCTGCTGGAGTTATTACAGGTAGTTTCGTCATTGAGAAAATTTTCGGTATCCCAGGGTTAGGAAGTCACTTCGTATTAAGCATTTCTAACCGCGACTATACGGTCATTATGGGTGTAACTGTGTTTTACAGCATCATTTTATTAGCAGCGATTTTACTTGTAGATATTGCTTATGGATTAATTGATCCTCGCATTAAATTAGCCGGTGGGAAGAAAGGAGAGTAACTATGCAGCAAATTCCAAAAGAAATGTTTCAGCCTGCATCGGTTGATTTAAGTGAAGCGGAAAAAATTTCGAAGCCAAGCCTTTCGTTTTGGAAAGACGTATCGATCCGTTTCCGTAAAAATAAATTAGCGATGTTCGGTCTTGTTTTGCTTTTTCTCCTTATATTTATGGCGATTTTTGGACCGATGATGACACCGCATGACTATCGAACAAACGATTTAATGAATACAAATCAGCCTCCATCTGCTGAACATTGGTTTGGTACAGATGAGCTTGGACGCGATATTTTTGCACGCACATGGTACGGTGCACGCATTTCACTGTTTATCGGTGTTGCTGCAGCGCTTATTGATTTGTTTATCGGTGTGTTATGGGGGGGAATTGCTGGCTTTCGTGGTGGACGTACAGACGAAATTATGATGCGTATTGCCGATATTTTATGGGGTGTTCCGTACTTGCTTTTAGTTATTTTGTTAATGGTTGTATTGGAGCAAGGATTAGGAACGATGATTTTGGCCATGACGATTACAGGTTGGATTAACATGGCGCGCATTGTGCGTGGACAAGTACTTCAGTTGAAAAATCAAGAATACGTTCTTGCAGCACAAACATTAGGAGCAAGCACGTCACGTATTATGTTTAGACATTTAATTCCAAATACCATGGGTCCAATTCTTGTAACGATGACGTTGACGATTCCTTCCGCTATTTTTACTGAGGCTTTTTTAAGCTATCTCGGTCTTGGTGTTCCGCAGCCGCTTGCAAGTTGGGGAACGATGGCTTCTGACGGTGTATCAGCGTTACAATATTATCCATGGCGCTTATTCTTCCCAGCAACGATGATCTGCTTAACGATTTTTGCGTTTAACGTTGTTGGTGATGGATTGCGCGATGCATTAGATCCAAGATTGCGTAAGTAAAGAGGGGTGAGGACATGGAGAAATTGCTTGAAGTAAAAAACTTAGAAGTATCCTTTCAAACGTACGGTGGAGAAGTACAAGCGGTTCGCGGCGTAAGCTTTCACGTTAATAAAGGTGAAACGCTTGCGATTGTAGGTGAATCGGGATCAGGAAAAAGTGTGACATCGCAAACGATTATGCGCCTCATTCCGATGCCACCTGGAAAAATCAAAAACGGTCAAATTTTATTTAATGGGGAAGACCTCGTGAAAAAGACCGATAAAGAAATGGAACAAATCCGCGGAAAAGATATCGGGATGATTTTCCAAGATCCGATGACATCATTAAACCCGACAATGAAAGTCGGTAAGCAAATTATGGAAGTTCTCATCAAACACCAAAATATGTCACCAGCGCAAGCGAAAGAACGTGCGATTGAGTTATTAAAACTTGTTGGTATTCCGATGCCTGAAAAACGTGTGAACCAATACCCACACGAGTTTTCTGGTGGAATGAGACAACGTGCAATGATTGCCGTAGCGCTGGCATCTAATCCGAAGTTGCTCATTGCTGATGAGCCGACGACAGCGCTAGACGTGACGATCCAAGCGCAAATTTTAGAGTTAATGAAAGACTTGCAAAAGAAGATGGGTACGTCCATTATTTTTATTACACATGACTTAGGCGTTGTTGCAAATATGGCAGATCGCGTCGCTGTTATGTATGCAGGAAAAATTGTCGAAATGGGAACAGTCGATGAAATTTTCTATGACCCACGCCATCCGTACACATGGGGTCTACTTGCATCGATGCCAAGCTTAGATAGCGATGATAAAAAGGAGTTAGCTGCCATTCCAGGTTCGCCACCGGATTTAACAAATCCACCGAAAGGGGACGCTTTTGCGCCACGCAATCCGTATGCAATGCGCATCGATTTTGAACAAGAGCCACCGTTGTTTAAAATTTCTGATACACACTATGCGGCAACATGGTTGCTACATCCGGATGCACCGAAAGTGGAGCCGCCTGAAGCAGTAAAAAAACGGTTGCGTAAACTCTCCTCAAACTACGATAAACCGATTATTGTAAAGGAGAGTGAGTAAAAAATGGCACAACAAAAACAAAAACTCGTTGAAGTGAAAAACTTAAAACAATATTTTAAAGTCGGGAAAGGTCAAGTCGTTAAAGCTGTTGACGATGTCACGTTCGATATTTATAAAGGAGAAACGCTCGGTCTCGTCGGTGAGTCGGGTTGCGGAAAGTCAACGACAGGACGCACGATTATTGGATTATATGAGGCAACAGATGGCGAAGTGTTGTTTAACGGGTTAAGCGTACATCGGAAAAAATCAGCGAAAGAAGCGAAAGAATTAAAACGGAAAATGCAAATGATTTTCCAAGACCCGTATGCGTCATTAAACCCGCGGATGACCGTTGCGGATATTATTGCGGAAGGAATCGATATTCACGGCTTAGCGTCATCGAAAGAAGAGCGCATGAACCGCGTATATGAACTGCTTGAGACGGTCGGATTAAACCGTGAACATGCGAACCGTTATCCGCATGAGTTTTCAGGCGGTCAGCGTCAGCGGATCGGCATTGCGCGCGCGCTTGCGGTTGAACCAGAGTTTATTATTGCCGATGAGCCTATTTCGGCGTTAGACGTATCGATTCAAGCGCAAGTTGTCAACTTAATGAAAAAGTTGCAACGCGAAAAAGGATTGACGTATTTATTTATCGCCCACGACTTGTCGATGGTAAAATACATTAGCGACCGAATTGGCGTCATGTATTTCGGGAAAATGGTTGAGCTTGCCGATGCGGAAGAACTGTATCGCAACCCGATTCATCCGTATACGAAGTCGCTTTTATCTGCGATCCCGCATCCAGATCCAGAAACAGAGCGGACGCGTAAACGTATTATTTACGATCCGTCGCAACATAACTATAAAGAAGGCGAAGACGTGCGCATGCGCGAAATTACGCCAGGTCATTTCGTCTACTGCTCAGAAGCAGAGTATGAAAAATATAAAGCGATGTACAGCTAATCTCTCGTTCGAGAGATTAGCTTTTTTCGTTTGCTGTACTAAAGTATTATACAATATTTTGATTCGTTTGACTATTTTGTTTTTAAAAAAAGCTCCGAGATTATCTCGAAGCTTTTTTTCCGCCAACTGTTTTCCAGCCGGTTTGAATATGTTCGCTCATCGCTGTATGTAGCCGCTTTTTTTGTCGGCCAAATATGTTTTCACCGATTCCGTTTAAAATGACGCCCATAAGCGCGGTGATACCGATGACTAAAATGGCAACAATCGTAAAGTCGATAAAAAATTGCGCCATGTCATTTCCCCCTTTGTTTGCCATGTCTATTTTTATTGTAGAGAAAATTTCAAATGAAAGCAACGAAAAATGAAACCGTTCGTATTGGACAACCGTATAAATATGTGCAGAAGTTAAAAAAGGTGTATCTTTCTAAACTTTTTTGTTGTATAATGTACGTTGTAGAGTTTTTTAAAGTCATTTTAAAATAAGATGTGTTTTAATACAGAAATGTATTCCAGCAACCCATTTTTAAGGGAGTGATATATATGGTTATCGTGTATTCATCGCCAAGTTGTACGTCTTGCCGAAAAGCGAAAGCATGGTTAGAAGAGCATCACATTCCGTATAAAGAGCGCAACATTTTCGCGGAGCCGTTAACGATTGAAGAAATTAAAGGCATTTTGCGCATGACAGAAAACGGGACGGACGAAATTATTTCAACAAGATCAAAAATTTTTCAAAAGCTAAACATTCAAGTCGACTCGTTGCCGTTACAAGATTTGTATGAAATTATTCGCCAACATCCAGGATTGTTGCGTCGTCCGATTATTATGGACGAAAAGCGTCTGCAAGTTGGCTACAACGAAGATGAAATTCGCCGCTTTTTACCGAGAAAAGTGCGGACGTATCAATTGCGTCAAGCACAACAGCTCGTCAACAGCAAAGGCTTAGCGTAACATACACGCTAAGCCTTTTATAGTAATGGAGAAAGAAGACGGGCAGTTGACTCCGCAATGCGCATCCAAAGCGGGCGCTGCTGAAATTGTTTCATATTTATTTTGGTTGAGTGATGGAAGTCATCGATAAAGTCATCGACTAGCTTTTGTACGCTTGGTGTTTGATATAAAAACGCGTTCACTTCAAAGTTTAAATGAAAGCTGCGCATATCCATATTCGCTGTGCCGATCGAAGCAAGTTCCCCGTCTACGACGATAATTTTGCTATGCATAAACCCTTTTTCGTATTCGTAAATGGTCGCTCCTGCCTCTAATAATTCTGGAAAATAAGAGCGGGAAGCGTAAAACACAATTTTTTTATCGGGTCGCTTCGGCACAAGAAGCCGGACGTCGATGCCGCTTAATGCAGCGACTTTGAGCGCCGTGAAAATATCTTCATCTGGAATAAAATACGGAGAGGCGATCCAAATGGAACGCTGAGCCGATGTAATCATCGCAAAAAATAAATGTTTAATGACTTCCCATTTTGTATCTGGTCCACCAGCGACAAGTTGGACGCCTCCGATTGCCTCATCAACGGTTGGAGCGCTTAAATAGTTCATCGTCAACAATTGTTGCCCCGTCATGTAATACCAATCTTGCAAAAAAATGAGTTGTAACGTACGAACGGCTTCACCATAGACGAGTAAATGCGTATCGCGCCAAAAGCCGAAATAGTCGTTTTTCCCTAAATATTCATCGCCAATATTTAACCCGCCGACAAAACCGACTTTTCCATCAATGACGATAATTTTGCGATGGTTGCGGAAGTTGATCGTATTGTTTAGAAACGGCAAGCGAACAGGAGAGAAAGGAATCATATCGACGCCTGCTTCGCGCATTTCCTGTATGTACGTTTTTGATAGTTTCCAACTTCCGACAGCATCGTACAAAAAGCGGACGTGTACCCCTTTTTTTGCTTTATGGATTAATATGTGCTTCAAGCGCTGGCCGATGTCGTCATCGCGCACGATGTAATATTCAAGATGAATGTGGTGTTCCGCTTTTTCTAACTCTGCAAAAATGGCGGCAAACGTTTCTTCTCCATTCGTTAAGACGCGTGTTTTTGTCGCCGTTGAAATCGACTCTTTCGTCAACCGTTTCGCGAGTTGTAACAACGGTTGTTGATGAGGTTTCATATACAGTTTTCGCTCATGATCAACACGATTTGTTTCGAGTTTGCGAAACGTTTGCTCATCGAGTAGCGCCTTTTTTCGGAAAAGTCGTTTCTTGCGATAATTTTGCCCGAAGAACAAATAAAAAATAAAGCCGATGAGCGGAAAACTGCCGAACAAAACGAGCCATGTGAGCGTTTTTGTCGGATGGCGGTTTTCTAAAAAGATGACGAATGAAATAAAAATGACGGACAAGGTGACAAGTAAGCTGAACGTTCCGAGCAGCCAGCCTTCCCAATAATCTTTCGTGATCGTTAAAAAGCCGATGAAAACAAGGATAAATAGTGCAACCTTTAAAGCATTTCTCATGTATCGTTCACCTAACCTTACGGAAAAAAAGCCGATTTCAAGCAATTGAAATCGGCGTTATGCGTTTGGAAAATGTTTTGCGATCATCGTTAGCGCTTGTTGTGCGATGACGATTTTTCCGTATTCTTCAAGACGATGAATCGTCATTTCGGAATCTTGCCCGTATTCAAGCAATATGCTTAACATATTGTCAATGTCGTGATCGGCATCTTCTTCTGTAAATTCGACGTATAAATAATAGTTGTTTTCAAATGCGAATAGGCGATTGTTTAATGTTGAAAAATCGCGACGATGAGCAAGGGCGATGACGTCTTCAATATTTTTAAAGCGGATGACGAACTGAAGCGGATTTTCAGGCGCTGCCGATGATGATGCTTTAATGATGTTAAAATGTTGATCTAATATTTGTTCGATTTTTTCATCGACAGGTAAGTCTCTAAATCGTTCATCATTAATTGGCAGTTCTAATTTCGTTCCGTCTTTTGAAATTTGCGCTTTTGTGACGAGCACTTCAATGCCTTTTTCAAGCGCATGCACTTGAATCCAAAGAGGACCTTCTAAATAAAGTTCCGCTTCTTGATGAATTTCATCAATCATTTCCCAAAATAATTCTTCACTTCGTTCGCGATTGTACCAAATTTCTTCGCGATCAAATCCGCGTTCTTCAATGTCTCCGTACGACATATATAGCTTTAACGTATATTCATTGATGCGTTCGATTTCCATGTTCCTCAGCTCCCTTCTACGATTATCCATTCAGGAAGGGAATTCACCCTTGAGCATTCGCCCATCCTCCCACATCTTGTACTTCTATTGTATGATAAAATGTGAAAGAAGGGAAATAAAAAACGCCTAATTCAATAAATTTAGTTGTTCCCCTATTTTTTGTATTTCTTGCAGGAGAATCGTTCGCTTTGTTGAAAAAATGTATGGAGAAAGGGGAGGTTATATGTTTGTTGCGTTGTTTAAAAATGGGGAAGTATGTTCGTTATTAGACGATTGGACGGTTGAACAGCTGCATGTATGGCGAGCGAACGAGTCGTTTTTTTGTCCCGTTTGTCGACAGCGAGTACAGTTGAAAATCGGAAAAAAACGCATGCCGCATTTTGCCCATGAAGCAAAATGTATTATTGAAACAGAGCGAGAAACGCTCGCCCATTTACAAGGAAAACAACAGCTGTACGAATGGTTGGCAAATGAACGACTGAAAGTAAAAGTGGAAACATATTTACCACACATTCAACAACGGCCAGACATATTTGTCGTCCATCATGAAAAGATGTATGCGTTAGAGTATCAATGCTCCACGATTTCGTCCTCTTTATTTATGAAGCGAACGAAAGCGTATATGCACGCAAACATGATCCCGATTTGGCTTCTTCATTCGTCACACGTGCAGCGTCGCGGATTGTTTTTTCAATTGTCCTCGTTTTCGTGGCTTTTTTTCAACGACCAAGAGATGATTCCATTTTATTGCTCAACGCAGCGCACCATGTCGTTCCTTCATCATCTTATTCCGCTATCCGCAACGATTGCGTATGGGGAGTGGACGACCGTTCCGCTTCATACGATGTCGTTTTCTTCTTTGCATAAAACACCTCACGGACAACAAGACGCCCTTTTTCATGCGTGGAACATAAAAAAGAAACAGTGGCGCATGTCACCTCTCTACTACCGAACGAATCGCCCGTTTTGTCGCATTGTGTATGAAGCGCATATGACTCCATCGTTATTTCCGCATGAAGCAGGCATCCCCCTTCGCCATTCATATTGGTTTGAGACGCCACCGTTTATTTGGCAAACGTATATGTTAATCGAAATGATGAATATTCCGCTTCATGTAACGTTTTCGTTTCATCAATTATATGATCGACTGCAGCGTTTCATTCGTCAAAATGTAATTCGTATTCGCTCGCTTCCGCTCGTCACAAAGACGCATTATTCATATGCGCTCATGGACTATTTCCATGCGCTCGTTTCGCTTCGCTTTTTAAAAAAAGTCGGAAAAAGCTCGTTTCAGCGCATTCGGTCATGGTCGCTTCCGCACAACGTTGAAGAAGCGATTCGCGGGGATGAGCAAGTGTTGCGACGAATTGTAAGCAAAAAAGAGGATTTTTTTATAAAACGAGAATAATATATAAGTAAACAATTTTGATACAAGAGGTGATCCATATGGCAAAATCGTTGCCGACACGTAAAGACGTTCCGACAGAGTATACGTGGCGTCTTGAAGATATTTTTGCGACTGATGAACAATGGGAAGAGGAATTTCAGGCGATTGCCGCGCTTCTTCCGAAATTTTCGGAGTATAAAGGAAAGCTAGGGGAAAGCGCAGAAACGTTATATGAAGCGTTGCAATATCGCGACCATGTGTTGTTGCGATTAGGGAAGTTATATGCGTATGCTCATATGCGCCATGATGAAGATACGACAAATTCGCTGTATCAAGGATTTGAGTCGAGAGCGGAAGGATTGTATGCGGAAGCGGGCAATGCGATGGCGTTTATCGTGCCCGAAATTTTAGCGCTCGATGAATCGGTCGTGCGCACGTTTTTACAACAATACGAACCGCTTCGACTGTATGAGCATGAACTAGATGAAATGAATCGCCAACGTCCGCACGTGTTATCGGAAAAAGAAGAAGCGATCCTTGCGCAAGCGGCGGATGTGATGAACGCGTCGAGCAATACGTTTGGAGCGCTAAACAATGCCGATTTGCGTTTTCCGACAATTCAAGATGAAAACAGGGAAGAAGTGGAAGTTACGCACGGCCGTTACATTCGTTTTCTTGAAAGCGAAGATCGTCGCGTGCGGCATGATGCGTTTAAGGCGGTATACGATACATATCGTAAATACGAAAATACGTTCGCTAGCACGTTAAACGGAGCGGTGAAGCGCAACAACTTTTTTGCGCGCGTTCGCAACTATCGTTCGGCGCGTGAGGCGGCATTAAGCAAAAATCAAATTCCGGAAACGGTGTACGATAATTTAATCGAAACGATTCATCGCTATTTGCCGCTGTTGCATCGTTACGTTCAGCTGCGCAAGCGCGTTCTCGGATTAGATGAGTTACATATGTATGATTTATATACGCCGCTTGTAAAACAAGTCGATATGAAAGTGACGTACGAAGAAGCGAAAGAGTTATTATTAAAAGGGCTCGCTCCGCTTGGCGAGCAATATATTGCGATCGTGAAAGAAGGATTTGACAATCGTTGGGTCGATGTGCATGAAACGCGCGGCAAACGAAGTGGCGCATACTCGTCTGGTTCGTACGGCACGAATCCGTACATTTTAATGAACTGGCAAGATAATGTCAATAACTTATTTACGCTTGCGCACGAGTTTGGCCATTCGGTGCATAGCTATTATACGCGCAAATATCAACCGTATCCGTACGGAAACTATTCGATTTTCGTAGCGGAAGTGGCATCGACGTGCAACGAGGCGATACTCAACGATTATTTATTACAGACGATCGATGATGAGAAGAAAAAGTTATATTTATTAAATCATTATTTAGAAACGTTCCGTGGTACGGTGTTCCGTCAAACGATGTTTGCGGAGTTTGAACATATGATTCATCAAATGGCGCAAAACGGTGAGGCGCTCACCGCACAAACGTTAACGGAAAAATATTACGAATTAAATAAAACATATTTTGGAGACGGCATCGTTATCGATGAAGAAATCGGCTTAGAATGGGCACGCATTCCGCATTTTTATTACAACTATTATGTATATCAATATGCGACAGGGTTTAGCGCCGCAACAGCGTTAAGCAAACAAATTTTAGAAGAAGGCACGCCAGCTGTCGAGCGATACATTGCGTTTTTAAAAGCTGGAAGCTCCGATTATCCGATCGAAGTGTTGAAAAAAGCAGGTGTCGATATGACATCTCCAGAGCCAATCGAACAAGCATGCCAAGTGTTCGAACAAAAACTGCAACAACTGGAGCAACTATTATAAAAGGCGACGGAATGGTCGCCTTTTTCCAATTAACGAAACCCACGAAAGCGGTGGCGATTGTTGAGATAAGTAAAAAAAGAAAAGAAAGAAAGGAATAAAAACGGAATCGATATGAACAGCGGAAATAACCGCATTAATGCAAAAAAGTGAATAATGAGCGCAACGACGATCCAGATGATATATACAATGAACATCGAATCCCTCCTTCTTCTTTATTTATAATAGGGAAGTTGAAAAAGAAATATGACAAATATGTGACAAATGAATAAAACACTTGTCAAGACATGAAGGAGTTTGTTAATATATAAACGTGAAGTGAATCACAATCAAACAAACTTATACCCCTTTGTTTGACCGTGAAAAATTTCTCCCATCCCCTTTGTTGTCTTTATGACAAAGAAAAAAGACTCGGTGTTAGCCGAGTCTTTTTTCTTTGTCAATCCAGCGCCAAAACGAGCCGATTTGTTCCACTTTTTGTTTTAAACGTAGCTTTTTTAGTTCACATTCCGCTTTGCAGCGCGGAATGTTATACACCATCGCAATGTCATCGATCGTGACGAACTGAGCGTGATGTAAAAACTGCTCGATTGGTGGAAGCGGAGATGGTTGAGGATGAAATCCGAGCATTTCATGGATTACATCGACATATACGTCGTACGGATAACAGCCTGAAATTTTAATGCCTTCCTCTTCAATATTTTCATTGAAAAAGACGAGCGTAGGGACGTCGCGAACGTCCATTTCCGCACTAATTTTTAAATCGCATTGAAACGCTTTGACAGCGATCGGTGAAGATAAATCGTTTATAAATTCTTGCACGTCTAAACCGGCATCGATGGCGCATTGGATGAGCGTGCTCGTGTCTGTCATTGTTTTTTCTTGAATAAATACAATTTCTTGAAGTTGACGTAAAAAACGGATGCTTGCTTGCCGTCCTTGCAATTCTGCTGCTTTGACGACGAGCGAGGCGACATACGGAATAGGTAGCGGTGCTTCAAGTAGCACCCGATCATCACATGCGATGCCTGTGCGCGTCGCATGCCGATCAATTCGTTTATACGTCACGCCGTTAAGCCGATCGAGTTGCCCTGTTAAGACGTGGCGCAACGTAAAATATTGCCCATATTCCATCCAAAGCTTTTTTAAAACAGGTTCGAGCGCCCAACAGTCCGGACAAAGAGGATCGACAAATAAGTAAATTTCTAATTGTTTTGTCGTTCCTTCTTGCTTATCGATTCGTTTTTCATTCACCTTCATGCTCCTTTCGCTCATCCTCTGGGGTGTTAATCATATGTTGGGCAGTTAAAATAAGCCGTTGATACAATTCATCACGCACCGGTCCTTTTAGTCCGATCGCATCCATCGCTTCATGCATACACGCAAGCCATGCTTTCGCGCGCGTAGGCGTAATCGGAAACGGCAAATGGCGAGCGCGCAACATCGGATGTCCATGTTCCGCTGTATATAGCGAAGGACCGCCTAAATATTGCGTTAAAAATTGTTTTTGTTTTCGCGCTGTTTCTGTTAAGTCTTTCGGAAAAATAGGCGCCAAGTCAGGATGTTTTGCGACTCGTTCATAAAAGGCATCGACGAGCTTTGCGACAACTTGTTCGCCTCCAAGCGCTTCGTAAGGGGATTGAAACATACAGAAAACTCCTTTGCCGAAATATATCAATATTGTAACAACGACTTTGTTGAATCTCAAACGATGCGACTTGTAGCATAGTACGTTTGCATTACTTTTTTCACATAGTTCATCGTTTCGCGAAAAGGTGGAATGCCTCCGTGCTTATCGACATTTCCCGGTCCAGCATTGTATGCGGCGAGCGCAAGCGCCATGTTCCCGTCATACCGATCGAGAAGTTGGCGTAAATATTTTGTCCCGCCTTCAATGTTTTGTTTCGGATCGAATGCGTCTTGTACCCCTAGCATGCGCGCCGTGCTCGGCATTAACTGCATAAGCCCCATCGCGCCTGCGCGGCTTTTTGCTTGCGGGTTAAAGTTTGATTCGTGACGAATGACCGCATAAATGAGCTTCGGATCGACATCATATTTTGTAGCGGCTTCGTCAATCCATTGCTGCATGCTGTTTGAAGAAAGCGGTGCATTTCCTTTCTCATATGTTGGCACATGCGTTTCTTCCGTCGTCATGAGCGGAAGTGATGGGCGTATCGTTTCTGTTTCTTCGTTCGTTTCCGTTGTTAGCAGCTCATGAAATAAGTCGTGAAACGATGTTGTCGGCGCTTCTTTTTTCCCTTGTAAATTTTGTAACGCTTTCAGTTCAAAAAGCAATTTTAACTGTTGCACGTTCATGACGATCGCTCCGTTTCGTATTTTGCTTCGTAAAATCGTTCAATTTTATTTTTCGTTTTTCGTTTTGGAATATGAAACGACTGCAATAGCTCCGTAAACGTTTTTTCGCCTTCTGTTCGATCTGTTGCTTCGTATTCGACTTCATAGTCCGACACGTTCATATATTCGCTAAAGTCGAAAACGAGCGTGCCGTTTTTATACGGGCGTTCGACGCGGCGTGTCGTCAGCGCCCCGAAGCAAACGACAGCTGTCGGGTCAATATGAAGCGACTGCAACGTGTTTGCCATCTCGCCTCCAAGTCGTTGCGTGCCTGAAATGAGCGCGTTGGCTGTTTGTTTTGTTAATCGTTCGTGCGTTTCTAACAGCCCGTCTTCATATGGTTGTTTTAATGTTAATGTATATGTGTCGTTTTTCATGCGAATGCGCAATGCGCTTTTTTGTCGTTTTAATTGAAAGTCTGGGGTGTCAAAATAATAATTTTGTTGCACGCTCCATTCATCATCGCGCACCGCAAACGCCGTCGTTAAACGAGCAAACTCTTCAGCGGTCAACATATTTTTAAATTCAATTTCTAATTCGTGCCTCATTTTTTCTTCTCCTTACGTCATTCTACTTTTATTATCGACATATACGTGAAAAAGTGCAACTAGTGAACATCGGTAGGCGAAATGTGGTAAAATAAAGGCGGACATCATGGATGATGGAGGAAAGAACATGAAAATATATGTACATTCAGCAGAGAAAAAAGAAAACGGCTGGGTTATGTCGTGTGACGAATCGCTTCAAGGTTTGAACCCAAAACGGCATATGCTTGTCGATTCCGATGCGTGTGCGTTCGTATACATATTAGAGGCAAGCGATGCGTTCGTTTATGTCGTCATGCCAAAAGCGGTGTGGGGAGCGTTAAAAGAAGCGCTCGCGACAAATGAGCCGATCTTTCTCGTTGGGCGTGATGCGACGATCGAATTAGAAGGCATTCACGAAGAAGTGGCATACTTAATTGACAATATTAAAGAGAATGCAAACTACGGTGAAAAAATGGAACAGGCGGTAACGGCATTTTTCGCATAAGTAGGTGGTTTTGTGGAGAAACATTGGGAATTTTTTTTAGCTCCGTACAAACAAGCGGTCGAAGAGTTAAAAGTCAAGCTAAAAGGGATGCGCGCTCAATTTGAAATGCAAGGCGTACACTCTCCGATTGAATTTGTGACAGGAAGAGTAAAGCCGATTGCGAGCATTTTAGATAAAGCGCAAAAGAAAAATATTCCGCTCGATCAACTAGAACAACAAATGCAAGACATTGCAGGCTTGCGCATGATGTGTCAGTTCGTTGATGACATTAAAACGGTCGTTCACCTGCTTCGGCAACGGAACGATTTTACAATTGTCGAAGAACGGGATTATATTACGCAAAAAAAAGAGAGCGGCTATCGTTCGTATCATGTCGTCATTCGTTATCCGGTGCAAATGATTTATGGCGAGAAAAACATTTTAGTCGAAATTCAAATTCGCACGCTTGCGATGAACTTTTGGGCGACGATTGAACATTCGTTAAACTATAAGTATAGTGGCAAATTTCCGGAAGATATTAAACAACGATTGCAGCGGGCAGCGGAAGCCGCGTATTTGTTAGACGAAGAAATGTCGAAAATTCGTTTTGAAATTCAAGAGGCGCAAGCTGTGTTTTCGCGCAAGCAAGAGGTAAAAGATAACGAGGAGTGAGGGCGCGTGAAATTTGCGGTCATATCAAAAGGGGATGCGATATCAAACGAATGTATGTATAAAATTCGTACATATTTAACGGATTTTCGTTTCACGTATGATGAAGATGAGCCAGATATCGTCATTTCTGTCGGGGGAGATGGGACGTTATTGTATGCGTTTCATCGCTATCGAAGCCGACTGGAACAGACAGCGTTTGTCGGCGTGCATACAGGACATTTAGGATTTTATGCCGATTGGGTGCCAGATGAAATTGAAAAGCTCGTCATTGCGATTGCGAAAACGCCATATCAAGTCGTTGAATATCCGCTTTTAGAAGTGACGATTCGATATGTCGGTGGCGGGCGCGAGGCAAAATATTTAGCGCTCAATGAATGTACCGTCAAAAGCGTGAGCGGCACGCTTGTCATGGACGTCGAAATTCGTGGCGATTTATTTGAAACGTTTCGAGGGGATGGGTTATGTATTTCGACGCCATCGGGAAGCACGGCATACAATAAAGCGCTTGGGGGCGCGATTTTACATCCGTCGTTAGAGGCGATTCAAGTGGCGGAAATGGCGTCCATTAACAACCGCGTGTTTCGCACGATCGGCTCGCCGCTTATTTTGCCCGCGCATCATACGTGTATGTTAAAGCCGGTCAATGACGTCGATTTTCAAATTACGATCGATCATTTATCGCTATTGCATAAAGATGTGAAATCGATTCAATGCCGCGTCGCCGATGAAAAAATTCGTTTCGCCCGCTTCCGTCCGTTTCCGTTTTGGAAGCGCGTGCGCGAATCATTTATTCAGTAGAAAGGGATTTGTATGTTTCAACTTCGTTGGATCGTCACCCCACAACAAGATGGGATGCTCGTTCGTGAATTTTTAAAAGAAAAGCATATTTCAAAAACAGCGTTAACGGATATTAAATTTAAAGGTGGGAACATCGAAGTGAACGGTGCCCCGGTCACCGTTCGCTACGTATTAAAAGAAGGCGATGAAGTGTGCGTGTCGTTTCCCCCAGAACAAAAAAGTGCGGAAATGATGGCACAGTCGATTCCGCTTTCAATTGTGTATGAAGACGATTACGTCATCGTCATTGACAAGCCGCCGCATATGTCGACGATTCCGTCGCGTGAACATCCGCATGGAACGATCGCGAATGCGCTATTGTTTCATTACGAAAAGCAACAGTTACAAACGACCGTTCATATCGTCACAAGGCTTGACCGCGACACATCAGGGCTTGTGCTTGTGGCGAAGCATCGCCATGTGCATCATTTACTAAGTGAACAACAAAAACAAGGAAAAGTGAAACGGCGCTACGAAGCCGTTTGTCACGGCTATGTCACCCCGCTCGTTGGAACGATTGATGCGCCGATTGGACGAAAAGGCGATAGCATCATCGAGCGGCAAGTGCGGCCAGACGGTCAGCGGGCGGTGACGCATTATGAAGTATTGCAACAGAAAAATGAGATGACGCACGTGTCGATTCAATTAGAAACGGGGCGAACGCATCAAATCCGCGTCCATTTTTCTCATATCGGTCATCCGCTCGTTGGCGATGATTTATATGGCGGTTCGCGCGCCCGAATCGATCGCCAAGCGTTGCATAGCTGTGAGCTGACGTTTTTTCATCCGTTTGTTGAACGCATGATGACGTTTCATTCGCCGCTTCCTGACGACATCGCCCGTTTGCTTTAGTCAAACGGGCGAAATTTTTCTGCGACATATGGCATCGTTGATGGGACGGAGACGGTTTCCATTTCCGGATAGCGAAGCGCCGTTAATTGTCCACCGAATACGCAGCCGGTGTCGATGTTGACTGTGTTATTTAACCAGCGCGGCTCTTTTACTGGCGTATGTCCATATACGATGAGCGCATCTCCTCGATAATGTTTTGCCCAATCTCGACGAACGGGGGAACCGTCTGGATGTTTTTCGCCTGTAATGTCGCCGTATAAGACGAACGTTTTTACTTTTTGATGGAATTGCCCAATGTAGTCGGCGCGAATGCCGGCATGGGCGATGATCAGTTTTCCATCGTCTAAGACGGCATAAAGCGGGGCGTTTTCGTACAGTTTCATAAATTGTGTACGAATGCGCGTTTTCGTTTGTTCATCGGCTTGTTCCCATTCGGCAACTGTCGTTTCAAGCCCATGTGTAATTTGCACGTTTCGACCGAGAAAAAAGCGATACAGTTTGTCGCAATGATTGCCCGGCACGTACACCGCTTTGTTTTGTTGAACGAGCGCAACGACCGTATGAATGACTTGCAATGACTCGGGACCGCGATCGGCTAAATCGCCGACAAATGCAAGCTTTCGCCCGTTCGGATGAATCGGTATATCTTGTTCCCAAACGTAGCCAAGCTTTTTTGTTAGTAACGTCAATTCATGAAAACAACCGTGAATATCGCCAATAATGTCGTACATTGTTTCTCCTTTCTACAAAAATAGCCGCATGCAAGCGGCTATGATTGTTCTGCAGAAAACATAAATTTTTGTGTGCGCGAACGGACGTTTAAGACAAGTCCAATGGCGAGCATGTACGTCGCAAGCGAGCTTCCTCCGTAGCTGACGAACGGAAGCGGAAGACCGGTAATCGGTAGTAAGCCGATCGTCATGCCGACGTTTTGAAATACTTGGAACGTAATCATGCCGATGACGCCCGCGCATAAGTAGCTGCCAAACGGATCGTGGCACTCTAACGCAATTTGAATCATGCGGTAAATTAATAAGAAAAAGAGCGAAACGACGATGCTTGCCCCGATAAAGCCAAATTGCTCTCCGATAATGCTAAAAATAAAGTCGGTATGCGACTCTGGTAAATAGACGTCCAAATTTTTATATCCTTTTCCGTATAATTCCCCTGAGCCGATCGCGAGCAACGATTTAATGAGCTGGAATCCTTGGTCGCTTGAATATTCGTACGGATTCAGCCAGCCGTAAAAACGGTTTAATTGGTATTGTTGAATTTTTAACACATCCGGGAAATATAAAAACGCCACGATAAACGATGTCGCTCCGAGGACGGCGAGACCAGCAATAGCTGCGATAATGCGCAAGCGAATGCCGGAGACGAGAATGAGCGACCCTGCAATCGCCATAAACACCATCGACATGCCCATATCAGGCTGACGAGCAAGTAAAAAAAGCGGTGGCAATAGCGACAGCGCGATTTTTCCGAGCAATTTCAAGTCGTCTTGCAACGTCGGGTCATGATATTTTTCCCGATGGTTGACGATGATGCGGCTCATGACGATAATCATAAAAATTTTCATTAGTTCAGATGGCTGAAAGTTTCCACCGGGTAGGTTGTACCAGCTCGTTGCCCCTTTAATCGTTAATGTACCCGGGACGTTTAATTCTAATCCAAGCAAAAGAATCATCCCGAAACCATATAAATACCAAGCGATTTTAAATAGACGGTCATAATCGACAAGCATCGTCACCGCAATGACGACGGCACCGACGCCGTACCACATGAGCTGTTTTTGCGCAAAGTTAATATGTTGCAGCTTGGCAGGGAGCGTCTCGCGCGCACTTTCAATGGCGATGGCGCTCACGATCGCAATTAAAAATAAAATAAACAGTAAATGATAATCTATTTTTGATTGAACGGTTTTTTCGTTTTCCATCACAGTTCCCCCTGCTTTTTTCGTGCATTATCATTTTACATCGTCGCTTGCAAGTTGGCAAAGATTCGCGCATAATAAAAAAAGCGATTTTTGTCGAGAGGAGGGAAGTTATGTTAGTACAAGCATTACGAGATGAAAAAATGGAAGAGTTTCGAAAACAGTTTTTAAAACTTCATCCGTACGATCGGGCGAAGTTTTACGTCGAACAAAGTCCCGAAGTTAGAAACCGCATGTACGAATATTTGTCGCCAGCAGAAATGGCGGAAATTTTTGACCATCTCGACATTGAAGAAGATGAGTATAAAATTTATTTATCGGAAATGGATCCGATGTTTGTCGCGCAAATGCTTGCGCACATGTATGCTGACAATGCGGCGGACGTATTGAATGAATTAGATAAAAACGAAGTAGCGAATTATTTAACGATTATGGATGATGAAGCGGCAAAAGATATTCAAGGGTTGCTTCATTATAAAGAATATACGGCCGGAAGCATTATGACAACGGAATATATCGCCATTCATGCGAATCAAACGGTGCGTTCGGCAATGCAAATTTTAAAAAGAGAAGCAGCGAATGCGGAGACGATTTATTATTTGTACGTCGTCAACGAACAACGGCAGCTCGTTGGGGTATTGTCGCTGCGGGAATTGTTAACATCGGATGACGATGCGATGATTCATGATGTCATGAACGATCAAGTCGTTTCTGTGCTCGTTGATGAAGACCAAGAAGATGTGGCGCGTAAAATGCAAAACTACGATTTTTTAGCGCTTCCTGTCGTCGATGCGAACAATCATTTGCTTGGGATTATTACCGTTGACGACATTGTCGACGTCATTTCTGAAGAAGCGACAGACGACTATTCGAAATTGGCAGGGGTTCCTGATGTCGATATTCAATACACTCCGTTCGAAGCGGCGAAAAAGCGGTTGCCATGGCTGATTATTTTGTTGTTTTTAGGGATGATGACCGCTAATTTAATTAGCCGTTTTGAAGACACATTGCAAAAAGTGGCCATTTTAGCTGTGTTTATTCCGCTTATTGCAGGAATGTCTGGAAATACAGGAACGCAATCATTGGCGGTAGCGGTGCGTCGCTTAGCGATGGGGGATTTAGAAAAAGAAGGGAAATGGCGTATGCTTGCGCGCGAGGCGCTAACGGGGCTTTTAATTGGCTTGTCTTGCGGCGTCGTCATTACAATTGTTGTGTACGTATGGAAGCAGCAGTTTTTCTTAGGTGTGCTCGTCGGATTGGCGTTGTTTGCGACATTAACCGTGGCGACAGTCGCTGGTGCGCTCATTCCGCTTGCGATGCATAAGCTGCGCATCGACCCGGCTGTTGCTTCTGGTCCGTTTATTACGACAATTAACGATTTAATTAGCATTCTTATTTATTTTGGCTTAGCGACAATGTTTATGGACTATTTATTATAAATTCCCTATTTGAAAGTAGGGAATTTTTTGTTATAATCATATTAATACTAGGTTCTAATAACAAATCATAATTTAAGGGGATGAACGAATATGCAATTATCGTTACAAGGGAAAACGTACGTCATTATGGGTGTGGCAAATAAACGAAGCATCGCTTGGGGCATTGCCCGTTCGCTTCATGCGGCAGGGGCGCGATTAATTTTTACATATGCTGGCGAGCGATTTGAAAATGAAGTAAAAAAATTAGTCGCGACGTTAGAAGATGACACGGCGCTTGTGTTGCCTTGCGATGTGACGAAAGATGAAGAAATTGCCTCATGCTTTGCGCAAATCAAAGAGCAAGTGGGCGTCATTCACGGTGTGGCACATTGTATCGCATTTGCGAATAAAGAGCATTTAGAAGGCGAGTATATGAACGTCGATCGCGAAGGATTTTTACTTGCGCACAACATTAGCGCTTATTCGTTAACAGCTGTGGCAAAAGCGGCGAAAGAGCTAATGACAGAAGGTGGCAGCATCGTCACGTTAACATATTTAGGCGGCGAGCGCGTCGTGCAAAACTATAACGTCATGGGTGTCGCAAAAGCGTCGTTAGAAGCGAGCGTGAAATATTTAGCGAACGACTTAGGAAAATACGGCATTCGCGTCAACGCCATTTCGGCAGGGCCAATTCGCACGTTATCTGCCAAAGGTGTCGGCGACTTCAACTCGATTTTAAAAGAAATTGAAGAGCGCGCACCACTGCGCCGCACGACGACACAAGAAGAAGTGGGCGATACGGCACTGTTTTTATTTAGCGACTTATCGCGCGGCGTGACAGGCGAAATTATCCACGTTGACTCTGGCTACCATATTTTAGCGCGCTAATCAAAAAGCTGTTTGGCATTTGCCGAACAGCTTTTATTATGGCATGCCCCTCTCTTTTTGCGCATATATTCGTAAAAAAGGAGGGGTGTGGGAATGAAAAAGCGTGTGGAAAATGCACCGTTGTTGTATATTGTTCAGCCGAATTTAGGACCGAAAACGTGTTATATGCAACAGACGTTTCGAACGAAAAAAGAAAAGCCGTCGTATCCGCCGCCGTCATTTGCGAATTTTCGTGACATGAATACGGCTGAGCGCCTTGAATTTTTAGCGACGCTTCCGAATGAACTTCGGCCGGTGACGTGTGAATTGAAAACGAAAAATCGCACGTATGAAGGCATTGTTCAAACGTGCGATAAGAAAAAAGTCGTCTTTATCGTAAGCGATGAAGAAAAAACGATCACGATCCCGCTCGAACATATCGTATCGGTATCGCTTATTGGCAAATCTTAATATACACACGTTCTAGTTGCTCGGCTGTGTTAGCGAAGGAAAACATCGTTTCCGCCCGTTTTCGTCCTTCGTAAGCAAGTGCGAGCGCTTTTTCTTTATTCCTCAGCAATTCGCATATCGCCTGGGCGAATGCTTTTGGTGACGAATAGTCGTCAATGACGAGCCCGTTTTTGTTATGTTCGATCACTTCGCGATTTCCGCCGCGGTTTGTCGTAATGATTGGCACGCCTGCCGCCATCGCTTCGTAATGCACGCGAGCGAGCGGCTCGTGCCATTGCGAACTGCAAACGAACACATCGCCCATCGTGAATATGTGTGGAATATGTTCAGACGGGATGTAGTTTGTAAATTGAATGCGATCTTTGTAAGGTTTGGCTAGTTGATGAAGAAAGCGCACGTAATCGTTTAAACGGTTGTCGCTAAACCATTTCCCGCCGACGATGACGAGCTTTGCGTTTCGATGTTTAGCTAATACGTGATTCATGCTTTCGATTAACACGTGTACCCCTTTTGTTTTACTTAACCGCCCGATAAATAAAATAACGTCATCTTCTTCAACAAAAAACCGTTGGCGCATATTGGTGCGCAGTTGTTTTCCTTCGTCTGTCCATGGCGGCATGTAGCGCGTTGCATCGACGCCAGAGTAGACGACTTGAATACGATCGTCAGGCACATCGTATCGTTTTGTGACGGTGCGTTTCATATATTCACTGACCGTTGTGATTGCGTCCACTTCCTCAATGACTTGTTTTGCAACGTCTGGCGGCATTTTCATCGGTGAAAACATATCGTTATGCAAACTGGTGACGAAGCGGCTGTTTGGTGCGGCTTGTTTGTAAAACAGTACGTTTGCGGGACGGTTAAAGACGTGAATGACATGAAATGTTCGTTTTTTTAATTCATTTGCAATATGTTGTTCGTATCGTTCTTTTGGTACACGTACGTATTCGATGCCATCACGTATTTCGTACATCGGAAGCGATGGATCGGCAATCGAAAAAATGGTGAGCGAATGAGTTTCGGCAAAAAACGGGGTGATGCCATCAATCATCAGTTGAATGGCGCCCCCTTTTATTGCTGGAGACGGCAATTTTTCAGTACAAATAAATGCGATGCGCATCATGACCTCCCGTAAAGCGAACGAATATATTCGACTTCACGACGCAATCCTTCCCGTAACGGCACGTTCGGGGCGTAGGCAAGCATGTTTTCTGCTTTCGAAATGTCCGCCCACGTATGTTTCGGCTCGCCGATCGCTTGATTAACATATTGTTTTTTTGCTTGTTTTCCAATAAACGTTTCAAGCATCGCGATGACGTCGTTGACGGATGCGCGCTCTTTTCCGCCGATATTGAACGTTTCGCCAATCGCTTTTTCATTGCCAAGAACGGCGAGCGTGCCGTTGACGCAATCGGAAATGTACGTAAAGTCGCGCGTTTGTGTGCCGTCACCGAAAATCGTGATCGGCTCGTCAAACAACATTTGCCGAATGAAGCGGTGAAACGCCATATCGGGCCGTTGGCGTGGACCGTACACGGTGAAATAGCGCAAAATGGTGATCGGTACATGAAATGCTGATTCATATATGCGGCATAAATGTTCCCCAGCAAGCTTCGTCATGCCGTATGGTGACAGAGGGGCTGGAGGCGTGTTTTCATGCACGCGCCCGTTCGTTTCACCGTATACAGATGACGTTGACGTATAAATGAACTGTTTTGGCCGATGTTGTTTACATGCTTCAAGCAACCGTTGCGTCGCTAGTATGTTGTTTGTCGTATATAAATCAAACGATGTTCCCCAGCTTGTGCGCACGCCCGGCATGCCGGCAAAATGATAAATGACATCCACTTGTTGGACGATATCGTCAAGAGGCAACGACAACAAATCCCCTTCGATCCATGTGAAACGGTCATACGTGTTTAACGTTTCAATCGTTTTTTGTTTCATTGCTTTTGGCGTCGGACCGATCAAAGAATCTATGCCAATGACGTGATGATGTGGTAACAATGCTTCACATACGTGCGAACCGATAAATCCAGCTGCTCCTGTGACGAGTATGTTCATCCGCGTCCCACCCCTATATAGTTTAGTCCTGCGTTCATGATCGCCTCACGAGGCAAGCTATTTCGTCCATCGATGACGACGTTTCCGTTCATCATTTGTTTCACATATGCCCAGTTTAACTGTTTATACTCATCCCAATCGGTCGCCACGACGAGCGCATCTGCTTGTGCGATCGCTTCTTCTATCGTTTTTGCTTGCTTTACATCGACATTTGGTAGCACAGCTTTCGGATCATGAGCGATGACATTTGCCCCATGCGCGTGCAATTTTTTAATGAGTGAAATGGCGGGCGATTCGCGAATATCGTCTGTATTTGGCTTAAAGGCAATGCCGAGCACCGCAATCCGTTTTGTAGACATATGTCCTAACGTACGTTTTATTTTTTGTACGTACCAGTTGAGCTGGGTATCGTTAATTGTTTTTGTCGCTTCTAACATATACGGGCGCACGTTTTGTTCATACGCCATTTGTTGTAGGGCGGCGACGTCTTTCGGGAAACAAGAACCACCGTACCCGATTCCCGCTTGCAAAAAGTGTGGACCGATTCTTCCGTCAAGTCCGATGCCTTTTGCGACATCGACAACGTCGACGCCGTACGCGTCACAAAGGCGGGCGATTTCGTTAATAAATGAAATTTTTGTTGCTAAAAAGGCGTTGGCAGCATATTTAATCATTTCGGCACCGCTTAAACTCGTCACGACATATGGCGCGTGAATGCCCGCATATAACGTTTGCATAACGGAAAGTGAGCGATCATCATCGTGACGTAAACCGATGACGATACGATCGGGATGCAAAGAGTCGTAAATGGCGGAGCCTTCGCGTAAAAACTCAGGATTTGATACGACACGTATATGTTTTCCTTCGTTTTTTAAATGGTTGTATATGCGTTCGTTCGTTCCGATCGGGACGGTGCTTTTTATGACAAGTGTTTGCTTATCGTTTACGTGTGGGGTGAGGTCGGCAATGGCACGGTTGACGTATGAAACGTCTGGTTTCCCTTTCGAATCAGAAGGGGTACCTACACAAATAAAAATAACTTCTGCCTCTTGTACATATGTTTGCTTATCGTGATGAAAAAAAAGCCGACTCGCATAGTCGGTTAACAGCTCAGCTAAGCCTGGCTCGTAAATGGGAACGTCTCCGCGCTTTAAGGCGGCCATTTTTTGTTCATTTTCATCTACGCAATGAACGGTATGCCCAAGTTTTGCGAGAACAGCTGCCGTCGTTAATCCGACATAGCCGGCACCAATGATACAAACGTTCATCTTTTCACTTCCTTTATTCGTCTTCGTCGTCTGTTTTCGTCATTCCGATTGTCGTCTTTTGTTGTTGTGTTGCGGCAACGAGCGCATCTGCTGGAAACTCAACTGCAACGACGTCACGGCAGCGGATTGTCATGAATTTTCCGCCATTTTCATAAAATGGATCGACGACGACGGTCAATGTTTTTGCGGCGGTGTCTAGTTGGACGAATTGGGCGTTGTAGTACGTCTCTTTGTTTGTGTGCACATGTAGTTCTGTTCCTTCGCTTATATTTGCTAGCGCGTCACACAACTGTTGCATATGACGATGTTTAGCTAAAAAATGTTTGCTGAAAAAAATGTTATACACGTTTTCACATCCTTTTTCGTTAACTGACTCATTGCATTATATGTGAAACAACAAAGAGGGGTGAAGCATAAAGTAAAGCAAGGAGGAGAGAAGATGGACGTTTTTCACTTTTTTCTTTTATGTGCGGCATCGTTTCGTTTCACGCGCTTAATCGTATATGACCGCATTACGTCGTTTTTGCGTGCCCCGTTTCATGACGAGTTTGAACAAGATGGGGAAACGTATATTGTCATAAAAGGGACAGGAATAAGAAGATGGATCGGGGAGTTGCTCAGTTGCCATTGGTGTACAGGGATATGGTGCGCAGCTGGGCTGTATGTCGGAATGGTTTATGCGCCAAGCATCTTTATGCCGCTTGTGTCGGTGTTAGCAATTGCAGGGATTGCTGCTTTGATGGAAATGGTTGTCCAAAAATGGAGCGAATAAAAAAGCGGGCGAACGCCTGCTTATTTATTTACAACAATATAATTAGAAGATGATACCCCTTGTTTCAGTTGGCGAAAATAGACGAATGCTTCAACGACAACGGTTTGGACGATGCGCAATTCAAATGACGGAAAGCGCAGTTGTTCGTTCGGCAAAAGCGTTGTTTCATCGATTGGCTTTAGCCAATATTCCCCTTCTTTCATTTTTTTGCGCCAATCTTCGACCGCAAATGTCCAGCCGCCTTCTTCTTGCATTTGGCGAAATGAAAATTTTCCGCTTAGTTGCGCGTGATCGGGAGGGCGAAGGCGAAGGCAAATGATCGGATCGTTAAGCGGTGTATTGCCGCTATTTTCGATAACGAAATCACCGATAATTGTCGCCTCTTCCTCTTTTTGTTCTGGCATCATGACAGCGTACGTGAAATAAGCATAGGCGCGCACAACATCTTGTTTGATTTCTTTTTTCCGCCGTTTTTCTTCCTCCAGCGCCACTTCGTAAAAAAGAAGTTGTTGTTTTAACTGTTCAATCGTTTGTTCATATTCGTCTAGTTGCTCAAGTTTTTTTTGCACATATTGATTGCGCAATTGCTCGCGCTTTAACTCCGTTTCGACAAGCTGCAATAGCTGTTTATATTTTGCCACTTCCGACCGGTAATGAATAATTTTTTGTTGGAGTTGAATATGTTGGCTGTTCATTTTGTGCCTCCTTTCTTTATTTCATATATATGTAGCCATGAAAGGAAACATCAATAAAAAAAGGCTGCTGAACGACAACAGCCTTTCATTCATTAATGTGCTGGGAATACTTCTGGGCATTGCGGTGGGAATTTGTCTGTTGGGCAAAGTGTTGCTTCTAAAATTTCTTCGCGCGGTTGGCAGAAGCGTGCTTCGACTTCGATTTTTACGTCTGCTTCCATTTGCACTTCTAAGCATAATGTAATCGATACATCAAGCTGCGAGAAGTTGTCAGTGCAAATTAAGCTTGCGTCACATTCGAAAAACGAAATGTGGCAATCGAGCGTCGTTCCTTCTGGTGCGCATAAAATAAATGTTTGTGCCGTCGCAAATGGAATTGGGTTTGACTCGCAAACGACGTGGCCGTTCGCATTGACGACTTGCACGACGACGTGACCTTTCACAAGCGCTTTTACTTTTTGCAATGTGACTGTATCTCCGGAAGGAAGTGTGACGTGCACCGGTTGACGGCCGTTTGGTTGTAAAATTTCTTGGCAAATGAGCGCGTTGTTGTCAACCGTTTGGTCAATACGGTTTCCTTCATCGTCTGTTAAAAAGCAGCGAATCGAGAAGTCGCCAGCGCTTAAGCCGTTAGACGCGAAAAAGTCACAAACCGTTTGCCCGTGGCGCGGACATTTGCTTTCAGGAAAGATCGTTTCCAAATCCCCATTTGAAAAACTACGCAACGGCACATCGACTTGACGAGTAACCCAGTCATACACTTTGCGTGTTTTAATACACACTTTTTCTTTACGCTCTTTATGATGCGTCATGCCTCGTTCCTCCTATTTCAATTTTTTCCCGTCGCATGTATCGGGACTACTGTATAGTATGAGAAAGGTAGGTAAGTGTGCAGGGATATGTGCGGAATTTTTTTGTCATAAATCGGCGCGTTTTCGAATTGTTATGTAGTAGAAAGGAGGAGGGATATGCAAGAAATAGACGTATTGCGGGCGGAAAACGTGTTGTTAAAAGAATTGGCGGCGTTAAGCGAACAACGTTATGAAGAAATTAAACGATTAAGAAAAGAAAACGAGGAACTAAAAAAGCAGCTGGAGCAATTAACGAAACAGCTATTTGGACAAGAGACGGATTCATGGTTTATGCATACGGTCAAACGCCAACAAGCGTTAAAGCAAGGGATGCAACCGCCGCTTTCGACGCCGTTTTCATTTGCAGAAAAAAGAAATAGGGAAAACGCATAGTCGTTCGCTCCATCTTTTTCATATGCTATTGTATCTTACATGTGTGGAGGGTTTGCTATGGAAAAGAAAAAACCGGTTGTTCTTGGTGGAACACAAACAACGAAAGTATACACATCATCACCTGCTCCTGTGAAAAAAACAGGCGGTTGCGGATGCGGGAAGAAATTGAAACAATAGCGGGGAGGGGAAAAAGATGGAGCGCTTTAAAAATTACGGGCTATGGTTAGCGATCGGTTCATTTATTCCGCTTTTATTACAGACGTTTGGCATCGATTTAGATTTAGGGAAATACGAGCAATTATGGAATGCGTTTTTAAGCATTTTAGTCATGGCAGGCATTTTAAATAATCCGTCGCTTGGAAACGGATTTCGTGATAAACGTTAGCTCCTTCGGGGGCTATTTTTTTTGTATAACTTTGTCGTATCCGCGCAAGCTATGTGATGAAAAAACGAAGGAGGTTTTCATATGACTGTCGCAAGTTCTGTAAAGCAAACATTAGCGGGATTGAAATCAGCGCAGGCAAGTTTTGAAACGTTTGCCTTGCAAACAGAAAATGAAAAAGCGAAACAATTGTATCAACAAGCCGCGCAACAAACGCAAGCGATCGTCGATTTAATTGCTCCGCGCGTGCAAGAAATTGAACAAGAAGAGCCACAATATAAACAATAAGTCATTTGGGTGTCCAATCGGGACGCCCTTTCGTTACATGAACAGAAAGGTGAACGCCATGAAAAAATGGTTTGTACTTATAAGTATGTTTTTTCTTATGAGTTGTGCGCATGAACAAAAAGAACAACAACAATCGCTTCAACAAGAAAACATCACAAACGTGAGCCATGACGGAAGCGCGAAACGAAGCGACCAACAACAGGCAAAACGAGTGGTTAATATGTTAAAGGGGAGAAAAGATGTAAAAGATGCGGTCGCAGTCGAAGCGAACGGACGGTTGCTTGTTGCGTATCAAGTGAAACATTTGCATCGCTTTCGCATGAAACAAATTGAAAAAGAGGTGGGAAAAGCGCTGAACGAGGCATTTGGCAAAAAAGTAATCGCGTCGCACGATTTAAAAATTTTTTGGAAAACGAAAGCGTTGAAAGAAAAAATTGATACGAAAAACATAAGTGAAAAAGAAATCGAAAAAGAAATGACAGTCATTCAAAAATTAAGTGAAGAACAAACGTAGCGAGGTGAGAGGATGGCGAACGAAAAACGGAAAAATTTAACGCCCGTTCAACAAGAGTATCATCAATTTGAACAAGACCGTGAAACGAAGCGTCCGGTGTTGAAAAATTGCGTGCGCGCCTTTTTTGTGGGAGGTTTGATTTGTGCCATCGGACAAGCGATTTCTTATTTTTACATGTACTTTTTCGACTTTACGGAAAAAACGGCCGGCAATCCGACGGTGGCGACAATGGTATTTATTGCGATGCTATTGACAGGGTTTGGTGTGTACGACCGATTGGCGCAATTTGCAGGGGCAGGAAGCGCTGTGCCTGTCACCGGATTTGGCAACGCCGTCATTTCAGCGGCCATTGAACATCGGACGGAAGGGTTCGTGCTTGGCGTTGGAGGCAATATGTTTAAACTAGCTGGTTCTGTCATCTTGTTCGGCACGTTTTCGGCGTTTGTCGTGGCGCTTATTAAAACGATTGCGGTGAAATGGGGTGGGCTCGGATGATGAAAGGGCATCGTACATGGGTGTTTGAAAACCGTCCCGTCATCGTCGCCACCGCAACGGTCGGCGGACCGTTTGAAGCGAACGGAAAGATCGCTGATGATTTTGACTTATTGCATGAAGATCTTTGGCTTGGAGAAGATTCGTATGAAAAAGCGCATAAAGTGCTGTTTGAAGAAGCGTTTTTTCAAGCGATGAAAAAAGCGCGCATTGAAAAAGAACAAGTGCAGTTTGTTATTTCTGGCGATTTAATTAATCAAATGACCCCTTCAAGCTTTGCCGCGCGCACGCTTAGCACTCCATACTTAGGCGTATTTGGCGCCTGCTCAACGTCGATGGAAGCGCTCGCTTTAAGCGCGTTTATCGTCAATTACGGCGGGGCGAAGTACATATTAACGGGCGCCGCTAGCCATAACGCTGCGGTTGAAAAACAGTTTCGCTATCCGACCGAATACGGTGGACAAAAGCCGCCGACCGCGCAATGGACGGTGACAGGGGCAGGGGTGGCGCTCGTTGGAAAAGAAGGAGATGGACCGCGTGTTACGTCGGCAACAATTGGGAGAGTCGTCGACATGGGATTAACCGACCCGTTTAATATGGGCGGGGCGATGGCGCCAGCGGCGGTCGATACAATTGAGGCGCATTTACGCGATATGGAGATCGATGCGTCGCATTACGATCTCATCGTTACAGGCGATTTAGGAAAAATCGGGCGCACCGTCTCGCTTGATTTGTTGCGAAAAAACGGGATGGAACTTGAAGACGAGCGGTATCAAGATTGCGGATTACTCATTTATCGCGAAGGGCAACCGGTGTTGTCGGGAGGAAGCGGAGCAGGGTGTTCTGCAACGGTCGTGTACGGTCATTTGTTAAATCGCATGAAGCGCGGAGAAATAAAACGCATGCTTGTCGTTGCGACAGGAGCACTTTTATCACCGCTGACGTTTCAACAAGGCGAAACGATTCCGTGCATCGCGCATGCGGTAGCGATTGAGTATGGAGGTGATGAGCGATGATGGCGATGTTTTTTTGGGCGTTTGTCGTTGGCGGGCTTATTTGCGTGATCGGACAAGTGATGTTTGATGTGTTTAAGTTGACGCCTGCCCATACGTTAAGCGCGCTCGTTGTTGCTGGAGCGATTTTAGACGGGTTCGGGTTGTACGAGCCGCTTATCGATTTTGCAGGCGCTGGGGCAACGATTCCGATTACAAGTTTCGGCAATGCGCTCGTACACGGGGCGATGCAAGAGGCGGAAAAGCACGGCATCATCGGGGTGTTGACGGGCATGTTTGAAGTGACGAGCGCCGGCATTTCCGCAGCGATTGTATTCGGTTTTATCGGAGCATTATTATTTAAACCGAAAGGATAGATGGAGATGACGATCGGTTCACAAGTGAAACAAAGTTTGGCGAATATGAAAGCGATTCATGCGACGTTGCAACAGCTTGCGCTTACTTCAACGAACGACGAGGCGCAGCGTGCGTTTCATGAAGCGATGTTACAGACGGAACAAATGATTGCGGCGCTCAAAGGGCGCATTTCGACGCTTGAGCGCGAGGAGCCGCAATATAAGGGGATGTAAACATGCCAGCATGGTTAGAAGTGGCGATTCGTTCGATTTGCATTTTAATCGGTTTATTTGTCATTACAAAATTATTAGGAAAAAAGCAATTATCGAAGTTGTCGTTTTTTGAATATATCGTCGGCATTACGATCGGAGATATTGCCGGATCGATGTCGATGGATTTAGATATTCGGTTAACGGAAGGAATCACAAGCATTTTAATTTGGTCGCTTTTCCCTGTTGCCATTTCGATCATTTCGTTGCGAAGTAAAAAATTTCGCGACTTCGTCGAAGGCAACTCGACTGTGTTTATTAAAGACGGAAAAATTTTAGAAGACAATTTGAAAAAAGAAAAATATACAGCAGATGAATTGCTTGAGCAACTGCGGAAAAAAGATGTGTTTCGCGTTGCGGATGTCGAATTTGCGACGCTTGAGGCAAACGGAGATTTAAGCATTTTACTAAAGCGCGACAAACAGCCGCTCACGATTGGGGATGTGCAAAAGTACGTTCCAGAGGAAAAAGAGCCGCAAACGGTCATTATGGACGGCGAAATTTTAGACGAACCGCTTGCGACAGCCCGCCTAAACCGTGGATGGTTAAAAGAGCAGCTCGATCAAATGGGCGTTGCTGTCGAAAACGTCTTTTTAGCGCAAGTCGATTCGTACGGTCAACTGACCGTCGATTTATATGACGACCGCATTCAAGTGCCAGAGCCGCAACAAAAACAACTATTGCTTGCATCGATGAAAAAAGCAGAAGCCGACTTTGAACTATTCGCCTTGCAAACAAATGACACCGAGGCAAAACAAATGTATGAACAACAAGCGAAACAAATGCAGCAGCTTATTCAAAACTTGCAACCGTTTTTAACATAAGCCACGGCATGCACGTGGCTTTTTCATGTGGGGGAATATATTCAAACAATCAGCCAAATTAGCTGATTGTTTGAAGAAACTCCTCGACTTGTTCGCGTGTTTTTGCATTGGCGCTATGTAAGTGGGCGATTTTTTCCCCGTTTTGGAATACGAGTAAGCTTGGAATGCCCATGACGTTGTACGTTTCCGCAATGTCTGGCACATCGTCGCGATCGATGTCATACCACATAAATTGCGGGTACGCCGCAACGACTTCATCGATAAATTGATCCATGCGTACGCAATCTGGGCACCATGTTGTAAAAAATTTAACGACAACCGGCGTGCTGGAGGCGATCGCCTGTTCAAATTGTTGTGCGTTTTGTAATCGTTCCATATGACACGTCCTTTCTTTTTCTTTCGCTTTTATTTTAGCACACGTTTCTGTTTTTTACGTATGAAAAAGTAAGGGGGGAGAGGCGATGAACAAATTGGAAAAAGAACTGCAATCATATGCACGGGCAAAACATGAAAAGCACGATGCGTTTATGAAGGCGTTTGAAACGTGGGGAAAAGAAATGGAAGCGACGTTAAACAAACTAGAAAAAATAAACGATGCCCTACTTCAACAGTTTCAAGCGAACATGAGCGATGCTGAGGCGTTTTTTGCGAAAAAAGAAAAGCAGTTTGCACGCATGTTTCATCATTTTCGCTAAAGCGCCCATACCAAATTCATTTCGATGCATATGATGTAAGCGACAACGTTGAAGGAGGTGGAGTCTCATGGGCTTCGGATATTGCGGATATGGTTACGGTGGCTACGGCTACGGCGGCGGATACGGTTCAACATTCGTGTTAATCGTTGTGTTGTTCATCTTATTGATTATCGTTGGTGCAGCGTTCGTTCACTAAGAAGAGGCGTTCCAAAGGGTCACACCTTTGGAACGTTTTTTTTTTGTTTTTCATATGCTGAAAAAGAAAAATGAAGGAGGCGGAGAAAGATGGATCAACATTTTTTTAAAAATATCGAAAAGAAAACGGGCGTCAATATGCAAGATATTTTTGCGCTCGCCAATTCATTACAAAACGCAAACTTTAAAGACGAAAAAACGGTGCGCGGCATCGTCAAACGCGTCGCACAAATTGCGAATCGCAACGTGCCAAAAGAATTGGAAGATAAAATTGTGCAATCGATCGTCAACAACGGAAAACAAATCGATTTTAATACGATTGCGAACATGTTAAATAAAAAATAACGAAAAAGCGAAAAGTCTTATACGAGGCTTTTCGCTTTTGTTTCGAGAGAAGAAAGCATGCACATTTGGGTCCTAAGAGCTGTCTAGCTCCAAGCGCCATCGGCTCGAGTCGCTCCGCCCCACACTGCGGCGGCGACAGCCTCCTCGGTGGGGCTTGTGCGCCCTTCGCGGAGCCGAGGATGGCGACATTTCGCCGTTGCCCGCAGGACGCGGGCTGCCTTTAGGCGAAATGGGGGCGCTTTTCGCTTTTCTTAAAAGAAAGCAAGCGGGAGGCGTTTGCTTTTTTTAAGCGGCGCATGGACGGAACGGAAATAAAGAGACGCTCTTTTGCGCGTGTCACCGCAACGTACAGAAGGCGGCGCTCTTCTTCAAGCGGAGCGACATCTCCGTTTCGATACGCCTCAAGCGCATAATCGTGCGGCAACAGTCCGTCCACGGCTCCGATGATATATACGATCGGAAACTCTAACCCTTTCGAGCGATGAATCGTCATGAGTTGAATGCCGTCGTCGCACGTTGTATATGATTTTGCCCGCTCGACGTGAGAAAGAAACGCTTGAATCGTTTTAAATTTCCGCGCGACGACTTTGATGTCGCGCACATCATCTGATCCTTTTTCGATCGCATTTCCTTCGTTGCCGCGCTTTTTTAAAAAGTCGCCAAAGCCCATGTCTTTTTCGATGAAGTCGATCGCTTCCAGCGGCTTCATTTCTTTTACTTTCGCAAAGAGCGGGGCGATCGTGCGCAATTTTTGTTGCTGAAATGGCTGAATGCCGTCGAGTTTGGTGAGCGCTTCAACGAGCGAACAGTCTTGTAAAATCGAGATCGCTTTTAAATCGTTTAGGACGGTCTGTTTTAAAAACAATACGGTGACAACATCAGCAAGCGCCTGTTCGTCGTTCGGATCGATGCTTAAGCGAAAAAAGCTTAATAAGTAGCGCACGATGCGACGATTGTAAAACGAGTCGCCATCTGTTGTGACAGGCAAACGAAGTTGCGAAAGCCGTTCAAAGACGGCGCGCCCTGAAGCGTTCGTGCGACATAAAATCGCGATATCGCTCGGTTTGGCGCCTTTTTGTATTCGCTCGACAATGTCGCATGCGATCATCGTCGCTTCTTCTTCTTCATCGTACGGAAAAAAACAGATCGGCATATGGCTGCTATCTGTTTGGGCGTTCATTTGTTTCGGAATGCGCGTGCGACTTTTCGAGATGATATCGTTGGCAAGCGAGACGATCGGATGTGGCGAACGATAGTTTTCCGTTAGCTTCACAATCGTTGTGTTTGGAAAATCTCGTTGAAATTGATGAATAAACGATGAATCCGAGCCGCGAAACGCATAAATGGCTTGGTCGTCATCGCCAACTGCGCAAATGTGATACGTATGAGAGGCGAGCAGTTTCATCGTTTCATATTGCACGTTGTTAATGTCTTGAAATTCATCGATAAGAAAATAATGAAACCGTTCGTGATATTGTTTCAGTCGCTTTTCATCTGTTCGCAACATGTCATAGCACGCATATAACATATCATCAAAATCAAATAAATCGTGTTGCCGCTTTTTTTCCTCATATTGCACGTACAACTGTACGACGCGCTCGTCCCATTCGTTTTCAATGGCGATGTCATCGAGCGAGGTGAGCGTATTTTTCCAATACGAGATGCGCTGCATCGCTTCATCATACGGAAAATCGCGTTCATCAATGCCGGTGTCGCGACCGATTTCTTTCATCATCCGTTCTTTTTGCCAGTCGCGAATGAGCCGCTCATGCCGCCAACGAAACGGATCGGCATGTTGTAACATGCGATAAAATAAGCTGTGAAACGTTCCGATTGTAGGCAGTGCATCAAGGTTGTATGCATGAAGTCTTTCAGCGAGTTCTTTCGCGGCTTTTGTCGTAAAGGTGACGATCATCATGTTTGCCGCTTTGATGTGATGGTTAGTGATCATTGCAGCCGCGCGCGTCGTTAACGTGCGCGTCTTTCCGCTGCCAGCTCCCGCAAGCACAAGAAGCGGACCTTCAATGCGGCGAACGGCTTCATATTGCTCGGCATCGAGCGACACGCCGCATACGGTCATTTGTTTTTTTTCTTTCGCTTGAAACGGTTGTTTTGGCTGAATGGCGATGATATTCGCTCGTTTTCGTTCTTCTCGGATACAAGGGTCGGAAACATGATAAAAGTGCGGGGCATGTTCAATCGCTAAATGAAAGCGAACGATTCCACCGCACATCGGACACGTCCATTTGTTTCGTAAACTTTGTTCATACACGAGCTCATATTTTTCGCGCGCTAACGTATGAATATCAAATAGCTTGCCGTTATATCGTGCTTTATTCATCGGTCAAACTCCTTCGTCTAACGTCAACGTCTATGTTAACAAATCATACAATAAGAGAAAAGGAGTTTTTTTATGGTTGGCGAATAAATAAAAAAAGGAGGCGACTTATATGAACATCCCACCGATTCGTCCAAACCCGCTTCATGTTTCCCGCGTGACAAACATACAGCGAACGACAAATGAGAAAAAAGAACAAACGGCACAAAAGAAAAAACGACCTCAAGATCGTTCAATGAAAAAACGTTAATATGCCTGCACGTGCATGCCTTTTCCGTCTTGCCATTCGGCGTATAAAATATCTTTATAGTTTTCAAAACCAGCGTGGCGAATATGTTTTTTTAGCCATTGTTCGTCCCAACCGTTCTCTTGTAAATTGTCCCAAATGACTTCCCCGTCGATAATGACCGTCACAGGCAATGTCGCTTCAGATGCAGAAATGTTTTGGTCTTGCCGCGTCGGCTGTTCGAACGGGGCTTTTTTCATGACGCTTACTGTGCCGTCTGTTTCTAAAATGGCGTATTCCACTTCGCGAACGGAAAAGACGTTGCGCGCGCGCAGCAAATGTTGCAGTTGGTTTAAGTCGAGCTTCGTTTGTTTTAACGCTTCATACAAAATTTTTCCTTTCGAAATGACGATGACCGGTTTTCCTTCTAACAATTCGCGAAGTTCTTTTTTCTTTTGTGTAATCATTTCTGTTGCGTAAATAAGCAGTCCCCATAGCGCAATCGCAAACAATACTTTCGAGAGTCCGACTTTCGGATCGTATAAACCGTTGCCGACAAGTTCCCCGAGAACGAGGGCGGAAATAAAGTCAAACGGTGTAATTTGCGTAATTTGTGTCCGTCCAAGTATTTTTGCCATTATAAATAAGGCGATATAACCGACAACTAATTCAATTGCGATTTGTCCAAATTCGCTCATAACGATATCCTTCCGTATGTAGCTTTTTTTGTTTAGTATGCCGAGTGAAAAAGAAAACATGCGACCGTTATGATCGCATGTTGATCGTTTTTATCATCGTTACATGTGGAATGCCTGCGTCCAAAAAGACGTCGGATACCGTTTCGTAGCCGAGCTGTTTGTAAAACGGTTCGGCATGCGTTTGGGCGTTTAGTTTCACCTTTGTGACGTGTTGTGAAGCATATTGTTCGATCGCTTCCATGATCCGTTTGCCGATGCCGCGTCCGCGATATGCCGGAAGGACGCAAATGCGTTCCACTTTGCCAACGCCATCAATTGTGCGAAAACGTCCTGCGGCAATCGGTTGATCGTCATCGTATATGACGAAATGAACAGATTCACGCTCGAATGCGTCAATTTCTTCTTCTTCCGATACCCCTTGTTCGTCAATAAAGACGGCGCGGCGAACAAAAAGGGCATCGCGCCAAAGCGCTTCGTCTTGTCCTCGTTTGACGTACATGTTGTTATTCCTTTCCAAGATGAAATGTTTCGTACGCTGACCACGATCCGTTTTCAAGTTGATATAAAAGATGGAAGCGGTCGACTTGTTCTTCAAAGTAGACGGACTGCATGTTGAAGCGGCCGAATACGTCCGAATATTCGTCGTTTGACAAGTCGCGTGCGATCGTAATGTGCGGCACGAACGCATAGTCTGTCTGTTCAACGAACGGTGGACGATGCAATTTTTCATGCAGCTGAGCGAGTGGCTCTGTTTTTTCCACTTTTAAATAAATGACGTTATTGACCGGATAAAACGAACTAAATTTTGTGACGCGCAACGGAAACGGCTCTGTTTCGCGGGCGACGTCGCGAAGCTGTTGAACGAGCTCATCAAGCTTGTCTTCCTCCACGTCAAACGCATATTTTAGCGTAATATGTGGCGGAATGAGGGCGTAATGAGAGTCGTACCGTTTGCGATACGAATTCGCAAAATCTTGAATTTTTTTTGATGGAAAAATCGCGATACCACATTTCATGCGACCTTCCTCCTTTCGTCATTATACTTATATATTATAACAAATTTTCGGAAAATACTGTTACATTTCAATCACTTTTTTTAATCCGATCGGCAAATTTGGTTGCCAGTATGTCCAAGAATGGTCGCCGTCAAACTCGTCATAATGATAGCGACTTTGTTTCGTTTGGAGAACGTGCGAAAGGGCGCGATTCGGCTCAATGAAGTTGCGCACCATTCCGTCTGTCGTTTTTACGTCCGTTTCTTGTTTGCCGACGGAATGATAGAGCGCAAGCAAATGCCAGTCCGTAAATGATTGCACGTGCGCCATCACATCGTCGTTCACGTATGGCGACTGCATGACGACTTTGCCGAACGTATGCGGATATGTCATCGCAGTAAGAAGCGAAACGGTGCCTGCGAGCGAATCGCCAACGAGAATGCGCGTTGTCCCCATTTGATATGTTGAAAAATGTTCATCAACGAGCGGCGCCAGTTCGTTCGCAAGAAAGCGCATGTACGCTTCGCGTTTTTTTCCGTTCGGATGATATTTCTCATAGCGATCTGACACGTTGCGATACGGCACGCCGATGACGACAGCGCGTATGCCAAGCTCGTCGATAACGCGTCCAATTTTTCCAAACATAAAATAATCTTGTCCATCTTGTGCGATAATGACGAGATGTTTATAAAGCGGTGTGATAGGTTTGGAGCAATATACAGGTAACGATAGCTCCTCGTCTAAATGTTGGCTGTGAAGTTTTAACTCTTGCATGTTCTCCCATCCTTTTTCGACGTTGTTCGTTCTTATCGTACCACATTTCTGCATTTTTTGTCGTTGCGTGATATAATGAGAGAACGAGAGGAGGATGAGGAATGAAGCGCGTATCTAGTCAAGAAGTGTATGAAAGAACGTTGCAACTATTAACGGAACGTGGTGTGACGATTCCAGCGATTGCTGAGATTGTATATGAAATGCAAAGCCCGTACAATAAAAATTTAACGATGGCAGAATGTATTGAAAGCGTAGAAAAAGTGTTGCAAAAACGCGAAGTACAACATGCGATTTTAGTTGGGATTGAGCTTGATAAACTTGCAGAAAACGGCATGTTGTCAGAGCCGCTGCAAACGATTGTCGAAACGGATGAAGGGCTGTTTGGCGTCGATGAAACGTTGGCGTTAGGGGCGGTGCTCGGATACGGAAGCATCGCAGTGACAACGTTTGGACATTTGGACAAAAATAAAGTAGGAATCATTAAACAGCTTGATACAAAACGGGGCAAAGGTGTGCATACGTTTTTAGACGACTTAGTCGCAAGCGTTGCCGCAAGCGCCTCCGGTCGCCTTGCACACAACTTGCGCGATGAAGAAGAAGCCGCATTAAATGCGTAAAAAAAGCCGTAAATCCGTATGGGTTTACGGCTTTTTTGAAGAGATGTGAACATCACATGCAGGAAAATAGTCGATGTTGTCGAATAAAAACATCGAAACGATTGTATGCGAGGTGACTATATGTCCATTGACCACGATCGTCTGTTTAAAGAGTTGATCCAAACGTTTTTTGAGGAGTTTATTGTTCTCTTTTTCCCAGCCATGCACGAGCATATTGATTTTCGCCACGTCTCGTTTTTATCCGAGGAACTGTTCACCGATGTGACGGCAGGGGAGAAGTACCGCGTCGATTTGCTTGTCGAAACGAAGTTAAAAGGCGAAGACGGGCTTGTGATTGTGCATATCGAAAATCAAAGCTATGTGCAACCATCATTTCCTGAACGCATGTTTATTTATTTTAGCCGATTGTTTGAAAAATACCGTAAAAACATTGTACCTATTGATGTATTTAGCTACGATACGATCCGCGACGAACCATCGACATTTACCCTCCAATTTCCTTTTGGCCACGTGCTTGATTTTCGTTTTTTCACTGTCGAATTGCGCAAACAAAACTGGCGAAACTACATTCGTCAAGACAATCCAATCGCTGCTGCACTGCTAAGCAAAATGGGATATACTGAAAGTGAACGAGTAGAACTGAAAAAACAATTTTTACGCATGCTTGTCCGATTGGAATTAGATGAAGCGAAACAACGATTATTGTTTGGCTTTTTTGAAACATATGTAAAACTATCAGACGAAGAAGAACGAAGACTACGAAGCGAGGTGAATGAAATGGAGACGAAAGAAAAAGACAAAGTGATGGAGTTAATTATTTCATATGAACAACAAGGAATAAAACAAGGAATGAAACGTCTTGTACGAACGATGGCGAAAAAAGGGATGAGCGTAAAAGACATTGCGAACGTCACGGATCTTTCGGAAGAAGAAGTAAAGCAGTTCGTAGAGAAAGAATGAGTGGGAAGCCCCCAAAAAGCTTTGGGGGCTATGTCGTTTCTTTTTGTTGTTTTAATAAATCGCGAATTTCTGTGAGCAGCTGTTGTTCTTTTGTGATCGTTGGTGCCGTTTCTTTCTTCTCTTCTTGTTTTTTGATTCGTTCGGATAAGTTGTTCAGCAGTTTGACGAATAGAAAGATAGAAAAGGCAATGACTAAAAAGTCAACGACGGTTTGAATAAAAGCCCCGTATTTTACTTCTGCTTCACCGACTTTCCAAGATAAACTGCTAAAATCAATCCCTCCTAAAACGAGACCGACAAGCGGCATAATGATGTCGTTGACGAGGGAAGAAACAATTTTTCCAAATGCTCCACCGATGATGACCCCGACAGCTAAGTCGATGACGTTGCCCCGCACAGCAAATTTCTTAAACTCGTTCCACATCGGCATTCCTCCTTTTGTCCCCACTTTACCATACATCGTTTCTATTTGTCGATTTTTGCATGTGAGGCGCATGGCCGGGCAGTTGTGCATAACATGGCGATGAATATGAAAAAAAGAGGTGAGACCATGTATTACTATCCGAATGTTGTGTATATGCCGATGTATCCATATCCAATGATGCCTTATCCGTTTCCACGAGAACATAGGAAAGATTACGGACCGAACCCGTTTGTCGTACAAATCGAAGAAGCGACGAAACGAAACAACATGTTCCGTACGACGTTATGGACGGGACCTCATTTGCAAGTGACATTGATGAGCCTTCGTGTCGGGGAGGATATCGGTTTAGAAATGCATCCGGGCGTGGATCAATTTTTACGTATTGAACAAGGAGAAGGGATTGTGCGGATAGGCAAAAAGAAAAACGAATTGACGTTTGAAAGACGCGTGACGGATGGCTCTGCCATTTTTGTGCCTGCAGGAACGTGGCATAATGTGATCAACATAGGGAACGTTCCGCTTAAGCTGTACTCCATTTATGCGCCGCCACAACATCCAGCCGGCACCGTCCATCCGACAAAAGCGGATGCTCTTGCGGCGGAATGAAATTTTGTTACAAGAAAATAAAAAATAGTTGAAATTTTTATGGAAATAAGGTACATTATTTAAAAATCAGAAAATTCAATATGCGTATGCATTCTTATCAAGAGAAGGGGAGGGACTGGCCCGATGAACCTTCAGCAACCAGCCGAAAGCGGTCAGGTGCTAAATCCAGCGAATTGGTGTTCAATTCGGAAGATAAGAAGAAGCGTTTGTCTATGGACAGAAAGCCTTCTTCTTAGAAGGCTTTTATTTTTTGAGAAAGGGAGAGAGCGAATGAGTCATGTGGAAACGGTATTAGCGCAAATCGGTAATCGAAGCGAGACGACGACAGGGACAGTGAATCCACCTGTATATTTTTCAACAGCGTATCGGCATGAAGGGATCGGACAGTCGACAGGGTACGATTACATTCGGACGGGAAACCCGACGAGACACATCGTCGAGAAGGCGATTGCGCAGTTAGAGGAAGGGGATCAAGGCTTCGCATGTAGTTCGGGCATGGCGGCAATTCAAACGGTGTTTGCGCTTTTTGAAAGCGGGGATCATTTTCTCGTTTCGGCCGATTTATATGGCGGAACGTATCGGCTGTTTGAAAAAGGGTGGAGAAAATACGGTCTGTCGTTTACATACGTTGATTTTCGCGACTTGGATGCGGTAAAAGCATATGTGACGGACAAAACGAAAGCGATTTTTTTAGAAACGCCGACGAATCCGCTTATGCAAGAAGCGGACATCGAAGCGGTGGCGGCGTTTGCGAAACAATATGAGCTGCTTCTTATTGTCGATAATACGTTTTACACGCCTGTGTTACAAAAGCCATTGACGAAAGGGGCGGACATCGTCATTCATAGCGCGACGAAATATTTAGGCGGACATAACGATGTGCTTGCGGGGCTCATTGTCGCTAAAGGAAAAGCGCTGTGCGAGCAATTGGCGATGTATCATAACGCGATCGGGGCGGTGTTGTCGCCGTTTGATTCATGGCTGTTAATTCGCGGCATGAAGACGCTCGCTCTTCGCATGCGTCAGCACGAACAAAACGCGAAAGCGATTTATGAATTTTTACGTGGGCACGAAGACGTCACCGATGTGTTATATCCGGGGAGAGGAGGCATGTTGTCGTTTCGCGTGCGCGATGAAAAGTGGGTCAATCCGTTTTTGCGCAGTTTAACGCTCATTACGTTTGCGGAAAGTTTAGGCGGTGTCGAAAGTTTTATTACGTATCCAGCGACGCAAACGCATATGGATATTCCAGAGGATGTTCGCATCGCCAATGGGGTATGTAATCGACTGTTACGTTTTTCTGTCGGCATTGAACATCATGACGATTTAATTGCCGATTTAACACAAGCGTTTCAACGCATGAAAGAGGTGTAAAAATGGAGTGGCAAACGCAATTGCTTCATAATAAATGGCGGGTGGATGCGCAAACGGGGGCAGTGAGCGTCCCGATTCATCATGCGTCAACGTTTCATCAGTTTGATTTTGATACGTTTGGAAAATATGATTATAGCCGCACAGGCAATCCGACGCGCGAGGCGCTTGAAGAAACGATCGCGGAGCTAGAAGGAGGAGTGAGCGGTTTTGCGTTCGCATCGGGCATGGCAGCCATTTCAACGGCGTTTTTGTTGTTGTCAAAAGGCGATCATGTGTTGATTACAGATGACGTATATGGCGGAACGTATCGCATCATCACGGATGTATTAAGCCGATTTGGCATTGAATATACGTTTGTCGATATGACCGATTTAGATGCGGTAGCGCGTCATATTCGCCCGAATACGAAAGTGATTTATATGGAAACGCCGTCAAATCCGCTGCTGAAAATTACGGACATTCGCGGAGTTGTGAAGCTTGCGAAAGCGCACGGTTGTTTGACGTTTTTAGATAATACGTTCGCGACACCTTTATTGCAACGTCCGCTCGATCTCGGCGTCGATGTCGTGCTTCATAGCGCGACGAAATTTTTAGCCGGCCATAGCGATGTCGTCGCTGGACTTGCGGTTGTGAAAGATGAACGACTAGCGAAAGAGCTTCGGAAGTTGCAATATGCGTTCGGTGCGGTGCTCGGCGTGCAAGATGCGTGGCTTGTGCTGCGCGGGCTAAAAACGCTTCACGTTCGGCTCGATTACGCTTCTCGTTCAGCGATGCAGCTCGCGCAGTTTTTACATCGTCATCCGAAAGTGGCGCACGTGTATTATCCGGGGCTTTCGCATCACGAAGGGCACGTCATTCATCGCGATCAAGCGCGTGGGTTTGGCGCGGTGTTGTCGTTTGAATTGGAAAATGAACAAGCGGTGCGGACGTTTGTCAAATATGCTCACATTCCGGTATTTGCGGTTAGTTTAGGAGCGGTAGAGTCGATTTTATCTTATCCGGCAAAAATGTCGCATGCGGCGATGCCGAAAGCGGAACGCCTTCGTCGCGGCATTACGGACGGCTTGTTGCGCATAAGCGTCGGACTCGAGGCGATCGATGATTTAATCGCTGATTTTGAACAGGCGTTATCGTATGTATAGGCTAGGCATATCGCCTAGCCTTAGCTAATTTGGTCGAGGGCATCTCGTTGTAGTTGTTGCTCGACCATGCGATCGAGTTGTTGAATTTTTTTCAAAGCGAGTTCGTCATCGATTTGGCGATAGTGATGTTTGCCACCTGGTTCTTCATCTGCTTCATCGGCAAGTTTAACGATCGTCTGAAGCGGTTTTCGGTTTAGCTCTCCTTCTGGAAGATACGAATCGGTATGAAGCAAAATGGCGAGGGCGATTTCTTTAGCATGTTGAGGATGTTCACCGAGTCGAATAAGCAATTTGTGCGCTCGCTCCGCCCCTTTAATCGCATGAATGTCGTTTTGTTTATATGTTTCATAGTCCCAAGTTCCGTTTGAGTACCATTCATAATGCCCAATATCATGAAGCAGTGCCGCTTTTGTCGCTAAATCAACATTGACTCCATATTGCAGGGCAAGGCGATACGCATGGTATGCGGTAGCGATAGCGTGGGCGACGCCTGAACGTTTCAAATATTTTTGAGTAATGGGGTGAAGGAAGATGTCAGTTAATGTGACACGTCTCATCGTGCATGCCCCCTTTTTTGTTTTTCTAATTATCATACCATGTCTTATTTAAGGAAGGCAATACATATTTTTTCTTTTTTTCTTTCATACTAAGTGAAAAAAGTATGGAGGACGCGTATGTTTTTATCATTGTTATTATCGGTTATGACAGCGCTTTCGTTCAATGGACATGCTTGTACGAAAAAATTAGAGGAAGCAAACGTGCAACTATGCGGCAAAGAAGACGGAGATTGGGTGCGTCATTTTACGCTTCACGTCGGAAAAGCGACGTATGCTTTTCCAGAATGGGAACATATCAATGACCCGAAAGCGACTCCGCAATTGTATTCTGTTGATGTGACGGACGATGGAAAGGAAGATGTCGTCGTTTTTCTCGTGAAAGCACGCGGCAACGGCACGTATAAAAATGAAGTGCACGTATTTGCCCATCACGAAAACGGCATAGAAGAAATGATCGTCGAAGATCCGCGCGCCGTCGTTTTAAAAAGCATGAAAATGAAAGAGACGGACGAAGGAACAGAGCTAATCATTGATCACGTTCACGCTTTCATTCCGTACGCACGCGAAGGACAAAAAGGGGTAAAGACGACATTCGACCGCTTTTTAAAATACGCGCTCGATAAACAAAAGCTGAAAGCCGTTTTACTCCTCGAACGAAAAAAAGGCGAATACATCGGCAGCTTAATCGTCACATACGAATATAAAGACGGTTTTTTCCAAGGTACTCACATCGACTTTATCCGCCATTAGCCATTGCCTAGGCAATGGCTAAAAAATTTTTTAAAAAAGTATTTGACAATGTGAGAGGTGGTGAGTATAATAAAAAATGTGTTCGATAGGACAACATACGATTCCGTAGCTCAGCTGGGAGAGCGCCACCTTGACAGGGTGGAGGTCGCTGGTTCGAGCCCAGTCGGAATCATCACAACCCCGAGTTCTTTTAGAGAGCTCGGGGTTTTTTCGTTGTATTTAACCTCTCCTCTTGACTACCACAAATGTTTTCGTATGCAGGAAAATAGTCGATGTTGTCGAATAAAAACATCGAAACGATTGTATGCGAGGTGACTATATGTCCATTGACCACGATCGTCTGTTTAAAGAGTTGATCCAAACGTTTTTTGAGGAATTTATCGTTCTCTTTTTCCCAACCATGCACGAGCATATCGATTTTCGCCACGTCTCGTTTTTATCCGAGGAGCTGTTTACCGATGTGACGGCAGGAGAAAAGTACCGCGTCGATTTGCTTGTCGAAACGAAGTTAAAAGGCGAAGATGGGCTTGTGATCGTGCATATCGAAAACCAAAGCTACGTCCAACCATCATTTCCAGAACGGATGTTTATTTATTTTAGCCGTTTGTTTGAAAAATACCGTAAAAACATTGTACCTATTGCTGTATTTAGCTACGATACGATCCGCGACGAACCATCGACATTTACCCTCCAATTTCCTTTTGGCCACGTGCTTGACTTTCGTTTTTTCACTGTCGAATTGCGCAAACAAAACTGGCGAAACTACATTCGTCAAGACAATCCAATCGCTGCTGCACTGCTAAGCAAAATGGGATATACTGAAAGTGAACGGGTAGAACTGAAAAAACAATTTTTACGCATGCTTGTCCGATTGGAATTAGATGAAGCGAAACAACGATTATTGTTTGGCTTTTTTGAAACATATGTAAAACTATCAGACGAAGAAGAACGAAGACTACGAAGCGAGGTGAATGAAATGGAGACGAAAGAAAAAGACAAAGTGATGGAGTTAATTATTTCATATGAACAACAAGGAATAAAACAAGGAATGAAGCGCCTTGTACAAACGATGGCGAAAAAAGGGATGAGTGTAAAAGATATTGCGAACGTCACGGACCTTTCGGAAGAAGAAGTGGAGCGGTTGTTGGAGTAAGGGGACCCCACAGCGCTCCACCTTCTTTTGTTTTTGTAAAAATTGTTTTTACACACAAGATTACATTACAATGTTCTTTATTTGACGTGCTATAGAGACGATTAAAAAATCTTTTCTTGACAACATACTTTTTCAACACCTTGCAAATAATTCTCTCAAAGGGTATTATTTGGTTTTTATAGAAAAATCAGGTGTATCATTTTTTGGAAGATCGTATATACTATGTATATACATTTTGGTTGGGGGGTGATATAATGAACTCAAAGGAACATTTAGAAAGCAAAATAAACCAAAGTAAAGGAGGAGACTACATGTCTACAGTTGTTGCTCAAAAATGGGGAAACAGTTTGGGCATTCGTATCCCAAAAGATGTTGCTGATCAAATAGGGATTAAACAAGGTTCCGAAATAGAATTAAATGTGATTGGAAATGAAGGTATCATCACATTAAAACCAAAAAGAACACGGAAAAAATACACACTGGAAGAACTAATATCACAGATTACACCTGAAAATCGACACGAAGAAATTGATTTCGGTATAGAAGGGCGTGAATTGATTTAATGTCAGCAGACGTACCAGAGAGAGGCGATTTCGTTGTTTTAAACTTCAATCCACAAGCTGGGCATGAGCAGGCTGGGAGAAGGAATGCGATTGTTTTATCGCCTAAAGAATTCAATCAAGCAACAGGATTTATAGCTGTTTGTCCGATTACCACTCAAAAGAAGGGCTACCCTTTCGAAGTGGATTTACCAAAAGAAGGAATATCTCTTGGTGGCGATGGCTATCCAATAACAGGGGTAGTTTTAACTGATCAAATTAAATCATTGGATTGGAAAGCTCGTAATCTAAAAATTTTAAAGAAGTATAATCCAGAAGATGCACAAATTGAAGAAATAGATAAAATAATTGATGAATGCCTAGCGAAAATAGAAACATATCTGATTTGACATAATCCTTTCTCTTTCAGAAAGGGTTATTTTTTACTTTAAAGTTTCTTGATAATTGTTGAAAAGCTAATTTTAGTTGGTCAGGTGTCGAAAAACCGAAATTAGTAAGTTGGTCGTTTTTATTTTAATTGCGGAAGTTGTGAGTCAAATTGGCATTTTGTTTGCTTACTTTTGTCATTAAATCCACAAGAAAAATGAGTCCAGTAAACGGTTCAACATAGCAAAAAACTAGTCCTATCAGGGAGTTGATTCTTTAATGGCTGGCGCAAGTACATCTTTTGGTGATGAACTAGTAAAAATATGATTTAAACAACCAAGTGATATGTAAAAGCGGGCGAAACATTTGATACAATGAAGAAATAACAAATGAACAGGAGGGGAGAACGATGTTGTTTGAAAACGATCAACCAGCAACTTGCTCCTAAGACGGGGCAAGCGCACGTTCCGTCTTGTAGAAAAAAGAAAAAAGACGGAGGGAGAAAAGATGAGACAAACGTTTTTCGGTTCGTTGTATTTGTCGCTCGCTGCTAGCATTTGGGGTGGAATGTATGTCGTTAGTAAATATGTGCTCGATTACGTTCCGCCATTTACGCTCGTATGGCTTCGTTATGCGATTGCTTTTTTTGTATTATGGACGATTTTACGACTAAAGCGCATCCCGATGCCAAAAGGAAAAAACGATTGGAAACCGATCATATATATTGGAGTTGTTGGATACGTTCTTTCGATTTCCTTACAGTTCGTCGGGACGAAATGGTCGGATGCGCACACGGCTTCGCTTATTACGTCGGCCACGCCTGCTTTCATCGTCATCTTCGCTCGCTGGATGTTGAATGAAACGATGACGCTTAGGAAACTAAGTGCGTTGTTACTCGCAACAGCAGGAGTTGTTGTCGTCGTTGGATTTAGCGAGGGGGAGGCGACTTCGTTTTTCGGGAACGTCTTACTCGTTGGAGCTGCGGTGACGTGGGCGCTTTTATCTGTGCTCGTCAAAATCGCATCTGCGCGCCTTTCCGTATTAGTGATCACGACGTACGCGATTTTTGTCGCTTTCATCGGCACAACGCCGATGATGGTATGGGAATGGTCGGAAGGGATGTCACAAACGTTTTCGTTTTCGGTCGTGCTCGGGATTTTTTATCTCGGGATTGTGTCAACGGCTGGGGCGTTTTTTCTTTGGAATAAAGGAATGGAAATGATGGATGCCGGGGTCGGTTCGCTCTTTTTCTTTTTCCAGCCACTTGTCGGCTCTTTGTTCGGTTGGCTGTTTTTGCATGAACAATTGCGCTTCTCATTTTGGATTGGTGGAACGTTCATTATTGTTGCAGTGGTCATGGCTGTGTTGGAGAAAAAAGGAGTGGAAAGCGAACGGCAAAATGAAGAAAAAGTCAGCGTGTGATGCGCTGACTTTTTACTATGACACTATCGTATATACAGTTAACACAAGGACGGATATGAAGACGACGCTCATGACGTTTGCGCCGAGCCATGAGGCCAGTACGGCACTCACAAAGCCGAGGATGCCAAATACCGGATCGTCTTGAATGAGAAAAATGCCCGGAATAATTAAAGCGCCGAGCGTGGCGTATGGGACGTTGCGCAATACACCGCGCCAAAACGGCGGCAAGTGGATGCGATGAAAAACCGTCAATGGAAGCATGCGCGGAATGTATGTCACGATGCCCATGCCAAGAATAATGAGAAAAAGGTTATTGTGCATATTCCGTCTCCTTTCTTTTTTCTACAATCCATTGCATACATATAGCCGAAACGATTGTAGAGATGACGATGGCCCATCCTTTCGGGACGTTGAGCCATAATAAAAGCGCGCAGTTCATGAGACCAGAGCACACCGCAAGCCAAAGCGCCTTTCGTTCTGTTTTGACGGCGGGGACTAATAGCCCGACAAACATCGCATACAAGGCGACAGATAAGCTCACTTGCACGTTTTCCGGCAAATACCCGCCAACAATATGTCCGATGGCCGAATGGACGACCCAACTGCTGTAGGAAATGAAAATGAGTCCGAACATATACGAAGCAGAGATCGTTCCTTCTTTCATGGCGGCGACAGAAAACGTTTCATCTGTAATGCCGAATGCGTATAGTGCTTTTTTCCAAAGTGCGTCATGTTCAGCTTTTTCATTGAGTGATGCGGACATTAAAAAATGCCGAATGTTTAAAATAAACGTCGTTAAAATGATTTCAAACGGACCGGTGCCAAGAGATAGTAAATTGAGCGAAATGTATTGCGCCGCCCCCGCAAATACAATCATGCTCATAAGCGTCGTGTCCATAAGCGACAGCCCTGTTGATTTCGCTAACAAACCGAACGTAAGCGCAACAGGCGCATATCCAATCGCAATCGCTGTCCCTGATTTTACTCCGTCGCGAAACATGTACATTCCCCCCTTCTTCTGTATTTTCATAAAATTTTTTCTATTTCGCAAGGATATATTTTAAATATGAAACTTTTTTCTTATTTTTCCGTATAGTAAGCTATCCGTGATGAAGGGGATGATAACTATGTTGAAAAAATTGCTTGACATGCTTTTACACAAAAATATGCACAAGCATCGTTACAGCAGTAGCGATCGTTATACGTACCGTCCGCATCGCCATCCGTCGCAATACGGCTATAAGCATTATAAGAAAAAACATCATAGCCACAGCATTTTCTCTAGCTTTTTTGGCAGTTCATGATGTTTGTTGAAAAGCCGTATCGAGAAGGAACGGTCGTAAACGGGCGATACACGATTCAAACGCAGCTTGGAGAAGGCAGCTATGGTGTGGCGTATGTGGCGCGCGATGAAGAAACGAAGGAGCTTGTCGTTTTAAAACAGATGAAGCGGACGAAAAAAAAGAAGCGGCGCGCATCGTTTGAACGAGAAGCGCTCATTTTAAAAAAGCTCAATCATCCACAAATTCCGAAGTTGTACGACTCGTTTGACGTGCGCGGCACGTTGCATCTTGTCATGGAATACATTGAAGGAGATACGATGGAGACGCTTATTTTTGATAAAAACAAAACGTACGATGAAAAAGAAGCGTTTTCACTATTGGCGGATGTGTTGCGTGTCGTGCAATACATTCACGCGCACGGCATTGTGCATCGCGATTTGCGCATCCCCAATATCGTTTTTCGCAACGGGGTTGTATATGTGCTCGATTTTGGACTTGCGCGCTTTTTATCCGAAAAAAATGAACGGCTGTTTACACTTGAACAGCGGCTCAGGCGAACGATTGATGTAAAAAGCGACATATATGCCCTCGGTCATTTTTTATTGTTTTTATTGTATTCTTCTTATGAACCGACAGCGGACAAAGAGAAAAGCTGGGAAGACGAACTTTCCTTGTCAAAAGAGGCGCGCCATGTGTTGCGGCGCATGTTGCAGTTGGATCGGCCGTATGCCTCCGTTGAACAATTGATGCGCGATGTCGTGATGATTCAATAGGCGTTTTATGCGCCTATTTCTTTTTTTTGATGTCGCGTTTTGCGCGAAGAAAAGCAATTAGCCAAACGATTTCGTCTTCCGTCACCGTTTCTCCATCGACCGTCAGATGAAACGTCGCATTCGTCAGCTCAATGGTCGGTTTCTCTTCATCCGTTGCCCCAAGCAAATAATCCGTTGTTGTGCCAAATAAAATGGCGAGTTCTTTGACGGCTTCTAACGACGGTTGACGATACCCCGATTCATAGCCTGCATATGTACTTTTTGCGATATTGAGCTGATCCGCAATATATTGCAACGACCATTGTTTCTTTTTCCGTAACTCCGATAATCGTTTCGAAATCATCATCTGTCTCTCCCTTACTATGCATCGTTCGCAAAACGAATAAAAATACTTGTTATTTTCTATTTTCCTAAATATAATTGAAGTAAAGGTACGCGAAACGCGAACAATTTTATTTATAGTTTACACTACATGACACAAAGAATACAATAGATGACTTAAAATCGCCATATTTGAGGTGACGATGATGAAAAACATTTTGTTGCTTGCGACAGGCGGCACGATTGCTTCTGTGCCGAGTGAAGAAGGGTTGACACCGAAGCTGACGGCAGAACAATTGACGAGCTACATTACGATCGACAATCAGCCGTATCGGCTACATAGCCAAATTTTAATGAACATCGACAGCACAAACATGCAGCCAGAACATTGGCGCGAGATTGCTCAGGCGATTTATACACATTACGACCAATATGACGGTTTCGTCGTCACGCATGGAACAGATACGATGGCTTATACGGCAGCCGCGTTATCATATATGATCCAAAACAGCCACAAACCGATCGTGTTGACCGGTTCACAAGTGCCGATCGGTTTTCCGAAAACAGATGCGAAAAAAAATATACGCGATGCGCTTCGTTTTGCATGCGAAGACGTCGGCGGGGTATTTGTCGTCTTCGATGGGCGCGTCATTTTAGGAACGAGAGCGGTAAAAATGCGGACGAAAAGTTACGATGCGTTTGAAAGCATTAACCATCCGTACGTCGCCTACATTCATGGAGAAACGATTGATTATCAATATGAGCTTCCGAAACCGAGCGGAAAACTGCAGTTTGATGCGTCGCTTTGTCCGGATGTGTTTTTGTTGAAGCTTCATCCGGGCACAAAGCCAGAAATATTTGATTACATTCGCCATTTATATCGCGGCGTCATTATCGAAAGCTTCGGAAGCGGCGGCGTGCCGTTTCAAGGGCGGAATTTGTTGCCGAAAATAAAAGAACTGATCGACGATGGCATGGCCGTCGTCATTACGACGCAATGTTTAGAAGAAGGGGAAGACTTAACGTTATACGAAGTCGGGCGAAAAGTGGCGCAAAATACGGTCATTTTATCCGGTGATATGAATACGGAAGCGATCGTACCGAAGCTCATGTGGGCGCTAGGAAAAACGACGAATTTGCTTGACATAAAAAATATGATGGAAACGCCAATCGCAAATGACATGACACAAAAACAAGAAGAAAGTTGGGATGCGTAAATGATGCAAACGAAAGCAGTACGAATCGAACGAGATTTGCTTGGCGAAAAAGAAATTCCATACGACGCATATTACGGCATTCAAACGATGCGCGCGGCAGAAAACTTCCCGATTACAGGGTATCGATTGCATCGCGAACTTATTCAGGCGATGGCGATCGTAAAAAAAGCGGCGGCGCTTGCGAATATGGAGACGGGACAGCTCGATGTGCGCATTGGTCAAGCGATTGTCAAAGCGGCAGAAGAAGTGATCGCAGGACAATGGCACGATCAGTTTATCGTTGACCCGATTCAAGGCGGCGCAGGAACGTCGATCAATATGAATACGAACGAAGTGATCGCGAATCGCGCACTTGAATGGTTAGGGGAGAGAAAAGGAAGTTACCATATCATTAGTCCAAATACGCACGTCAACATGTCACAATCGACAAACGACGTGTTTCCGACGGCCATTCATATTGCGGTGTTAAACATGGTGAACCAATTGCTTCAAACGATGGAGCATATGCACGATACGTTCGCCGATAAAGCAAAACAGTTTGATCACGTCATTAAAATGGGACGGACGCATTTACAAGATGCCGTTCCAATTCGGCTCGGGCAAGAATTTGAAGCATACCGCCGCGTCGTAAAGCGCGATATGGAGCGCATTGCGCAGTCGCGCCAACATGTATACGAAGTGAATATCGGCGCAACGGCGGTAGGTACAGGATTAAATGCCGATCCGGTCTATATTGAGCGCGTCATTTTTCATCTCGTTCGTTTGACAGACTTGCCGCTTGTGCGCGCGGAACATCTCGTTGATGCGACACAAAATACAGATGCGTATACAGAAGTGTCGGCTGCCTTAAAAATATGTATGATCAACATGTCGAAAATCGCTAACGATCTTCGTCTCATGGCGTCTGGTCCGCGCGCAGGGCTTGGAGAAATTACATTGCCTGCCCGTCAACCGGGGTCGTCCATTATGCCGGGAAAAGTGAATCCAGTCATGGCGGAAGTCGTAAATCAAGTGGCGTTTCAAGTGATCGGCAACGACCAAACGATTTGTTTAGCATCGGAAGCAGGGCAGCTTGAGTTAAACGTCATGGAACCTGTGCTTGTGTTTAATTTGCTTCAGTCGCTTCATATGATGGATAACGTGTTTCGCGTGTTTACCGATTACTGCTTAGCTGGCATTGAAGCGAATGAAGAACGGCTAAAACAACATGTCGAAAACAGCATCGGCGTCATTACAGCGGTCAATCCGTACATCGGCTATGAAGCGGCATCACGCATCGCAAAAGAAGCGCTTCGTACCGGAAAATCGGTGCGTGAATTATGCCTCGAGCAAAATTTATTGAATGAAACAGAGCTACGTGCTATTTTAGACCCGTATGCGATGACAAGTCCAGGCATTGCCGGAAAATAACACGAATCGACAGAGAAAAGGAAGGTACATACGATGTCAAGCGGAGCAAACATGCACATTACTATTCGACTACAATTTGCGAAAAACGTTGTCGCTTTTAGCGACATTGCGACAGCGATCGGACAAGCTGGCGGGGATATTGTCGGCATCGACGTCATTTCTTCAAGCAAAACACATACGGTGCGAGATATTACCGTCAGCGTTCTTGACTCCAAACATGCGGACGTAGTTGTCGATACGTTGCGGAAAACGACAGGTGTCAAAGTCATTCACGTTTCTGACCGCACGTTTTTAATGCATATCGGCGGAAAAATTGAAGTGAAATCGAAAATTCCGATTAAAACGCGCGATGATTTAGCGCGCGTGTACACGCCGGGTGTGGCGCGCGTATGCACGGCAATTGCGGAAGATCCGACGAAGGCATATTCGTTAACGATTAAACGAAATACGGTGGCGGTCATTTCCGACGGAACGGCCGTATTAGGGCTTGGAGATATTGGACCGTATGCCGCGATGCCGGTCATGGAAGGGAAGGCGATGTTATTTAAACAGCTTGCGGGCGTCGATGCGTTTCCGATTTGTTTAGATACGAAAGATACGGAAGAAATTGTGCAAATCGTCAAAGCGATCGCCCCGGCGTTTGGCGGCATTAATTTAGAAGACATCGCCGCACCGCGTTGCTTTGAAATTGAAGAACGATTAAAACAAGAGCTCGACATTCCTGTCTTCCACGATGACCAACATGGAACAGCGGTCGTCTTACTTGCAGGGTTGTTAAATGCGTTAAAAATTGTAGATAAAAAAATTGAAGACATTAAAGTCGTATTAACAGGCATTGGTGCTGCAGGAATCGCCTGCACGAAAATATTGCTTGCGGCTGGTGTGAAAAACATTATTGGTGTCGATCGTCAAGGGGCGATTCATCGCGGTGTACAATACGACAATCCGTATTGGAACGAATATGCGCAATTAACGAATCCAGAAAATATGACAGGCTCTCTTTCCGACGTCATCGTTGGGGCGGACGTATTTATTGGCGTATCTGCACCGGGCATTTTGAAGGTCGAAGATGTGAAAAAAATGGCGAAAGACCCGATCGTTTTTGCGATGGCAAACCCTGTTCCAGAAATTGATCCAGAGCTTGCCGAACCGTACGTTCGCGTCATGGCGACAGGGCGTTCAGACTATCCGAACCAAATTAATAACGTCCTTTGCTTCCCAGGCATTTTCCGTGGGGCGTTAGACTGCCGCGCCATCGAAATTAACGAAGAAATGAAGCTAGCAGCAGCCGAAGCGATCGCCTCTGTCGTCACTGACGAAGAATTAAGCGAAACATACATTATCCCAAGCGTCTTTAACAACAAAGTGGCTGAACGCGTGCGCGAAGCTGTCATGAAAGCCGCATACAAAACAGGCGTCGCCCGAAAAGACGATATGATGTTCCGATAAAAACATGGCGTCATTGCGCCATGTTTTTTCGTTTTTTTAAGGCATAAGCTTCCGTTGCTTCTTTGTCGTGTTTGAAATAGAATGATAGAGTGAAATTCTAGAACGGATTTGAAAAGAGGTTTTATCATTGTGTGCAACGTGGAGGAAACGACTTATATCATTATATACCTCGATCGTTTGTTTCAGTGGACTGATTATCTTTTTTTATTCTTTTTCCTTTGATCAAGAGCAAATCTTATTTTCGTTATTGTTGGCGATCGGAGTGGTTCTTCTTAATTATTATGACATTAAACTTCCGCCAAATGGAAATGGGACGTCGTTTGATTCATCGCTACATTTGGCAGTGCTCGTTGTATTTGGAATGAAATACGTTTTATTCAGTTTGTTATTAAGTACGGTATTTATTTTTATTTTTCAATATAAAAAAATGGTTTGGTGGAAACATATATTTAATTTTTCTATGTATGTTCTTATGATTTGTAGCGCTTATTATACGTTTCTTTTTTTCGATGGGGAGATTGGAGCGATTGATTTTGCGCATTCTCCTGCGTATATCGCTTCTTTTGTCGTATATTACACAGTCAATGCGCTCATCATGGCTTTTTATTTCTTCCTTAACTCATCGCAGCGAATGTACGTCATAGTGACGAGTATTGTGAAAGAAACGATTTTTGAATATATGATTATACTAGGTGGAGCAGTTATTTTGGCGCTTTCTCTTCCTTTTTATCCTATGTTTGGATTAGCTATGTTTACTGCCATTCTTGTCGTTTTGTCGATCATTTTTAGAAAGTACTCATATTTATATGAAGAAGTATTGAAAGATAAAGTATTTATTGAACAATTACTAAACGCTTTACCGAGCGGAATTATTATGAATGATAAGTTGAAAGGGAATTATTTTATTAATGAATCAGCGGTGACGTTGCTTTCCTTGGGGAAAAAAGATATAGAACATATGCTGAATGAAAGGCAAAAACCGAAAGAAAACAAGGCGTTTTGGGAGCTTTTTTTAACGAGTTCCCCTGTAACAAACAAGAAGATCGTTTACAAAACATTAGAAACGAAAACTTTTTTGATGTCTAAAGTACAGTTGAAAAATAGGTATGATGAGCACATTGGGGAAATTACTTATTTCCTCGACATCACCGAAATGGAACAACTAACGAAGCGAATACATCAATCGGAAAAGTTGGCGTTAATGGGGGAAATGGCGGCGAAGGCAGCGCATGAAATTCGCAATCCGCTTGCGGTTATTCACGGTTTTTTAGCGTTTATGAACGAAAATTTACGTGAACGCGATCGCGAACAATATCATATCCCTCTTTTATTAAAAGAAATTGATCGCATCAACGCCATTGTTGAAGATATGCTTCTGATCGCCAAACCGAGCGCCCCGGTGATGAAAGAGGCGTATATCGAAACGATCGTTCAAGATGTTCTTTCTCTTTTTCAACAAACGTTAGAGGCGAAAAATATACGCGTGCACGTGCGCCTTGATCATGTGCCGTTACAGCTTGATTCGAAACAAATGATGCAAGTGTTATACAATTTGCTTCACAACAGCATCGAAGCGATGGAAGAAGGCGGAACGATTTGCATATATTCCGATGTCGATGAAACGTACAACATGTACATGTACGACTCTGGAAGCGGCATTCCGACACATATGCAGGAGGCGATTTTTGAACCATTTATCACAACGAAGTCGTCAGGGACAGGATTAGGATTAACGATCGTCAAACGAATTATTGAAAACCATGGCGGAACGATTGCGCTTCACGACAGCTCGGAACAAGGGACGACGTTTGTCATTCGTCTTCCGATTCACAGATAAAAACAACATATTTGTGGTTTTGTTCATTATTTCACAACTGTCGTCGACCTCCAATCTTGCAAAAAACCCGGGGGATCGACGACAAGTTGTTTTTCGGGATTTTTGTAGATGTAGCAAGGAATACAGCCTATTGACTGAATTTTCGAATATGGGTATATTGACGATCATACTAGAGATAGAAGTTGTGAAATCATGCATTTTACTTTTTATTCAAAATTCGCTATAATTATTAAGGCGGGGAACATCTTTCTTTCCGATTTCGGTAAAGCGAGATGTTTTTTTCATGGAGATATTGATTTCACAACGAAATGGAGGGATTTCTTGTGAAGAAATACGCCATTGTATATTGTGAAAATCAATTTGGTTCCATGGATGGAAAAACAGCGAATGGACTTGTGCGCGATTCTGGACTGTATGAAATCGTGGCGGTTATTGATTCGACAAAAGCTGGTCAAGATGCGGGAGAAGTGCTTGATCAAAAGAAAAATGGCATTCCGATTTGTAAAAACCTTCAAGATGCAATGGCCTCCGCAAAAGAAAAACCGAACTACTTCATCTTAGGAATTGCTCCAGCGAACGCTTTTCTCAAAAAAGAAGAACGACAAGTGATCATTGAAGCGATGGAAGCAGGCATGCATATCATTAACCCACTTCAAGAGTTCTTAACAGAAGACGAAGAAATGATGGCGATCGCCAAACGTTGTGAAGTAACGATTCGCGATATTCGCAAACCGCGTCCGAAAAAAGAATGGACGTTATTTACGGGACGTATTTTGCAAGTGAAAGCGCCCGTTGTGGCGGTGCTCGGAACAGATGGAGCGTGCGGAAAACGAACGACCGCGATGATTATCGCGAAAGAAATGCAAAAGCGTGGTTATAAAGCAGCGTTTGTTGCGACAGGACAAACGGGCTTAATTCAAGGTGCTTCGTACGGATTTGCGATGGATGCGTTTCCGCTTCAATATATGATCGGTGAACTCGAGCGAGAAATTGTGCGCGCGTATGAAACAGAAAAACCCGACATCATTATTGTGGAGGGACAAGGGGCGCTGAGCCATCCAGCTTACGTCAGCTCGGCTGGCATTCTAAAAGGGGCGCGACCACAAGCGGTCATTTTGCAGCATCCGCCGAAGCGAAAAGTGCTTGGCGACTTCCCGTTTGTCGAAATGCCTACGGTCGAAAGTGAAATCGCATTAATTGAACATTTCGGAAAAACAAAAGTCGTTGCGATTACGTTAAACCATGAAGGGATGACAGATGAAGAATTAAAACAAACGATTTCCGAATATGAGCGAACGTTCCATATGCCAGTCACAGATGTATTAAAATACGGCGCAGACAAAGTTGTCGATCGTCTCATCGATTATTTCCCATCGTTACAAAAACGTGAGGTGGCGGTATTATGACGCCGAGAGTCGAAATTGACTTGCGGAAAATTCGTCATAATGCTGTCACGTTGAAAAAATGGTGTGAAGAAAAAGGAATACAAATGACAGCTGTCGTCAAAGGGGTGGGCGGAGATGTGCAAATTGCTCGCACCCTTGTCGATAGCGGTTTGACAAGTTTAGCGGATACGAAAGTCGAACGAATCGCAAAATTAAGATCGGCGCACATTCCGGCAACATATATGCTCATTCGTACACCTGCATTAAGCGAAGTAAATAAAGTTGTTCAACATGTCGATGTCAGCGTCCAATCAGAAATCGACGTCGTGCGTGCGATTTCGGCGGAAGCGGTGAAGCAAAATAAAACGCATGCCATTATTATTATGGTTGAAATGGGCGACTTGCGCGAGGGGATTATGCCGAAAGACGTCCCGTCATTTATTGAACAAATACGTCCGTTGCCAAACATTCAAATTGTCGGCATCGGCGCAAATTTTGCCTGTTTTGGTGGCATTATTCCGACGGATCAAAAAATGCGTGAGCTTTCGTCACTTGCGAAACATATTCAAAAAGAGTATGCGTTGTTTTTACCGTACGTATCTGGTGGCAATTCCGCGAACTATTATTGGTTAAAACAAACGAAAGATGTCGGTTGCATTAACCATCTCCGATTTGGCGAAGCCATTTTTTTAGGGCGAGAAACGATTCGCGGTGCGGCCATTCCTCATTTATATCAAGATGCGTTTTGTCTCGTCGCGGAAGTGATCGAAGTGAAAACGAAGCCGTCTGTCCCGTACGGTGTACAAAGTCGCAATGCATTTGGAGAAACACCGACGTTTCAAGAGCGCGGCATGATGAAACGCGCCATCGTCGGCATCGGTCGTCAAGATGTGCACGTGAGCGGATTGACGCCACTTTCTCCTGTCGACATCATCGGATCGAGCAGCGACCATATTATTGTTGATGCCACACGCACTGACATTCGCGTCGGTGATCATATTCGCTTTGCGGTCGATTACGGTGCAATGATTTCCCTTATGAGTTCTCCATACGTTCAAAAAACATACGTACAAACCGATGAAAAAAACGGCCATTTCCCGACAAAAACATCGGCATAAAAAGGTCAGCGCCTAACACGCTGACTTCTTTTTACTATAAATTGTGGCAAGTAGAGAGTACGAAATGAAAAGATGAGTACAGAACTGAACATTCATTTCGATTCATGAAAGCAATGAATAAAAAGGATTTGTTTCATTTTTGTCGAATATTGCAACACAGGATTGTTAGAACGAATGATAGAGTATCCGAATTATGTTTACCATTACGATGAAGCGTATTGGATTGAACGAATCAAGAATAATTATGAATCAAAACAAAATACCGTGTCGTAAAGGAGCTCATTTTCCATTCAATAAATGAAGCTCCTTTTGTTTTGACTTGTTGTTCAGATGACAAACATCGAAAAAAAGGGTAAAATACGGATGTGGGTATAAAAAAGAAAAGGACGGATGATTCATGGCAGGGCATCGATTTCATCATTCGAAAGCAGAGAAGTTGTTGAATCCGAAAAGAAGAGAGCTCATTGCTCCAGAGGAAGTCGTTTCGTTATTGCACATCAGCGAACGGGATGTCGTGGCGGATTTAGGGGCAGGGAATGGCTATTTTACTGTCCCGATAGCGAAAGTGGCAAAAACGGTATATGCGGTTGATGTACAACAAGAAATGCTCGCTTTCCTACAGCAACATGCAGAAAAAGAAGGGGTAGAAAACATTGCTTACATCCTAAGCGATGTGACCGCAACAACGATTCCATCGCAATCGGTTGATCAAGGGCTGATGGCGTTTGTTCTTCATGAAGTGGCCGATCGGGAAGCGGTGTTTGCGGAAATTGCTCGCATCATGAAACCGAACGGTGCGTTTCTATTGATTGAGTGGGAAGCGGTTGAAAGCGACATGGGCCCACCAATTCATGAACGCATTCCTTCGCAACAGCTGATGGACGAGGCAAAAGCGGCATTTGCACATGTCGAGCTCGTTCATTTTCACCCGAGCGTATACGGCGTGATTGTTAAACATGGTCATCAATGATGGCCATGTTGTTTGTTTTTAAGGAAGGTGAGTAAGATAGTGGTACGTTTAGGAATAAAAGAAAATAACGTTTCATTTTTATTATTAGTCGTCATCAACGTGTTTGTGGGGGCAATGGTAGGTCTAGAGAGAACGGTTTTGCCGATGATTGTGGAAAAACAGTTCGGGCTTACATCGGTGAGTGCTGCCATTTCGTTTATTGTCAGCTTCGGTTTGTCCAAAGCAGTTGTAAACTATTTTGCCGGTCAACTTGCTGATCGATTTGGAAGAAAAAATATATTGTTAGCGGGATGGATGATCGGGTTATTTGTTCCGATATGTATGCTTGTTGCACATGAATGGTGGGTTGTCGTATTTGCGAACGTGTTGCTTGGGATCAATCAAGGATTGACGTGGTCGATGACGGTCAATATGAAAATTGACATCGCAAAGCCCACGGAGCGTGGCACAGCTGTTGGCTTAAATGAGTTTGCGGGTTACTTCGGTGTCGCAACGATGGCAGCGATATCAGGATATGTCGCAGCGACATTTTCTCTTCAGCTCGAATTATTCTATATTGGGGTCGTCATTGCGATGCTAGGAATGATTTTATCGATCATCGCAAAAGATACGAAAAACTATGTGCGATTGCATATGGAACTAAACAAAGAACAAAAACAAAAATCATTATCTTCCAAAGAAGTATTTCAACAAACAACATGGAAAAATAAAACATTATCTAGTTTTAGCTTAGCAGGACTTGCGACAAATTTGAAAGATGGAGTGGCATGGGGATTGTTTCCTTTATATTTCACCTCACTCGGATTATCTGTCTCGCAAATTGGAATAATCGTTGCCGTTTATCCTGCTTCATGGGGCATATGCCAACTGTTTACAGGCATCATAAGCGATCGTTTTGATCGAAAAAAGATGATCGCATATGGTATGTGGCTACAGGCGTTGGCGATGTGGTTTATGCTTATTGTGGATCATATGACGCTATGGATCCTTGGCGCAGCGTTGTTAGGACTTGGGACGGCGATCGTATATCCGACACTACAAGCGGCAATTGGTGATGTCACAGCAGTGCATTGGCGCGCTTCCGCGATGGGCGTATATCGCTTTTGGCGTGATAGCGGCTATGCGATTGGAGCGATCGTGGCAGGTATTATTGCGGATTGGCTTGGATTCCATTGGTCAATAGGGTTAACAGCCACATTGCCCTTACTTGCTGGACTGCGTGTATATACAAAAACGAAAAACTAGGGAGCCTCTCCCTAGTTTTTCTCATACATGTCCCCGTTTTGGAATACCTCTAAGTGTCATTTGAACAGTTATCAACTTTCCCCCCTTCGCAACATACAGTAATAAAAGAGCATGCGATGAAGGGGGCTGAGGTGTGAACATTTTAGTCATTTGGCGGTTGTTGACGGTTGGTGGGGTGAATGCGGGCTGGCGCAATCGGGCGATCTATTTTAAAAAACATGGGATCGCGACGGACTTTTTATATACAAAAGACCTTGGTGGCATGCATATGATGGAAGACGTCGCAAACGTCTACGTCATGAAAAAGAAAAGCGACATATACGATTTATTGCGAAAGCGATACGATGCGATTATCGTCGTCGATACGAGCCAAGCGTACGATTGGTTAAGCGATGTTGGATATCGTGGGCCGATTATTGTCGAGGCGCGCACACCGGAATTGTTGAAATTGAAACGAAATTTACAAGGGATTGAAAAAGTTGCACCGCGTCAATTTATCGTTCCGTCTTTTTATCAAAAACGTCTTCTTTCTGTTTTGAGCGATGAACGAGCACCGATTACGGTCATTTATAATGGCTTAGATGCTTCTTTTTTTCGCCCGATGGAGTGCGATGATGTCCCGAATAAAAAAATTGTTGCGTACGTCGGACGGTTAGATGGGCGTAAAAATTGGCGTGCGTTTTTACGAATCGCCTCGTTGTTGCAAAAAGAGCGCGATGATGTGGAATGTTGGATCATTGGCGGACAACATAGTGTAGATAAAGAAGCGTTTGAAACGGAATGGAAGGAAAAACAGCTGACATCATTTGTGAAATGGTTTCCCATTGTGCCGTATCAACAAATGCCGAATATGTATGCGAAAATTCGTCAATCGGGTGGCTGTTTATTAGCGACGACGAAAGTCGAATCGTTCGGAAATACATTTATTGAAGCGATGGCGTGCGGCGTGCCTGTCGTTGCCCCGCGCGTATCGGCAATGCCGGAAATTATCGTTCACGGAAAAACAGGATATTTATTTCGCGAGCACCATACGCGCGGTGCGGTTCGTGCGATCGCTGAGATTTTAGACGACAAACAACAATATGCTCATATGAGCGAAGCTGGGCGAGCGCATGTGCTCAACCGATTTACGATCGAACGTTGCGCCCAAACGTATGTCGACTTATTACACAACATCGTGGGGGATATACATGAAGTATGAACAGACATTTGCGCAACATAAACATAATTCCCATCTTGTCACTTTTGACGATGGCAAACGGTATGTCGTGAAATGTTATGATGCGAAAAAACCAAAGGCGCCCATAAACGAATGGCTCGCTTATCAAATCGCAAAATATATGAACCTTCCAATCCCACACGCCCGTCTCGTTTCTTTGCCTCATACGCTTTTGCCTATTCCAGACGAGACGACTATTATAAAAACGAAAACGCAATTGGCGAGCGCATATATCGAAGGGAAAAACGCCCACGAAACGACGATCGAACATGTTGAAAATGGATGGCAACTGGCGAGCGTCATCGTTTTCGACTATTGGTTGTACAATCGCGATCGGACGAGAAAAAATGTTATCATCGAGCAACGAGAGGAAAGGCAAACGTTATGGATCATCGATCATGCCGACATATGTGGTTGTTCGGCGTGGACGGTTGAACAATTAAAACAGTTGCCGCAAACGCTTATAGACAGCAAAACACATCGTATGATGGCATCGTTTACAACACTAAAACAATTCGAGCAAGCAATCGCCATCATACAAACGATGCCGACGCTTTTAATAGAAGAAATGACGAAACATATGCCAGAAGATTGGGACATTACGGAAGAAGAAAGAAAGCAGCTCGTTCATACGCTCGTTTATCGGCGCGACCATCTCGTTCCCCGTCTCATTCGCAAATTTTGTAAACAACTTTGGCCTGAGCTTGTATAGCTTAGGCTTTTCTTATGCATATTTTTCATTTGTTGTTAAAAAATAATGGGGAATGGAGGGGCGTTATGAGATTGTTTGCATTTGGATTCATCATCGTTTGTTTACATGCATTGCCGTATTTCGTGCTTGGGGAAGATGCGCATATGCGCGTGCACGACAATTTAGATTCAAACATCGCTTGGTATCGCGTGCTCGTACGAAGCGGTGAGCTGTTCGGTTCCGTTCATGCGACGATTCCACAAGTCATAAATGGGTTGCCGCGCAACGCATACGGAACGGAATTTAGCGGCATCGTCTGGCTTCACGCCCTTTTTCCGCCCGTCTATGCATACGGATTGAGCCAGCTGATGACGCGCGTCTTTGCATTTATCGGCATGTATGCATTGTTGAAAACGCACGTCATAAAAGAAAAGACAGCGGAGTGGATTCGTGTCGGCGTGGCGCTTACGTTTGCGTTGACGCCGTTTTGGCCATCGGGGATGCTTAGCACGCTCGGCATGCCGCTGGCGCTCTGGGCGCTACTGAACATTCGCGCTGGGGATCGTTCGTTGAAAAACTATGTCGTCCTTACTTTGTTGCCGCTCTATTCTAGCTTTGTGCTCGGCTTTTTCTTTTTTTTAAGCGCAATGTTTTTGTTTTGGATCGTTGATGCGTGGCGCCGCCGCCCGAACATTCCGTTATTGTTGGCGCTCGTATATATGACTGCTCTTTATTTGGCAGTGGAATATCGGCTCGTTCATTCGTTTTTATTTTCGACAGAACCAACAAGTCGAGATGAATATTTCCATGCCCGTTTATCGTTATGGCGCTCGCTGCGATTAACATTCAAAAACTACATATTCGGTCATACGCATGTGATGACGATTCATACGCTCATTATTTTACCGATCACGTTCATCGCATTATATATCGTATGGAGAAAAAAATGGTGGCGAAACGAACGGCTATTTTGGCAACTTCATGTACTGAATTTTGCGCTATCGCTTTGGTATGCGTTTTGGTTTTACAAAGGATGGCTTCCTGCGACGGAGGCATTTCCGTTTTTAGACCGGTTTAATTTTGCGCGCTATCATTTTTTACGTCCGATGGTCATTTACGTGCTGTTTGCATTGTCGCTTCGCATCATTTGGCGCGCGTGGGATCGGCGCATCGTTTCGTTTGCGCTTTTTGCGCAGCTTGTTGTGGCGCTGTTGTTTCATGAACAAATCGTCTATCGCGACAAGCCAACGTTTCGCGCGTTTTATGCCGAAAAGCAATTTCAAGACATGAAACAATATATAAAAAAGCCTGTTCATACGTATCGGGTCGTCAGCATCGGCATTCACCCAGCGATCGCTCAATATAACGGCTTTTACACGTTAGATACGTACAACAACTTTTATCCGCTTTCGTACAAACATCAATTTCGGCAAGTGATTGCGAGCGAGCTAAACAAAAATAAAAAGCTAAAGGAATATTTCGATGAATGGGGCGGACGTTGTTACGTATTTGTTGATGAGCTTGGCAAACGTTATATGTTTACGAAACAATCAAACAAACGCATTCGCCGTATGCAGCTCAATACGAACGTATTATACGACATGGGTGGGCGATACGTCTTTTCCGCCGTGCCGATTGACAATGCAAAAAAAAACAAACTAAAGCTATTGCGAACGTTTGAACACGAGGAGTCCGCATGGACGATTTATTTATACGAAATAGAAAGGAGTGAAACGACATGACGATTTTAGCGATCGTTGTCCCTTGTTATAACGAGGAAGACATATTGCCAGAGACGATTGAGCAGTTGCGGGCGTTGCGGCAACAGCTCATCGAGGAACAGCTCATTTCTTCGGAAAGTAAAATCGTATTTGTCGATGATGGAAGCCGTGACCGGACATGGCCGATCATTTATAGAGCATGTTTGCGACACGAAGAAATTAAAGGGATTAAACTGGCAGGAAATGCAGGGCATCAACATGCGCTACTTGCAGGAATGTTTGCAGCCAAACAAATGGCGCATTGCATTGTGACGCTCGATGCGGATTTACAAGACGATATATATGTCGTTCGTGAGTTTTTGCGTAAATTTCATGAAGGATATGACATCGTTTATGGAGTAAGAAAAAAGCGCGATGTCGATTCGTATATGAAACGATGGACGGCTGAAACGTTTTATCGCCTCATGAATCGCATCGGGGTGAAACTCATTTACAACCATGCGGATTATCGCCTCATGAGCCGGCGCGCCGTCGAAGCGTTAGCACAATTTCGCGAAGTAAATATGTTTTTGCGCGGGGTCGTGCCGCTTCTTGGATTTCCATCTACAACCGTATATTACGACCGAAAAGAGCGAAAAGCTGGAGTGACGAAATATCCGTTCATGAAAATGATTCGCTTTGCGTTTGACGGATTGACGTCATTTAGCATGATGCCGATTCGTTTCGTTTCCGTTCTCGGCTTTTGTTCATTTTTTGTGAGCATCTTGTTTGCGATGTATGTGTTATTTTTAAAAATGACCGGTCATACACAAACAGGTTGGACGTCGCTTATGATGTCCATTTGGCTTGTCGGAGGATTGCAGCTCATTGCGATCGGGTTAGTTGGAGAGTATATCGGAAAAGTGTATCAAGAAACGAAACAACGTCCGCGCTATATTGTCGATGTCGATTTGTTAAATGGACCGATCATTGCGTCACGTGAACGAGAAACGTTTAGTGAAGAAGGAATTAGTTAAGGCTCCGATTAAGCGGAGCCTTTTTGCATCATTGTTCGTTGAAACGATTGAAACAGGGCGAATGAAACGAACGTAAGCACGATGCCTGTCATATACGGCAAACTCGGCTTTAATGTAAACAGCCATCCAGCAATGGCAGGTCCGCCAATGCGCCCGAGCGAATCGAACGACGATAACAGTCCTGTTGCGCTTCCTTGCCCATCGGTCGTCTGTTTCGTTAATAAGGCGGATACGCATGGGCGAATGACGCCGTTGCCGACCCCGAAAATGGTTAAATACAGGGCGGCCGTCCAAAAATGGTGGATGAATAAAATAAGGAAAAAGCCGAGCGCTGAAATAAATAGTCCACCACGAATGACCGTTCCTTCACCGAACGACTGAATGAGTTTTCCAAGCAATCCTCCTTGGACGATCGCACCGGCCAGTCCCATAATCATAAAAATGTAGCCGAGCTCTGTCGATGAAAGTCCTGCACGTTTTGCGGCAAAATAAGCAAACGTTGCCTCAAGTCCTGCAAGCGAAAACGTGACGATAAACTGCAATACGTACAGACGCGATACGTCGCTTCGTAGTGCCGCCATAAGTGACGGTCGTTTCGTTTCTCCGTTCGATCGCTTTTCTTTCGGAAGCGATTCATGTAAGAAAAAGAAAACGAATATGGCAGTGATAAGCGCCAAACTGCCTGCGATCCAAAACGGAACGGTTAAGCTCGCCTTTGAAAACACGCCGCCGATCGCTGGTCCGAAAATAAAGCCAAGCCCGACCGCCGCACCGATTATGCCCATTCCTTTCCCGCGGTTTTCTTCGGTCGTGACGTCTGCGACATATGCCATCGCTGTCGGCATCGTAGCGGCGGATAAAAAGCCACCGATGATACGAGCGGCAAATAACATCCAAAGTTTTGTCGCCAACGCGAACAAGAAAAACGAAAGCGCCAAACCGAAAATGCCGAGCAGTAAAAACGGTTTGCGTCCGTAACGATCGGACAATCGTCCCCACATCGGCGCAAATAAAAATTGCATAAACGAATATACAGCCATTAACCAACCAAGCTGTGTCGGAGTCGCACCAATTTTTTCTGCGAAAAACGGAAGGACAGGGATAATAATGCCAAATCCAACCATGACTAAAAACATCACAACAAATAAAAGCGGCAAATAACGCCGATCGTTCATCATCACCATCTCCACTATGTAGTTTGCATCTTTATCATAATGGAAACATGATCATTTTTCAAAGATGTCGCTGCATTGACAACGGAAAAAGTTTTCGCGAAACTGAAAAAAGGATGAACGATGTGGGAGAGTTGAGAAAGATGACATATATCAATCAGCACGTGTTAAACAATTTGTTTTACATTTTAGTGAGCATTTTTTTCTTTTACTTTTTATACGATTACGTTCGATTTTTCCAGCGCAAAAAAGTGTATCAACGTTTGTTGTTTGTTGTTTGCTTAAGCGTGCCGCTTATTTTATGTATGAAATATCCGATTTACATCGCGCCCGATTGCGTGCACGATTTGCGGCAAGTTCCGTTTCTCATCGGCACGTTTTACGGCGGATGGACGGTGAGCCTGCCGTTGCTTATTATTTTACTCGTTGCGCGATGGGTGATGTACGGGTATCAGTTTATTACGGTCGCTGTGTACGTCATGATGTTTATGTTCGGAAGTTTATTTTCTCCATTTTTTAAACAGTTGCCGAAAACAAAACGGATGATTGCTTCTATGATGATGACGTTTATTCTTGCGATTGCAGCAACAATATTAGCGATAGCAATTTCCGATTTTGAAGTGACCGAGTCGTACATCGTTGATTTTATTCTCGTCCCTCCTGTCGCCGTACTATTTGTTGTGTTTATGATGGAAACGTTACGAGAAGCGTTGCTCATTCGTTCGAAAGCGATCAAGCTGGAGAAAATGGAAGTCGTTAGCCAGCTTGCCGCAAGCATTTCCCATGAAATTCGCAATCCCCTTACCGTTGTCAAAGGATTTATGCAACTGATGAGAGGAAAAGACATATCGGAGGAAACGAAAGAGCAATATATGAATATCGCCCTTGAGGAATTAGACCGCGCCTGTGCCATTATTGACGATTATTTAACGTTTGCGAAGCCGTTCCCAGAAAAAACAGAACCGCTTCATGTGCATCACGAACTACAAAAAGTGATCGACATGTTGCGTCCATTCGCGAACATTCATGGGGTGAAAATCGTCCCAACACTTATGCCTGCGATGATCAAAGGGAACGGACAATATTTTCGGCAATGTTTTTTAAATATAATAAAAAATGGAATTGAAGCGATAGAAGGCGAGGGGGCGGTGCACGTCGCTGTACATGTCGCTGAAAAAACGGTTACGATCGTCGTGCGCGATGAAGGAAAAGGAATGACGAAAGAGCAGCTTGCGCGATATGGGGAACCGTATTTCAGCACGAAAGAAAAAGGGACAGGGCTCGGGGCGATGGTATCGATTCGCATCATTGAAATGATGAACGGCACGTGGACGATGGAAAGCGAAAAAGGGCGCGGAACGACGATGAAAGTGACATTCCCTCTGTTGTTGGAAAAATAAAAATATTTCGAAATAGCGAAAAAGTATTGTCTTTAACGATTTTGGGCGTTAAAGTATAAAATGAACATAACAAGTAGGGGGAGTTTACAACGATGAGTTTGTTTCGGAAAAAGTCCATTGAGGCGCTCATGAGCGAATCAGGAAAAGGGGCAGCGCTCAAAAAAGAATTAGGCGCCTTTGATTTAACGATGCTCGGAATTGGAGCGATTATTGGAACGGGCATTTTCGTTTTAACGGGAGTGGCTGCAGCTGAGCATGCAGGACCAGCGCTCGTTCTTTCGTTTATTTTATCAGGATTGGCGTGCGTCTTTGCGGCGCTTTGTTATGCGGAGTTCGCCTCAAGCGTGCCGGTGTCGGGAAGCGCCTATACGTACAGCTATGCGACATTTGGTGAGTTAATCGCATGGATGCTCGGCTGGGATTTAATTTTAGAGTACGGAGTGGCAGCGTCAGCAGTAGCGGCGGGATGGTCCGGCTACTTTCAAGGGTTGCTCGCTGGATTTGGCATTGAGCTGCCAAAGGCGTTGACAAGCGCTTACGATCCGGCAAACGGTACGTTCATTGATGTGCCAGCGATTGTCATCGTTTTGCTTATTACGTTTTTATTGACGCAAGGGGTGAGAAAATCAGCGCGCTTTAATGCGGTGATGGTTTTTATTAAAGTTGCGGTCATTTTATTGTTTATTGCGGTTGGGGTTTGGTATGTGAAGCCAGAAAACTGGACGCCGTTTATGCCGTTCGGCTTTTCAGGCGTGGCAGCAGGGGCAGCGACGGTGTTTTTTGCGTACTTAGGGTTTGATGCGGTATCGACAGCGGCAGAAGAAGTGCGCAATCCGCAGCGCAACATGCCGATCGGCATTATCGCATCGCTTGCGATTTGTACGCTTCTTTATATTGCCGTCTCGCTCATTTTAACAGGTATTGTGCCGTACGACCAACTAGGTGTAAAAAATCCGGTTGCTTTTGCGTTAAACTATATTGAGCAAGATTGGGTGGCAGGATTTATTTCGCTCGGGGCGATTACGGGGATTACGACCGTGCTTCTCGTGATGCTTTATGCCCAAACGCGCCTCTTTTATGCGATTAGCCGCGATGGCTTGCTTCCGTCATTGTTTGCGAAAGTGAGCGAGCGAAAACAAGTGCCGCTTGTGAATTCATGGGTGACGGGCATTGCGGTTTCCATTTTCGCTGGGGTGATTCCGTTAAATAAATTAGCGCATTTAACAAATATCGGAACGTTGTTTGCGTTTACGACTGTGGCGATCGGCATTTTAATTTTACGCAAAACAGAACCGAACTTAAAACGAAGCTTTATGGTGCCGTTTGTGCCTGTCATTCCGCTTCTTGCGGTAGCGTTTTGTACGTATTTAGCGCTTCAGCTTCCAGCGACGACGTGGTTAAGCTTTGGCGGCTGGCTTGCGATCGGTCTCGTCATTTACTTCTTGTACGGCCGCAAACATAGTAAGTTAAATGAGGCAAACGTTGGACAAAAACAAGTAAGTTAACGGATTGACAAAATAAGTTCGTACGCTTATAATGAAATTACAAATAACATAGTTTTCCTTTACAAAGGGGAGTAGCGTTCAGGCGATGCCTGAAAACAAAGTCGTCAATTCATGGACGTCGTCCATCGGCTTTGTTGGCACAACATGTGTCTAGCGAGACCTTTGCCGTTCGGCAAAGGTCTTTTTTGCGTTCTCATGATTTTTGCCGACGGACGAGGGAAAACTACATATTACAGGAGGGATCATTCATGGATGTATCATTATTGTTAGAGTACGGTTGGGTGCTTCTCGTTTTAATCGGTTTAGAAGGCATTCTCGCCGCCGATAACGCCGTTGTGATGGCGGTTATGGTAAAGCATTTGCCAGAGAAAGAGCAAAAGCGGGCGCTCTTTTACGGGCTTGCCGGTGCGTTCATTCTTCGTTTTGCGGCGCTGTTTGTCATTTCGTATTTAGTGAACATTTGGCAAATTCAAGCGCTCGGTGCGTTATATTTAATGTTTATCGCCGTGCATCATTTTATTAACAAAAACAGAGACGGTTCGCATAAAGAAGGGAAAAAGCAGTCCGGTTTTTGGATGACAGTATTTAAAGTGGAACTTGCTGATTTAGCGTTTGCGATCGATTCGATTTTAGCGGCGGTCGCTTTAGCGATGACGTTGCCAAATACGAATTTACCACCAATCGGGGGGCTAGATGGCGGAAAGTTTTTAGTCATCTTTGCCGGTGGATTAATTGGTGTCATTATTATGCGTTTTGCGGCAAATGCGTTCGTGAAATTGTTGCATAAACGCCCAAGCTTAGAATCCGCTGCATTTTTAATCGTCGGTTGGGTTGGCGTGAAGTTGGCAGTCTACACGCTTGCGCATCCAAGTTTAGCTGTCGTTTCGGAACATTTTGCCCATTCAGCATTATGGAAAGCGACTTTCTGGATCGTTCTTTTAGCGATTGCCGCTGGCGGTTGGTTTTTCTCCGGAAAAGAAACGAAACAACAAAAAGAAGCGATTCACACGTTGAAAAAAGCGCAAAACGAATAAGGGGAGGCACGTTCCTCCTCTTTTTGTTATAATAAAGAAAGAGAGGAGTGTTGATGTATGTTAAGTGAAAAATTGTTAAACGGATTGAACGATCAAATGAATTTTGAATTTTATTCTGCGCATGCGTACATGGCGATGGCAGCATATTGCTCGGCGGAAGGGTTGGACGGTTTTGCGAACTTCTTTTTAGTTCAAGCGGAAGAGGAACGCTTCCATGCGATGAAGTTTTACAACTTTATTAACGCGCTTGGCGAACGAGCGATTATGACAGGCTTCCCATCGCCAAACAACGAATTTACGTCCGTTCGCGATTGTTTCGAAAAAGCGCTCGCTCATGAAAAAGAAGTGACGCGCCGCATTTATAAACTATCTGACTTAGCGTTAGACGAGCGCGAACATGCGACGATGAACTTTTTAAAATGGTTTATTGACGAACAAGTGGAAGAAGAGTCGCTGTTTGATACGCTTATCCAAAAGCTCAAGCGCATCGAAAACGACAGCAACTCGCTATTTATGCTTGATAACGAACTCGCTCAGCGCACATTTACACCAGAAGCATAAAGGGAATGCATACGCATTCTCTTTTTTTCTTCCCCCCTAACTAAATATCGCACATGAGGCGATAAATGTAGATAGGAGGGATTCGGATGAGATGGTTAGTCAATGATGATCCGTTGTTTGTTTTGCCGACGGTGGCGGTGAAGCTCGGGTTGAATGAAAGCATTTTTTTGCAGCAACTTCATTATTGGCTCGGGAAAAGTACGCATACGTATGATGGGCATGTGTGGGTATATAACACGTACGAAGGGTGGCAAAAGCAGTTTCCGTTTTGGTCGGAAAGCACGATTCGGCGCACGATCGTTCGGCTTGAGAAAAAAGGCATCGTCGTATCAAGGTATCGCTCCAAGCTTGATAAAACGAAATGGTATCGCATTGATTATGATGTGCTAGCGAACGTCATGAATGGCGAGGAAAAACGACAAAATGATGACACGAACGCGCAACATGAACAAAAGACGGTGCAACATGACGCGTCGTACGTGTCAACTTGCCAAGGCGGACATAGCACGATGAACAGACAAACAAATATAACAACAGATCATACATTACAAAATATTATACAATTTTATGAACAAAACGGTTTCGGGACGATAAGTGGCTATGTTGGAGAAAAAATCGCATTATGGGTCAATGAAACGTCAGAGGAAATGGTGCTTCATGCGCTGAAAGTCGCTTTGCAAAACGGGGTAAACACGTGGACATATACGGAAGGCATTTTGCGTAACTGGAAGAAAAACGGATATGTAACGACAAAAGAGCGAAGAAGAAGACCGGTGCGAACGGAGATGGTTCCAGAGTGGCTACATATCGATTATTCGCAATATGAACGAAAAGCTTGCAGTGAAGCCGAGCTCGAACAAAAAAGACGGGCATTAGAAAAACGGCTAAGGGCTGCCCCTTAGCCTGTTTGCTTCATCGGCTCAGTCGCTTCTTTCGTCGCTTCGACCGCTTCAAAAAGCAAGTCGACGAGATGAACGGCGCGCACGTTTGTAAGCCCTTCACGTTCAATGCCGAGCTTCATTTGTAGTAAGCAACCGGGATTGGCGGTAACGATCGTCGTCGCTTTCGTTTGTTTCGCTTGTTCCATTTTATAATCGAGCACTTGCATCGACATATCCGGATGAACGATGTTATAAATGCCCGCAGACCCACAGCACCGGTCGGCATCTTTCATTTCGCGAAACTCGACGCCTGCAATTGACTGAAGAAGGAGGCGCGGCTCAGTCGCTGTTTTCATCACGTTGCGCAAATGGCATGAATCTTGATACGTCACGATTTGGTTTGGCAAGCGCAAGATGCGATGATGAAAGCCGAGCTCTACTAAAATGACGGAGACGTCTTTGATTTTGGCAACGAACGCTTTCGCGCGCTCCGCCCAAACGGGATCGTCTTTTAACAAATGGTCGTATTCGATTAAAAACGCTCCGCAACCGCCGGCGTTTGTGACGATATAGTCGACGTTTAGCGCTTCAAACGCTTCAATGTTTCGTTTCGCTAACGTTTTTGCGTCCGCTTTTTCACCGCTATGTCCATGGAGCGCCCCGCAACACGTTTGCGCCTCAGGAATGACGATGTCGCAGCCGGCAAGCTGCAATAGTTTCATCGTGCGATCGTTTATGTCCATAAACATCGTATCCATTAAACAACCGCTAAAAAAGGCGACGCGATGCTTTCGTGGGGCAAGCGCTTCAACGTGCGTCGGACGTTCGTTCATTTCTTTCCACGTCGGCACGTTCGGAAGCACTTTTTCCATTGTCGCTAAATGGTTCGGCAACAGGCGCAACAAGCCAAGTTTTCGCGCGAAAGATTGCAGCCCAGACCGTTGATAAAAGCCGAGGAGCGCCGTTGCGATGCGCATGCGCTTCGGATATGGAAACAGCTGTTTAAATACGAGATGGCGAATGAAACGAACGATCGGCGAATACGTTTTATGTTGCGCAATAATATCGCGCGCTTCTTCAAGCAAATGACCGTAGCGCACGCCAGAAGGGCAAACCGGTTCGCACGCCCGGCAGCCAAGGCAAAGTTGAAGCGAACGTTCGACGTCTTCATCCGGTTCAATGAGCCCATCGACGACCGCTTTCATTAACGCGATCCGTCCGCGCGGCGAGTGCGACTCTTGAAAGCCGGATTCAATATATGTCGGACATGTCGGTAAACAAAAGCCGCAGCGCATACAGTTTAATAGTTCGTCTTCGTTCATGCGCGCTTGAAATTGTTGTTGCATGATCTGTTCATTTTTCATCGCGTCACCACCACCCGTTTGCGCGTGCTTTTTGCGAACACTTTCCCCGGATTCATAATGTTGTTCGGATCGAGCGCTTGTTTAATCGCTTTCATAGCCGCGATTCCTTCTTTGCCGAGCTTCCATTCTAAATACGGCGCTTTCATGACGCCGACACCGTGTTCGCCTGTAATCGTGCCGCCAAGTTCAATTGCTTTCGCAAATATGTCTTCAAACGCTTGCTCGACGCGATGCAGTTCGTCTTTGTCGCGCACATCTGTCGGACATGTCGGGTGAAGGTTTCCATCTCCCGCATGGCCAAACGTGCAAATGGTGACGTTATATTTTTGCGCAATATCGTTAATCGCTTTCACCATATTAGCAATTTGCGAGCGCGGGACGGTCGCATCTTCTAAAATCGTCGTCGGCTTTAAGCGAGCGAGCGCCGATAAGGCGGAACGTCTTGCGGTGCGCAAATTGTTCGCTTCTTCTTCCGTTTTTGCCACTTGAACGGAAATGGCGCGTTGTTCGCGACAAATGCGCGCCATCGCTTCCATATCGCGGGCGACGACTTCTTTTGGACCGTCTTGTTCAATAAGCAATACCGCTTTTACGTCCGTCGGCAAGCCGATGTTGACGAACGATTCGACGACTTGCAGCGTCGGCTGATCTAAAAATTCAAGCGTCGTCGGAATGATTTTGTTGGCGATAATCGTTGAAACGGAACGGGCAGCCGCTTCTAAATCTTCATAAAGCGCGAGCATCGTTTGCTTCGTCTCCGGCATCGGAATGAGCTTTAACGTTGCTTCCGTAATAATTCCAAGCGTGCCTTCCGAGCCGACAAATAAACGGGTGAGGTCATAGCCGGCGACGTCTTTCGCAAGTTTTCCACCTGTGCGGATGATGTCGCCGCTAGCGAGCACAACTTCAAGCCCCATGACGTAATCGCGCGTCACCCCGTATTTTAAGCCGCGCAAACCGCCGGAGTTTTCGTTAATGTTGCCGCCGATCGTCGAAATTTTCATCGAGCTTGGATCCGGTGGGTAAAATAACCCTTTCGCTTCGACCGCTTGAATGAGGTCGAGCGTAATGACGCCCGGCTGAACAGTAACCGTTAAGTTTTCCTCATCGATTTCTAATATGCGATTCATATGTTTAAACAATAGGACGATGCCGCCTTCTGTTGGGCACGTGCCGGCGCAAAGGTTCGTCCCTGAACCGCGCGGAACGATCGGAATGCGCTCTTCGTTACAAATTTTTACGATGTCGCTTACTTCTTTTGTATTGCGCGGTGCGATGACCGCATCAGGAAGCGACTGAAAGTTTGGGGTTGCATCATATGAATAAACGAGCCGTCCGGCTTTCGAATCGTCGTAGTTTTCTGCACCAACAATGTCAATAAATTGTTGCTTCACTCGTTCAGTGATCATGTCGTTCACCCTTTTTTCTTATTTGTACTATAAGCATAAAAAAAAGCGGGGAAACCCGCTATAGATGAACATATAAAAATAAAGCGTTTACAAGCTATTTTTTTGTTATTTCATCTAAAAAACGAATGGCTAAATATAAAGTGATGACATGTTCCAAGTGGCGCACGTTTAAATTTGTATATTCTTGTATTTTTTTCAGTCGGTAATGAAGCGTATTAATATGAATGTGAAGCGCTTCGGCTGTTTGTTTGAGCGATAAGTTGTGCGCAAAAAATGTGCGGAGCGTATGAAGCAGTTCTTCGTCGTTCATTAACGGTTCGATCGTTCGTTGAATGAGCTCTCGTTTTGTTGATAAAGAAATGTCTTCTAAGCACATGTCTAGTCGTAAGTCTTCATCAAAGACGATTTCCTCTGTTTGTTTCGCGACATGAAGGGCGCGCTCCGCTTGTTTATATGACTCATACACGTATTTCGCATCGGTCATTTTTCCGCATCCGACATGAAACGAAACATCATATTTTTCCAAAAACGATCGTTGCAACGTCTTTATTTTTGCGCTCGTTCGTTCTTTGTCGTCGTCTGTTTGTAAAAAAAGCAAGCGATCGTTTCCCCAGCGAACGATGATGTCGCGTTTGTCGTCCCAAACGGTTTGGGTAAATTTCCACATTTCAATCGAAATCGTCCGTTCTTTATCGTTTAACGAAGCGATCACGACGCGCCGCTTCGCTGTTAAGTCAATATGAAACAGTTGCGCGCGTTCAAAAAAAGACGGTGACCATTCGCGCGTTTGCAGCCATTCAAACACGAACGTTTCAAGCGCCCGCGCTTCGAGCTGCAGTTGTTCTGTATAATAGTTTTCTTGAATAAGAAGCTCGGTCATTTTTTTTAACAGTTCTCCATACGGCGATACGTTCGTTGGATCGCCTGTAATGCCGATGACGCCGATGACGTCGCCGTGAAAAAAAATCGGCAAGTTCACGCCTGCTTTCACACCTTTTAATACACCTTCGTCTTGCTTTGTAATGATTCGCTTTTTCTTCTCTTGGCAAACGAGAAACGCTCCTTCGTGAAATTGACCGATGCGTGTCGTGTCGGTGCTTGCCATAATGATTCCGTTCGTATCGACGATAATAATGTCTTCATGAATAAGGCGACGCACGTCGGATACGATTTTTTTCGCGAGGTGAGAAGAGAGCATTCGTTCACTTCCTTTCTGCATGTAGCATACGAAAAAGAAACCGTCCTTTTATGTTGAGAAAGGACGGTTGTCCGATTACATGTGGAAACGTGCGACCGTTTGGCGAAGTTGTTCGGCCGTGCTGGCGAGCTCTTGCGAAGAAGCGAGCAGCTCTTGCATCGTTGCGTTTTGTTCTTCGGTTGTAGCCGCGACTTGTTCAATATTTTTAGCTGATTGTGATGAAATATCAATAATTTGATCCGCAAATGACGTCATCGTTTTTACTTTTTCATCAACGGAACGAATCGTTTCGTTCACCGTATCGCTTTCTGCTTGGACGCGCGCCATATCGGTAGAAATCATACGGAAAATATGCCCGACTTGTTCAACGAGCGAATGGCCGCATTGGAATGACTCGCTGCTTTCATGCATGACGTGCACCGCATGCGCCGTTTGCGTTTGCGACTGTTCAGCGAGCGTGCGAATGTTTCCTGCCGCATGCGCCGTTTGTTCAGCTAGTTTGCGCACTTCTTCTGCGACGACGCCAAATCCTTTTCCATGCTCGCCCGCTCGTGCTGCTTCAATGGCGGCATTTAATGCAAGCAAATTCGTTTGATCAGAAATGTTTGTAATAAAGCCGACGATTTGATGAATTTCTTTTGATTTATCGTTTAACGATTCAATGACGGAAGCGAGATGTTCAATTTGTTCGCGAATAAGCTTCATTTGTGCAACCGTTTGCTCTACTAGTGATGTTCCTTCATTCACGCGCTTCGTTGCTTCGTTTGTTCTTTTTGCTGTTTCGCTTACTTTGCTCATAACGGTCGTTAATGCATCGGATACGTTATGCACCGCTTCGTTCGTTTGTTTCGATACGTTTACTTGTTCATCTGCCCCTGATGCGACTTCGAGAATCGCTTGCGTAATTTGTTCGTTCGCTTCGGTCGTCGCTTCCGCGTTTAGACGCAACGTGTGCGACATGTCGTTTACATGCGTAGCAACCGCTTGAATTTGGGCGATCGATTGTTCAAGACCGTCCGCTAATTCATTCATCGCTTGCGAAATTTGTCCGACTTCATCCATTTCTGTATCCGTCAAGCGTTGGACGCGCAAATTGCCGCGCGCAAGCTCATGGCAAACGTCGACGACTTGTTTTAATCGTTTGCTTATTTTTCGGCTCACAATGACGAGGGAGATGACAGATAAAACGATCGCAACAACGACGGTAATCAACATCATAAAAATGTTTTTCGCAATCGTATCGTTCATTTCTGTCGTCAGCGCGCTTCGTTCATTGACAACGATGTTTCGTAACACATCGAGTTTTTCGATGCTCATATCGCGAATAGTTGCCGCTTTATTTTGAAAGCTAATGACTTGGAAAATGTCGATTTGTTCGCCGCGATCACGATACGATAACACCGCAGGTTGAATCGTTTTATAAAGCAATTCATTTAACTGATTTTCAATCGAAATCGTCGAGCGATATATCGTTTTCGCCTCCTCCGTCTGCATATGCGGCTCTAATTGTTTCATTTTATCGTTAAACTGTTTCGTTAAGTCGCCGTATTGCCAAAGCGTTTCTGGGCGGGGGTTTGTCATATAGTCGGTAATGACAATATATTTTTGTTTAAATAACGAGCCGAGGTCGGTAATTAAAATCGCTTCGTCGCTTTTTTGTTCGACTTGTTTGACGACGTTCGTTAAGTTATTGACGAGTAAAAATACAAAAATGAAAACGCTGACAAATAAAAGTGTAGCAAAGCTGAAAACGATCCCATACTTCCTGCCGATCGTCGTCGTTTTTTTCATTTGTTTTGTTTTTGGTTTTTTCTGAAAACGGATTGACCATCGCTTTTTCATCGTGAGGCCCCCTTCGCTTTTTTCTCATTATAGCATGACCGTTTAAAAGAAAGGGAGAGTATTTTTGGGGAAAATGCCACGAATTTTTTCACAAATTTTTTGTTGCAATCGGTTTCAACTTCGTTTACAATTCAAATCAACAAGGAATCCGAAGCGTTTTGGAGGAAATGAAAGTGACAACGATTAAAGATATTGCGAAAGCGGCTGGTGTGTCGGTGACGACTGTTTCGCGCGCGTTAAACGGCTATTCCGACGTCAGTGAAAAGACGCGCAAAAAAATTATCGACATCGCCAAGCAGCTCAATTACAGCCCGAATACGCTTGCGCGAAGCCTTGTCATGAACAAATCGAAAACGATTGGGCTGCTCGTTTCAGGCATGACGCGCTCAGCGGTAAAGGATAACTTTACGTTTGAAGTGATGACAGGCGTCAACGATTACATCGCCAAAACAGATTATGACGTCATTTTGTTTAATACAAATTCGACGAAACAAAGGGAAAAAACGTATTCGCAACTATGTCGCGAACGGCGCGTGGACGGCGTCATTTTGCAAGGAATTAAAACGGATGATCCGTACTTAACGGAAGTTGTCGAAAGCGACATTCCGTGCGTATTAATCGACATTCCGATTCAGTCCGACCGCGTCGGATATGTAACGACCGATAACGTATATGGAGCGAAAAAAGCGGTGCAACATTTGCTTGAGCTTGGGCATCGCAACATTGCGATGATGAACGGGCACGATTACGCTTTCGTCAGCAAGCAACGGCTGCAAGGATTTTATGAGGCGATGGAAGAAGCCAATGTGCCGATTCGAAAAGAGTGGATCGTTAACGGCGATTTTTCGGAAGAGATGGCGGAAGCGAGGGCATACGAGTTGTTTACAAACGAGCCGAATATTACTGCCATCTTTTGCGCAAGCGACTTAATGGCGCTCGGTGTCATGAAAGCGCTCAAACAGCTTCATTTGCGCGTGCCTGACGATGTATCGGTCGTTGGATATGATGACATTTTGCTTGCGTCATACGTATCTCCCGCATTAACGACGGTGGCGCAAAATAAATTTCAAATGGGTTATGAAGCGGCAAGCATGCTTATTGATATGTTGGAAGGAAACGAAGCGAAAGTTGTGACGTTGCGGACGCAACTTGTCGTGCGCGAGTCGACGGCGGAAGTGAAAAAAGGGTAATCCTTTTTTCATGCCGAAAATCCGAAACGTTTTGGAAAAATGACATTTACACGAGGAAAGGGAGTTTACGATGCTGCAATACAACTTAGGAACAGGCGAGTATAAAAACTGGATCGTATCAGAAGTCGCATTCAACCCGCATGCGCTCGGAAAATGCGAAGCGATTATGGCGCTTGGCAACGGGTATATGGGGCTTCGTTCAGCGACGGAAGAATCGTACGTCGGGCAAGTGCGCAATTTGTTTGTTGCCGGTACGTTTAACCAGTTTGATGAATATGAAGTGACAGAACTGCCGAATGCACCAGATGTCGTTGAGTTAGACATTTGGTTAAATGGCGAAAAGTTTTCGTTAGAAAAAGGGAAAATTATTCATTATCGCCGCGACTTAAATGTGAAAGATGCGGAATTAGTGCGCCACATCATTTGGGAAAATACGCGCGGCGAGCAGTTTGAGCTTACGTTTCGCCGCTTTGTGTCGCTAAAAAACTTACATCTCATCGGTATGAAGATGGAAATAAGACCGCTCAATTGCGACGCGGACGTTCACATTACATCCGGCATTAACGGGCAAATGACAAATAGCGGAGCGCAACATTTCCACGAAGGAGAAAAGCGCATTTTTGATAAAAAATACTTGCAACTTATTCAAACGACGACGGAATCGAAAATTGATTTTGTCGTCAATGCGGTCCATCGATATATGATTGACGGAAAAGAAGTCGAAACAGAGCCGCGCATGGCGATCGACCGCCGCAAAGTGTTTATTCAAGTATCGTTTCATGTCAAAAAGGGAGAGGCGTTCACGTTTGAAAAGCTCGCCAACGTGTACACAAGCCGCGACAAAGCGTACGACCATGACGCATACAGCCTTGATGTGATGCGACAAGAGGCGCTCAACGACTTAAAAGAAGAAGCGAAAAAAGGGTACGATGCGCTCTTTTCCGAAAACGTTTCGGAATGGAAAAAACGTTGGGAGCAAATGAACATTACGATCGAAAGCGAAAACGAATTTGACCAGCTTGCGATTCGCTTTGCGCATTACCACTTAATCATTATGACGCCAGCGCATGACGCGCGCTTTGGGGTTGCGGCAAAAGGGTTAACAGGCGAAGGATATAAAGGCCATTCGTTTTGGGATACGGAAATTTTCATTTTGCCGTTTTTCACATACACGTTCCCACATATTGCCCGCAGCTTGCTTGAATATCGTTACAACACGATTGAAGGGGCGCGCCGAAAAGCGAAAGCGAACGGCTATGAAGGAGCGATGTATCCGTGGGAGTCAGCGTTTACAGGCGATGAAGTGACACCGGTATGGGGCGCGGTTGATATTGTGACAGGAAAAGCGACGAAAATTTGGTCTGGCTTTATCGAGCAACATATTACGAGCGATATCGCGTTTGCGGTATGGCAATATTACAAAGTGACAGGCGACGAAGATTTTATGAAACGTTGTGGCTATGAAATGTTGTTTGATACCGCGACGTTTTGGGCGAGCCGATTAGAATGGAACGAAGAAAAGAAACAATATCACATTAACGACGTCATCGGTCCAGATGAATATAAAGAGCACGTCAACAACAACGCCTTTACGAACTATATGGCGCATTGGAACATTGAAACAGCGATTCGCTATTATGAAAGATTAAAAGAAAGCGATCCGGCATTGCTTGACGCGTTACACGAAAAAATTGGCGTGCATGAAGCATATAAAAAATGGAAAGAAAAAGTCGATCTCATTTACTTGCCACAGCCGCGCGAAGAAGATCTCGTCATTCCGCAAGATGATACGTATTTAACGAAACAAATTATCGACTTAACGAAATATAAAAAGCAAACGCGCGTTGGCACGATTTTTGAAGATTACAACCTTGAACAAGTGAACAACATTCAAGTATCGAAACAAGCGGACATTATGGTGTTGTTTTACTTGCTAGAAAATAAGTTTTCACAAGAAGTGAAACGAGCGAACTGGAACTATTATGAGCCAAAAACGCTTCACGATTCATCGCTCAGTTTATCGACACATTGCATTTTAGCGAGCGATATGGACGATCGCGAGCTAGCGTATCAATTGTTTGAACAAGCATCCCGCATCGACTTAGGTCCGAATATGAAATCATCGGATCACGGCATGCATACCGCCTCCATCGGCGGCGTATGGCAATCGGTCGTATGCGGATTCGGCGGCGTGCGCATGCTTGACGGAAAGTTACGCATTCATCCGAAACTTCCAAAACAATGGAGAAAACTATCGTTTCCAATATATTGGCGCGGTGATCGGTTAGAAGTAACGGTCACGCACGAGTCGCTCGTCGTGAAAAAAGTGACGAACGTTTGCGATGCCGTGACGTTTGATGTGTTCGGCACGACATACGAAGTAAAAGACGAAGTGACGATTCCACTTGCATGAAAGGATTTGACATGATGAACAAGGAACTAAAGGCAGTTATTTTCGACTTAGACGGTGTCATTACCGATACGGCAGAGTATCATTTTATCGCATGGAAACAGCTTGCGGAGGAATTAGGTATCACGTTTGATCGCGCGTTTAACGAGCAGTTGAAAGGGGTGAGCCGCATGGAGTCGCTCGAGCGCATTTTAGCGCTCGGCGGCCAAGCGGAGCGCTATACGATGGCGGAAAAAGAGGCGCTAGCCGACAAAAAAAATGAACATTATAAACAGCTCATTGCGCGCATGACGCCAGACGATTTACTTCCCGGCATACTCGATTTATTGCGTGAACTAAAACGTGAAAACGTGAAAATCGGCTTAGCATCCGCAAGTAAAAATGCGTTTACCGTCATCGAACGGCTACAAATTGGCGAATATTTCGATACGATCGTCGATGCGGCGAAAGTAAAAAACAGCAAACCGCACCCAGAAATTTTCTTGACTGCGGCTAAACAGCTACAAGTAGACCCGTCCGCGTGCGTCGGGGTGGAAGATGCACAAGCAGGTGTGGCGGCCATTCAAGCGGCGAACATGTTCGCCATTGGCGTCGGTGACGAGGAAGCGTTAAAAGAAGCGGACTACATCGTCCAAACGACAGCTGAGTTAACGTACGATGTAATTGTACGTGCATTTCATCGGGAATAAGGGAGCTCGTCTCCCTTCCAAATATAAAATGAATAAGAAAGGGGTCTTATATGATGAAAAAGAAACAATGGTTTGCGCTTAGTATGTCGACAATGCTTTTTGGAAGCGTTTTAGCGGGATGTGGCAGCGAAGAAAAAACAGCAAAAAATGAAGGAAGCGATAAGAAAGAAGAACAAGTAGAAGTCACGCTTGCAGGTTGGGGTGGCAACCCGATGGAACAAAAATTGTTAAAGCAAACGTTAGATGAATTTGAGAAAAAATATCCGAACATTAAAGTGAAACATGAAGTCATTTCCGATCAATATATGGATGTCATTAAAACGCGCTTAATTGGCGGCGAAGGTCCAGACGTATTTTATTTAGATGCGTTTGAAGCGCCAGCGATGATTGAAACAGGTGTTTTAGAGCCGCTTGATGACTACGTCACAGACGATTTTGACATCAACGATTTTGAAAAACCGCTTCTTGATGCGTTTAAAGGTCCAGACGGTAAAATATACGGCTTCCCGAAAGACTATTCGACGTTAGCGCTTTTCTACAACAAAAAAATGTTTGAAGAAGCAGGGCTAGACGTACCGAAAACGTGGGATGAATTGCGCGAAGCGGCGAAAAAATTAACAAAGGGAACAGAAGTGTACGGTTTCGGGGTAGCACCGGAATTAGCGCGCCTATACTACATCGCGGAATCAAAAGGCGGCAAAGTCGTGACAGACAACAAAGCAAGCTTTGCCGATCCGAAAGTCGTTGAAGCGTTACAGCCAATCGTCGATATGCGCTTAAAAGATAAATCAGCAGCGCAACCAAATGAAGTTGGCGCCGGCTGGGGCGGCGAAATGTTCGGTCAACAAAAAGCAGCGATGGTCATTGAAGGAAACTGGGCGATTCCGTTCCTACAAGAAACGTTCCCAAATACACCGTTCGGCACAGCAGAAGTGCCAACGATTGACGGCAAAAAAGGAACGATGGCGTATACAGTAGCGTACGTCATGAACAAAGATTCGCAAAAGAAAGAAGCGGCATGGAAACTTATTTCGTTTTTAACAGGAAAAGAAGGAATGAAAATTTGGACAAGTAAAGGATTTGCGTTGCCAACACGTAAATCGGTCGCATCTGAACTCGGATACGATAAAGATGAATTGCGCGCAGCGCTTGTTGCAGGAGCACCGTATGCGACCGTATGGCAAAACGGTACGAACTTGCCGATTATTATGAACAACTTTAACAACCAGTTTGTGAGCGCCTTTTTAGGTGAACAACCGCTTGCGGAAGCGCTCAAAAAAGCACAAGACATTGCGAATAAAGAAATTGAAGCGAAGTAACGGCTGAGGGGGATTCCCCCTCGCTGTTCCCTTCTTTCAAGTGAAGTGTTGCACAATCTTCACTTGAAAGAGGTGAATAGCAAGACAAAAGGAGATGAAAATATGTTTAGTCGTAAGCGATGGAAAGAAGCAGGAACGGCCTACACGTTATTGTCACCGACGTTATTTGTTCTTCTTTTATTCGTCATCGGTCCGATTTTATTTGCGATTTATTTATCGTTTCATAAAGTGCAGTTATTAGGAGGAGCAAGTTTTCAATTTGTCGGTTTCGACAACTTTACGCGCATATTAGACGATACGCGGGCAAAAATTGCGCTTTGGAATACGGCGAAATATGTGGCGATCGTCGTGCCGACGCAAACGATGTTGGCGCTCGTTTTAGCGGCAACGCTTAATGCGGGGTTAAAGGGAGAAAAGTTTTTCCGCATCGTTTACTTTTTGCCGACGTTAACATCATCGGCTGTTTTGACGCTTATTTTTATGTGGATGTACAACCAAAATGGTCTTGTCAACCACGTGCTTAAGTTTTTCGGCTTGCCGACATACAACTGGCTTGGCGATCCGTCTGTTGCCTTAAACGCCATTATGATTATGAACATTTGGTCGACAGCGCCGTTTTTTATGGTCATTTATTTAGCGGCATTGCAAGACATTCCGGATTCGTTATATGAAGCAGCGGAGCTAGACGGGGCGAACGCTTGGCATAAGTTTTGGTACGTCACTGTTCCGTATTTAAGACCTGTCACATCGTTTGTCGTCATTATGGGGTTAATCGGTACGTTCCAATTGTTTGACCAATCGTACATTTTCTCCGGCGGTTCAGGCGGACCGAACAATGCGACGTTAACGGTTGTTCTTCTTATTTATCAATATGCGTTTAAATCGCTCGGAACGATGGGATATGCGGCTGCGCTTGCGTTTGCGTTAGCGATCGTCATTTTACTTGCGACGTGGTTGCAGCGAAAATTTTCAAAAGAAGAGTCTCTTTACTAAAGGAGGGAAGATCATGAGAATAGGCAAAGCATTGTTATATACGATTCTCGCCTTATATGCGATCGTGACGATGATTCCGTTTTTATGGGCGCTTTCGTCATCGTTTAAAACGCTTGAAGAAATTGTGAGCGGTTCGATTAGTTTTATTCCGAAAGACTTTACGCTTGATAACTATAAACAAATTTTTATCGAACAAGAGCTATTTCCTCGTTGGTTTATGAATAGCGTCATCATTGCGGTGACGGTGACGATCTTAAACTTAATGTTTAACTCGATGGCAGGCTATGCGCTCGCTCGCCTTCATTTCCGAGGAAAACAGACGATTTTTATGATCATTCTTGCGGTATTAATGATTCCAGCACAAGTAACGATGATTCCGAACTATTTAATTTTAAAACAGCTCGGTTGGCTGAACTCGTATCAAGGAATGATTGTCCCAGCAATGATTAACGCGACATTCATTTTTATGATGCGTCAATTTTTCATTAACTTCCCGAAAGAGTTAGAAGAAGCCGCGGCGTTAGATGGGTTAAGCCGCATCGGCACATTTTTCCGCATCGTGTTGCCGCTCGCTCGCCCAGCGCTCGCCGCGCAAGCCATTTTCGTTTTTATGGGTTCGTGGAACGACTTTATGCGTCCGCTTATCATTTTATCCGATCCGAACTTGTTTACGTTGCCGCTTGGGTTAAATAGTTTTAAAGGACAATACATTAGCTATTGGAACTACATTATGGCGGCATCGATGGTATTTACAATGCCTGTCTTAGTCATTTATGCGTTTTTCAACCGTTACTTTATTAAAGGCATTTCATTTACAGGGGGAAAATGATCCCCCTTTTTTCATTTCTTCCCACTCACTATATTCGCTTATAAATAAAATGATATATCCTGTCACAATAATCCCAATACCGATTACTTTCATTAGTTGAATCCATTCTTGATTCATATATGACACCTCATCATGCATTGCTTATTCAATGTATGACGAGAAGGAGGCAAATGTGTCAATCCGCCCCGTATCCGACATCTTTATCTGGATGGGTGAACGGGGCTTGTCCGCTTCGTTTTTCTTCTAATAAGGCGTGGTTTTCAGGTGTATTCCAACCGATGTCGTTCGTCGGATGCACCCATTCATCACCGGCCATGACGCTTGGATCGGTTTCATCGCTCCATTCATTGAGCGGGGAGTGTGGCGAATTGTATTTACTGTCGCCGATGACGACCCCATATTTGTTTATAAATGGCGGCTGCATGCGTATATTTGTCCCTTTAAACGACGGCGCATGAATTTGATGCGGTTGCGTCTCATCGAAAATGGGCGATTCGATTTCTTTATCCATTGTGATCACCTCAATTATTAATGTGGCTTAGCGACGTATAAAATATGTTTCTTTGCGCGACATTACTTGTGAGGGGGAATCAATATGCGCTTTCCAATTGCATCTTTAAATGAACGAGACATCGCCGAAGTGCAACAATTTGAGCGAAAGCTTCGTGAACAAACGGGCGAAGACATCATACTCATTGCGTACAAAAAAGAACAAACATATAGACGAGGTGAACGATCATGAAACGAAAAGTAACACATGATGCCGCGAAGACGAACAACCAAACGCCGACGGAAAGCATGCCGAAAGACGAATTTGAAGCGCAATATGCCGGTGGAGAAGATATGAGCCGCGGCGCAAACCGAAATTCAAAAAAAGGACGGCAAGGAAAATGAAAAACAAACAAGCGGGCAAAACAGTTCCGATTCCAAGCGACATATTAAAGGAAGAATTCGGACACGAACAAGGCGACATCAATGCCTATAAAGTGATCGAGCTGTTAGAAGAAGCGAAAAAGGAAAAGAAAAAGTAGGAGGGATCTCTCTCCTACTTTTCGATTTCCAAACTATACGTCTCCGCTTTCATCGTCGTTTGGTTAAAGTAAACGATCAGCGCCATGTTGCAGCGGCGAATATGTTTCGTTTGTAAATAATGCGGCAAGTCGAAAGGAATCATTTCGACGACGGTATGTTTAAATAATTCTTTTTCGCTTAGCGAAAGAAGATGCGGTTGTTCGGACAGTTTTTCGTATACGCGCGCGCGTACATGTTTGTCCGTTTTTTCATCCCACCACGGTTTGCGCGGTTTTTGTTTTTGATTGCGCAAATAGTCGTATTTCATTAACGCTTCTACGATCGGCAAGTCGTTCGTCTGTAACGTTTGTAAAAACGAATAAAGGCGACGGAATAAATCTTCAAGTTGATGCCCGATGCGCGCCCAACCTTGTTCGTCCCAATACGTGCCGAACGCTTGGAAAAAGTCAAACGGTGTATCAAACAAATGGGTGACGATATATTCAATCGTTTCGTCCATGCGATGATCGTTCCAATATTTTTCGAGCACATCTTCCACTTGTTTTAACCGAATGATGTCATCAAACGAAAGCACATTGTTGCGCAAAATTTCATACGGCGCGCGGTCCATAAAGATGTAGCCGTACTCGTTTGCCTTGTGGCGAAGCCCTGTGCCGCGCAACATTTTTAAAAAGCCGAGCTGCAACTCTTCTGGGCGAAGCGCAAACACGTCGTTAAACGTTTTGCGAAACGATGTGTAATCTTCTTCTGGAAGCCCGGCAATTAAATCAAGATGTTGCGCAATTTTGCCGCCTTGTTTCACCATCGTGACGGTGCGCGTAAGCTTTTCAAAATTTTGTTTACGCATGACGAGCTTGTTGACGTCATCGTTTGTCGATTGCACACCAATTTCAAAGCGGAACAGCCCTGGGGGAGCTTCTTTATTTAAAAACTCAATGACTTCTGGGCGCATAATGTCAGCCGTAATTTCAAATTGGAACACGACGCCCGGCACGTGTTCGTCAATTAAAAATTGAAACATGTCCATCGCATAGCTGCGGCTAATGTTAAACGTGCGGTCGACAAATTTGATGACTTTTGCGCCGTGTTTCATTAAATAACGCAAATCTTCCTTTATTTTTTCGCGGTCAAAATAACGAACGCCAACTTCAATCGACGATAAACAAAATTGGCAGCTAAACGGACAGCCGCGGCTCGTTTCGACATACGTCACGCGCTTCGACAAATGCGGAATATCTTCAGGAAAGCGAAACGGTGACGGTACGTTTGCTAAGTTGATTTTATTTCTTTGCGGGTTAATGATCGCTTTCCCGTCTCGGTGAAACGCAAGCCCTGCAATGTTTGTCACATCTTCGCCACGTTCTAGTGCGGTAAGCAGCTGTTTAAACGTTTCTTCTCCTTCGCCAATGACGATATAATCAAACTCCGGCACGCGCTCAAGCCAATAAGAAACATCGTATGACACCTCTGGCCCACCGACGACGATCGTGACGGTTGGATGCACTTTTTTCAACAGCTGAATGACTTCAATCGTCTGTTCGATGTTCCAAATGTAACAGCTGAACCCGACGACATCCGGTTTGCGACGATACAAATCGGTGACGATATTTAACACCGGGTCTTTAATCGTATATTCAACAAGCTCCACATGAAACTCCGGCTGGGCGTACGCTTTTAAATATCGAATTGCCAAGTTCGTATGAATATATTTTGCATTTAACGTTGTACAGATAATGTGCACTGCAAACGACTCCTTTATATGTAGGTTGCAACGAACAATTATATCATATCCGAAGGGAAGGAAAAAGGGTGCCCTTTTTGTGAGGACACCCTTTGTATTATGCTGAAATTTGATTTTCCGCCCGTTTCGTTTTGCCGCGGTTCGATACCATAAAGAAAATGAATGCGACAACGACGACGGCATATAAGATGAACCAGATGTTGAAGCCGCCGACGATGAAGCCCATGCCGAGCATACCGGCCGCTAAAATGTAATATGTCATCGGAATGAGCGCTTTGCGAATTAAGCTTCCTTCTTGACCGACAAGACCGACTGTCGCGGAAGCCGCAACGACGTTATGAACGCAAATCATATTTCCAGCAGCTCCACCAACCGCTTGCAACGCAACGACGACCGCAGCACCTGAAGCAGATAAACCGATGCTTTCCGCTGTACCGAATTGGAAAAGCGAGAACATCATGTTGCTGAACGTGTTACTTCCAGCGATAAACGCTCCGAGCGCACCGATGAGCGGCGCAACGATCGGCCATGCGGAACCGGCGATGTGCGACACCCCTTCCGCCAATACGAGCGGCATGCTTGCCAGTTCTTCTGTTTTTGAGTTAATAAAAATGTTGATCATCGGCACGGCGAAAATGAGCGCGGACCCTGCGCTTAATGCCGTTTTAAACGAATCGCTAAACGCTTTTTTGTAGCTTGCTGCATCCATCTGATGTAAAACGTATGTGACGAGCGAAACGATTAAGAAAATCGTCCCCGGTAAATAAAGCGGTGTCGATTTAATCGCAATGCCGGAGTTAAACAAATTGTCGATTAAAATCGTGACGCTTTCTCCTGTTAAAAACGTTTTTACTTCCGTTACTGTGCGCGTAATGACGAGCAAAATCGCCACTAATACGTATGGGAACCATGCGTTTAAAAGCGAAATGCGCTTTTTCCCTTGCCCGATGTTCGTTTGTTCGTTGTTTAAACGACCGATCCATTCTTGTTCCCAATTGTTGCGATGTTCGAAATCAAACGTATCTTTCGGCATAAATAACCCTGCTTTTGCCGCTGGTACGACGATGACGAGACCGATTAATGAACCGAGCAACGACGGAAACTCTGGACCGAGCACGTTCGCGATGATCGCATATGGAACGGTGAAAGCAAAGCCGGCGAGCATCGCAAACTTCCAGACGCGCAATCCTTCACGGAACGAACGGTTTTTGCCGAAAAAGCGCGTAAGCATTCCGACCATAATAAGCGGAATAAACGTTCCGACCATCGCATGAATAATGCCGACGTTTGCGGCAATTTGCAATAAGTAATCTGTAAACTCCATATCGCCAATTGCTTTCATGACCGCTTCTTGGTTCGCAAGGCCGGTGTTTACTCCGACGAGGATTGGTGTTCCAATCGCTCCGAAAGAAACAGGCGTACTTTGAATAATTAACGCAACTAACACAGCCGCCATCGCTGGAAAGCCGATCGCAACGAGAAGAGGTGCGGCGATCGCAGCTGGTGTACCGAATCCTGCTGCGCCTTCAATAAATGAACCGAACAACCAAGCGATAATGATCGCTTGAATGCGGCGGTCAGGTGAAATGTGAATAAACCCTTGGCGAATCGTTTCGATCGCGCCGCTTTCTTTCACCGTATTTAAAAGCAACACCGCTCCAAATACGATAAACATAATTTCAATCGCTGTTTTTATGCCGTTGACGCTTGCGGCAGCAACGACGTTTACTTTCGTTCCCCAAACGAACAACGCAATCGCGGCTGTGACGACGAGCGCAACAGGCATCGCGCGGCTCGCTGGCCATTTTAACACGACGAGAAATAAGAAAACTGTTAAAATTGGCAATAGTGCGATAAATGATAACATACCGATACTCATATGCATCCCCCTTTGTTCAATATGATGATGTAATTCCTTATCCCCTTATCATAAGGTCATACAATCATCTGATGAGTATATCATAATGTAAGCGCAACCAATTTTCAATATGAATATTTAAAAATTTTTCACAGTTATTTTGTAGAAAAATATGATATGATATTCTATTTGTATGGGGGAGCAAACAAGAAACAATGGGGTGGACAACGTGTACAAACAAATTAAACCGAAAAAAATATATGAAGAAGTAGCGGAAGCGATTTTACATATGATTCAAACGGGTCAGTTAAAGCCCGGCGATAAACTCGATTCCGTTCAACAGCTAGCAGAAAATTTCCAAGTTGGACGGGCGGCCATTCGTGAAGCGCTGACGGCGCTTCGGGCGATGGGGCTCATTGAAATGAAACAAGGGGAAGGCACATACGTGCGCGAGTTTGATCCAGCGATGTTATCGTTTCCGATTTCTGCAGCGGTGCTCATGAATAAAGAAGATGTCGCTCATTTATTAGAAGTAAGAAAGCTGCTTGAAGTTGGTGCCGCAGGCGTTGCAGCGAAACGAAGAACAGACGAAGATTTGCGCGCGATGCAAAGCGCCCTTACGCAAATGCGCGAAGCGATTGGCGACGAAGAGCTTGGCGAAAAAGCGGACTTTTTATTTCATATGGCAATTGCCGCAGCAACGAAAAATCCGCTATTAGTGAGTTTAATGAACAACGTCTCAGGCATGATGATGGAGACGATGCGCGAGACGCGCCGCATTTGGTTGTTTGCCAAACAAGCGACGACCGAACAGCTGCTTGAAGATCATATTGCTATTTTTGAGGCGATTCGCGAACAAAACGCCGAACTTGCCCAAGAGCGAATGAAAGACCATTTAGGTCATGTCGAAAAAGTGCTGTCCGACTATATTTCTTCATAACGGAGGGGCTTCCTCCGAACGTACTCATCAGATGACCGGTTGACTAATTTGGCAATTAGATGTAAAGTGAAAAAAAGAAAACGTTTTCTTGGAGAGGGGATCGGGAATGAACGTTACATTATTTGTTACATGTTTAGTCGATTTGTTTCACGTCAACGTCGGAAAAGCGACAGTCGAGCTACTAGAGCGGCTTGGCTGTACGATTCATTTTCCCGAAGCGCAAACGTGCTGTGGACAGCCGGCGTACAATAGCGGCTATGTAAAAGAAGCGAAAGAAGCGATGAAACATATGATTCGCACGTTTGAACATGCCGAATATATCGTCACGCCATCTGGTTCATGTGCGACGATGTTTAAAGAATATCCGCACATTTTCAAAGGCGACGGTGAATGGGAAGAGCGGGCGAAACGCGTGGCCGATAAAACGTATGAATTGACGCAATTTATCGTCGATGTGCTACAAGTGGAAGATGTCGGGGCGCGGTTAAAAGGAAAAGCGACGTATCATACGTCATGTCATATGACGCGCTTACTTGGCGTGAAAGATGCGCCGCTTGCGCTTTTGCAACATGTGAAAGACCTTGAAGTCGTGCCGCTTCCAAACGCGCACAATTGTTGCGGATTTGGCGGTACGTTTTCCGTCAAAATGGGGCCGATTTCGGAACAAATGGTCGATGAAAAAATTGAATGTATTGAACGAGTCGAAGCAGATTATTTAATCGGAGCCGATTGCGGCTGTTTAATGAACATCGGCGGGCGCATCAAGCGAAAGGGAAAGCCGATTCGCGTCATGCACATTGCCGAAGTGTTAAATAGCCGATAAAGGGGGGATTCATATGGCGATGAAAATTAACATGGGAGAATTTCACGAGAGAGTGGAAAAAGGGATTCATAATACGTTCATGCGCGGAGCGGTGGCAGGAGCGCAAGAGCGGCTGCGCACGCGCCGATTGGAAGCAGCAGCGGAGCTCGGCAATTGGGAACAATGGCGCGCGCTTGGGGAAGAAATTCGTCAACATACGCTCGAAAACTTAGATTATTATTTAATGCAATTAAGTGAAAATGTAAAAAAGCGCGGGGGGCATGTGTTTTTCGCGCAAACGGCAGAAGAAGCGAACGACTACATTTGCCGCGTCGTCGAAAGCAAACAAGCGAAAAAAATTGTGAAATCAAAATCGATGGTGACCGAAGAAATTCATATGAACGCCGCCCTTGAAAAACTCGGATGCGAAGTCATTGAAACAGACCTTGGCGAATACATTTTGCAAGTCGATGACCACGATCCGCCATCGCACATCGTCGCGCCTGCGCTTCATAAAAATAAAGAACAAATTCGCGACGTATTTAAAGAAAAGCTGGCGTATACAAAAACAGAAAAGCCAGAAGAATTGGCGCTTCATGCGCGCCATATGCTTCGCAACGAATATATGACGGCAGATGTCGGCATTACCGGATGCAACTTTGCCGTTGCGGAAACAGGTTCGATCACGTTAGTCACGAACGAAGGAAACGCCGATTTAGTGACCGCTTTACCGAAAACACAAATTACGGTCATGGGAATGGAGCGCATCGTACCGACGTTTGAAGAAATGGAAGTGCTCGTCAGCTTACTGACACGAAGCGCCGTCGGGCAAAAATTGACGAGCTACATTACGGTATTAACAGGTCCGCGCGATGAAGGGGAAGTGGACGGACCAGAAGAATTTCACCTCGTCATTGTCGACAACGGACGTTCCGATATTTTAGGAACGGAATTTCAACCGGTGTTGCAATGTATTCGTTGTGCGGCTTGCGTCAACGTTTGTCCGGTATACCGTCATATCGGCGGTCATTCGTACGGTTCGATTTATTCCGGACCGATTGGGGCCGTCTTGTCGCCGCTTCTTGGTGGCTATGACGACTATAAAGAGTTGCCGTATGCATCGACGTTATGTGCAGCTTGTACAGAAGCATGTCCGGTCAAAATTCCGCTCCATGAACTGTTGTTAAAACATCGGCAAACGATTGTTGAACGGGAAGGAAAGGCGCCGATTTCGGAAAAGTTAGCGATGAAAGCGTTCGGGCTTGGCGCGGCATCGTCCATGTTGTATAAACTCGGTTCAAAAATTGCACCGACGGCCGTCAATCCGTTTACAGTAAACGACCGCATTTCGAAAGGCCCAGGGCCGTTAAAAGCATGGACGGATATTCGCGAATTTCCAGCGCCAGAAAAAGAACGGTTTCGCGACTGGTTCAAACAAAGGGGGGAAGAGTAATGGAAGCTTTTTTACAACGCCTCGCTTCTCGTCTTGGACGTGATATGCCTGCATTTGTTGAACGTCCGCAATGGAAACATGCGCCGCAACAGACGGTATTTCAAGGGTATAGTCAAGACGAGTTACTTGATGAATTAAAAAAGCAATGTACCCGCATTCATACGACGCTCGTGGAAACGACAACAGATGGGCTCTGTCACACGATCGAACAAGTCATTGACGCCCATGGCGGCGGACCGATCGTTGTCGCAAATGATGAGCGATATGAACAAGTCGGTTTATCTTCGTTTTTAAAAAGAGAAGATGTGCACGTATGGGACGTATCGCTCGGACGAGCAAACATTGAAGCAGCGGAAAAAGCGAACATCGGTATCACATTTAGCGACATAACGTTAGCGGAATCCGGAACGGTCGTGTTGCTTAATGATCGCAACCAAGGGCGGACGATTAGCTTTTTACCGAAAACGTACGTGGCGATCATTCCGAAAAGTACAATCGTTCCGCGCATGACGCAAGCGGCGCGCCTCATTCGCGAACAAAAACATGTTCCGTCATGCATCAATTTCATTACAGGTCCAAGCAACTCCGCAGACATTGAAATGAATTTAGTCGTTGGGGTACACGGACCGATGAAAGCGACATATATCGTGATTACCGATCAATGAGCAGCGAATGAGCTGCTCTTTTTTAATCCGATCAGATTAGTAAAATTTTCAGAATGTTAAGAAGGAATGAAAACAGATGTAGCGAATATACATGATATGAAGAGGGAGTAGTGGGGAGGGAAAGCGTTTGAGTTTGAAAGATATGATGGAGGAATCCGTATTCGTTCAGCTTTCAAAACGAGAGAAAGAAGCGATCGATGAGCGAATGAGTCGGTATGATTTTATGTTGCAACAAGTGACAGATGCGATGATTATTGTGAAAGATGACGGGGCGTTCGTTGACGTCAACGATGCGGCGTGCCGTTTATTTCGTACGCCAAAAGAACAACTGTTGCGAAAAAAATTTCAAGAATATTTATACCTTGTACCTGAACATATTTTTCAATTTCAAAAGCAAATGTTGCGCAAATTTGGGGCGTACGATGATGAACTCGTCGTCCGTTTAGCCGATGGTGAATTGAAACATGTGCAACTATTTATGCGCCGCCATCAAAAGCAACAATTTGATTTATATATCATCCGTGACATTTCCTCGAAAAAAGCGCTTGAGCGTGAACGAACGATTAACGAAACGTTATTTAAAGATTTGTTTAATCGCGCAGGCGACGGCATCGTTATTTTTGATGGACAAGGTCGCTTCATTGACGCCAATCCTTCCTTTTGTGCAAGCGTCAACGTAAAAAAAGAAGATTTGTTCAAGCTTTCGATGCAAACATTTATTCCGATTGAATATCACGATTTATTCGATCAACTGTTGCTTACGTTAAAACGAAACGGAACGGTATCAAGCGAGCTTCCATTTATTTTAGGCGACGGCATGCAAAAGTTGTTTGAATTGACGTTGACAGCGAACGTGCATAGCGGCTTTTTTATGGCGATTATGCGCAACGTGACAGAAAAACGAAACATGGAAATGAACTTACAGCGAAGCGAAGAACGATTTCGCGCCATTTTTGAACAAGCGCACGAAGCGATTATTATTTGCGATGATTTTGGAAACATTTTGCGCGCCAATCCAGCCGCAAGCCGAACGTTTGAGCTACCGCTTCACGATCTCGTCCATGCGAACTTATTGCAGTTTATCGATGGAAAAAATAAAAAAGTGCGCGACGTGCTGCGCCAATTTTTCCGCGATGGGCAAATTCGCGATGAACTGACGTTTCATATGCCAAATGGCGAAACAAAACAGCTTGAATTTACATCGAAAAAAGGCGCCATTAACGGCTACCATTTAACGATTTTTCGCAACGTCAGCGAACGAAGAAAAATGGAAAAGCAGTTGCGCGAACAAGAACAAAAGTTTCGCAGCGTATTTAATCATGCGATGGACGGCATCGTGCTCATTGACGATAAACAGCGCATTTTTGATGCGAATCCTGCCGCCTGCCGCATTTTTGCCCTTCAAAAAGAACAGCTAATGAAAAAGAGCTTACATACGTTTATTGCAAGCAACGATTTAAATAAATTTCACATGTGGCTGAGAAATGAAGAAGAAGAAAAAGAGTTTGCGCTCATCGATGGCGAAGGAAAGAAAAAAATTGTGGAATTATCGTTTAAGCCAAACATTATTGAACATGTCGGGTTAATGATGGTGCGCGACATGACCGAGAAAAAAGAAATGGAAGAACAGTTGCGCAAGTCTGATACGTTAAACGTCGTCGGGCAACTAGCAGCAGGCATCGCTCATGAAATTCGCAACCCGATGACAGCGTTAAAAGGATTTATTCAACTATTGCAAGGAAGTATCGGCAATGATTGCGAACAATATGATATGTACTTCCACGTCATTATGTCAGAATTAAAGCGCATTGAGTCAATTATTACTGAATTTCTCGTGTTGGCGAAACCGCAAGCCATTCATTATGAACGAGGCGACGTGGTGAAAATTATGCAAGAAACGGTCGATTTATTAAGCGTGCAGGCGACGATGCATAACATTCAAATTGAAGCGACGTATGAACAAGTGCCGCTTATTTATTGCGAACCGAAGCAATTAAAACAAGTGTTTATTAACATATTAAAAAATGCGATTGAAGTGATGCCAAACGGCGGCACGATTACCGTTTCTGTTTCACGTGTCGAAGAAGGCATACGCATCGCCATCCGCGATGAAGGAAGCGGCATTCCGAAAGAGAAAATAAAAAAATTAGGGGAGCCGTTTTATACGACGAAAGAGCGTGGAACGGGGCTCGGCTTAATGGTCAGCTATAAAATTATTGAAGAACATGACGGGCGCATTGATGTCGAGAGCGAAGTAGGCGTTGGCACGACGTTTTATATTACCTTGCCAATTACTAATGACATGCATGAAAGAGATATAGTACAATAGACTTATATGTCAAGACAGCTAAAGAGGTGAATCGCATGTTATTTAAGCGCCTTCGTCCGTCATTAAACGAATTGCTTGAAAAAGGGACAGACTATTCGTTTCAAGGACGATTTATCGACACGTTATCATACAACCATTTTACGACTGAAGATTTCGCAAAGTTAAAACAAATTGATGAACTCATTTCACCGTACAAACAAGAGATGGTTCGTCTTTTTTATGAGGGGCTGAAACAAGTGCAGCCAGAAGCGGCAAATGCGGTGACTGAAGCGCGCATCGAAGCGTATATGAACGCCTTTTTTACGATGGAACGCAACCGCGCGTACGTCGATGAATCGCTTCGCTTTTTCCATTTGTTGCGCAAACAAAAAGTGAATGTCGGAAAATTGATCGTTGCCTTTAATCATTTGAATTTCTTTATTTTAACAACGTTGTTATCAAAAACCGCCCTTGCGCCGAAACGTTGTTTAACATTGATGGAAACGTTGCAGCGGGCGATTAATATTGAGCAACAGCTTCTCGTTGAAGTGTACACAGAAACGATGATGGAACAAATCGCAAGCGGAACAGAAATGTTGATGGAACAAAATGCGGAAATTATGTTTATTAAAGATTTACTGCAAGCGCTCGATCAACAAAATAGCGATGTACAAATGGTGACGGCGGCGACGGAAGAAATGACGACCGCCGTTTCGGAAGTGGCGCACGCGGCGACCGTCATCGCCGAAAAAACGACGACATCCGTTGAACAGGCGGAAAAAGGGCAACAAATGATGACGGAAGCGTTTGAAGAAATTATGGAAACGTCCGAACAGTTTACGAACATGGTTGATCGTTTTGAACATTTACAACAACATTTAAGCGCGATTGAAAAAGTGATGCAGCTTGTCAACGGCATTGCGGATCAAACGAATTTACTCGCGTTAAACGCTTCGATTGAAGCGGCACGTGCAGGGGAATACGGAAAAGGATTTTCCGTCGTTGCGGAAGAAATTCGGAAGCTTGCCGATCATACGGTACAATCGCTCGGCGAAGTGCAACGAAACGTCGGAGAGTTGCGGACGATTTCATCGGAAGTATCATCGGCCATTTATTCAACGTCATCGACGATTCGTCAAGCGGTTCGTCAAGCGCAAGAAGCGATGCCTTTATTAAACGAAATCGTATCAGCGATGGGCGACATTCAAGATAGTACAAATACGAATGCTGCGGTTGCTGAACAACAAGCGGCGGCTGTCGATGAAATCGCAAACCGAATGGCATCGATTGCCTCATTAACAGAATACGTTCGCGAGCTTGGTGAAAAAACAGGAAAGACGGTTCATGCGTTAAGCAAAGCGATCGACCGTTTCCGTTTACATTTAGTTAACGAAAACAATATTAAACTATCTGCGAAAGCGTTATTGCATTTAGCGAAAACGGATCACTTATTATGGAAATGGCGCATTTACAATATGATTGTCGGCTACGAAACCGTTCGTCCAGAAGATGTCGCTTCTCACCATCAATGCCGATTAGGAAAATGGTACTTTGATGAACAAACGAAAAAACAACTGAAAGGCACACCAGCGTATGAAAAGCTCGATGCCCCTCATGAACGTGTGCACGTCGCGGCGAAAAAAGCAGCGGAAGCGTACGCAAAAGGCGATATAAAAGGTGCCGAAGCGCAACTGCAAGAACTCGAACAAGCATCGACCGAAGTCATTCGTCTTATTGATGAACTAATGGAAAAAGTAGAAAAAGAACGGACGTTTGAAACCCACCTTGCGTAAGGTGGGTTACTTTTTTACAATATGGGACAACGCAAGTGCGAAAATTAAAATCGTTCCTTTTATTATATCTTGGGCGTAGTACGGCACGTTCATCATCGTCAGCCCGTTTAACAACACCCCGATTAAAATTGAACCAAGCAGCGTGCCGATGACGTTCGGTTTGCCTGCGCCAAAGACGGAAAAGCCGATAAAGGCGGCAGCGACGCCATCCATTAATAACGATGCCCCTGCCGATACTTGTCCGGTGCCGATGCGCGAAGCAAGAACAATGCCGCCTAAAGCAGCGAACAGTCCGCTAATCATATACGCAACCGTGCGGTAACGATCGACGGGAATGCCGGTGAGCCTTGCTGCTTCGCGATTTTCGCCCGTCATATAAAACAAGCGACCGAATTTCGTATACGTTAAAAAAAGATGAGCACAAACGATGACAAAAAGCATAAGCAACACAGAAAATGGGATGCCAAACAGCTCTCCTTGTCCGATAAATAAAAACGATGGAATAAATTTTCCCGGCGCCGTTCCGCCTTCTGGGAGCGGCATGTCGTTGTAAATCGAAAATCCTTTCGTATACGTCAATTGTACGCCGTTAATGATATACATGACCGCTAACGTCGCCAATAAATCGGGCAAGCGAAGGCGAATGATGAGAAAGGCGTTCAGCAATCCAACGAGCACGCCGAGAAGAAGCGGAACGATGAGCGCGACGAACAGCTCTTGGCGATGTAAAACGAGCGCGGAGGCGCTTGCGATTGTCGCTAAACTGACCGTTGAGCCGACCGATAAATCAAATCCATCGACAATTAATGAAAACGTAATGCCGATCGCAACGAGCGTGACGATCGAAATCGAACGTAAAATGTCGCTAAAGTTTGCATACGTAAAAAACGAATCGAGCGTGATGCTGAAAAAACTAATGACGACAACGATGGCGATGATCGTTCCGTATTTGTATAAAAACTTCATCTCATGTCACCTCCTGTTGTATCATGGACGAGCTGTTCGTATGTCGCTTCTTGGGCGTCTATTTTTTTGATGAAACGACCGTCGACCATGACGTAAATCGTATGTGCAATGCGAAGCAGCTCTTGAAACTCGTTCGTGAAATAAATGATCGCTTTTCCTTCTTCAGCAAGCGAGCGAATGATCGAAAATACTTCTTCTTTCGCGTGCACGTCAATGCCTTTTGTCGGCTCGTCAAAAAGAAATACGTCGCTGTTCGTTTGCAGCCATTTGCCGATGACGACTTTTTGTTGATTGCCGCCGCTTAAGTTTTTTGCCAAGGCGGCCGGCGAGGATGGACGAATATGTAACGATGAAATGAGCGATGTCGCGATCGTGCGCTCGCGTCGTTTATGAATCCATTGCCATTTCGAAATGTTCGACAATAGGCGCACCGTCAAATTTTTTTCTACCGTTTCGTTCATAAATAATCCTTGTTTTCGGCGCTCTTCTGGAATGAGACAAACGCCTGCTTCGATCGCATCTTTTGGCGATGTCCACGTTTGTTTTTTCCCGCGCACGATGCGTTCCCCTGTCGTGTTCACATGGGCGATGATGCTTTCTGCTAATTCTGTTTTTCCTGCGCCGACGATGCCGGCAATGCCGACAATTTCCCCGCGTCGTACAGCAAGGTCTACCGTCGTTTTCGTTTTTGGAATGTATAGTTGTTTCACTTCAAATATCGTTTCTTCACTTTTTTCCCGCGCAAAAGTGTTGCGCGTCTCCGGTTGCCGCCCGACCATATGGCGCACGATTTGTTCCGTCGGAAGCGATACATCACCTTCATATACAACTGTGCCGTCGCGCAAAATCGTCATCCGGTCGCAAATGCGTTTTACTTCGTGCAATTTATGCGAAATGTAAATAAACGACACGCCTTGTGCTTTTAATTGTTCAATCATCGCAAATAGCCGTTTCGTTTCTTCTTCGCTTAACGAGGCGGTCGGCTCGTCTAAAATAATGTAGCGAGCGGAAGAAGAAAGGACGCGAGCGAGTAAAATAAGCTGTTTTTCATGGAGCGAGCACGTTTGGACGGACGCATCAGGCGACACATGCGCCAAACCGACGCGCTCAAGAAGTTGTAACACAAACGCCCGCTTGTTCGTTTTTGAAAACAACATGTTCGGTTGTTCAACAATTTGTTCAGCGAGCACATTTTCATATACGGATAGGGCAGGGAATAACGCCGCATCCACTTCTTGCACGACATGTCCGATGCCCGCTCGCTTCGCATCTCGCGGGGAAGAAAACGTATACGACCGTCCGTCGATGTCAATCGCTCCGCTCGTTGCTTGCAGGTGACCAGCTAAAATGTTCATTAACGTGCTTTTTCCTGCGCCGTTCATACCTAAAAGGGCGTGAACTTCGCCCGGTTGGACATGGAAGTTCACGCCGTTTAATACGGTGACATCGCCAAACGAATGGACGATTTGTTTCATAGAAAGCCCGCTCATTGTTTTTTCACCTGTTGTTCGAGCGTTTTCATCCATGGAGAGACAGCGACGTTTGATTGTCCCCAGCCTGAAATGTAGTTGTGCAGTTCGCCCATCGACACTTGTTGATCTGGTAAGTCGGAACGTTTCACTAAATGCGGTTCAAGTGAATAAATGTTTGGCGTTTTTTCCCCTGCAATTTTTTGATACGCAAAGCGCACTTGCACGCGTCCGACTTCCGCTGGATCGGTTGCTGTCGTTGCGACCCATGGGCTATTCGGTTGTTGAATCATTTGTAAATCTTCATCGCTTAAGTCGATGCCGTACACTTTAATTTCTGTTCGACCTGCTTGTTGAATGGCGCGCGTTGCTCCTTTGGCGAACTCGTCCCACGTCGCAAACACCGCATCAATATCGCCTTTGTTCGGATATTTTTTCAAAATTGCTTCCATTTGCGTTTGTGTATCTAAAGCGGTGTTTGCGCTCGCTGTACCGAATTTTGCGACTTCTTTTATGTTCGGATATCGTTTTTGAAACGCTTCGTAAATGACGTGGCGCCGTTCCATCGGCGTAAAGCCGCCGACCCAAATCGTGACGATTTCGCCTTCACCGTTTAAATCTTCCGCTAACGTTTTTAACGTTTTCCATGCTAAGCTGTAATCGTCTTGGTCAATGACAGTGACACTCGGAATGTTTAAATCATTATCAAACGCGACGACGTGAATGCCTTTTGCTAGCGCTTTTTCCACAGGGGCTTTTAGCGCATCCGCCCGTCCATGGTCTAATAAAATCGCATCGACGTTTTGGTTAATCGCCGTTTCGACGTACGATGCCATTTTCGTTAAATCGTTATCCGCGTTATAAATTTGCACGTCGCCGCCAAATTTTGCGACTTGTTCTTTCACACCTGCGATATATTGCGATGAAAAGGTGCCGATCGACATTTGCATAATAGCGGCAATTTTAATCGGTTTGTTTAGTGCGGCTGGAATGTCCGCTCCTGTTGTTTCATTCGTTTGTTTCGTTTCTTCTTTCGGTTGTTGTGCCGGTTTAGAAACGGCATCTTGTTCGTTCGTGCATCCGGCTAATAGCGCCAAAAGAAGCACGAAGGCAAGCCATACATTTCTCATGCGAATACCTCCTCAAATAATGTCGGCAGTTTTGTTGCGTAATCGCCAAAAATGATGCCTTTTTCGGTAATAATGCCGGTAATGAGTTCATGCGGTGTGACGTCAAAGGCAGGGTTGTAGACGTTCACATTCGGTGCGATACGCACGCCGCCGATATGCGTCACTTCTTCTTTAGCGCGTTCTTCAATCGGAATGTCGTCGCCTGTTTTCGTCTGTAAGTCGATCGTTGAGAGCGGGGCGGCGACGTAAAATGGGATGTTGAACGCTTTTGCTAAAATGGCTAGACCGAACGTGCCGATTTTGTTTGCTGTGTCGCCGTTTGCGGCGATGCGATCCGCGCCGACGATGACAGCGGAAATGCGTTTTGCTTTCATCGTTTGCGCGGCCATGTTGTCGGTAATAAGCGTCACATCGACGCCGGCTTGTGAAAGCTCCCAAGCGGTGAGCCGTGCCCCTTGCAAGACAGGTCGCGTTTCACACGCATACGCATGAAGCGTCATTCCTTTTTCTTTCGCTAAATGAAACGGAGCAAGCGCCGTTCCGTAGCGCGCCGTCGCAATCGCCCCGGCATTGCAAATCGTCATGATGCGATCGCCGTCTTGAAAAAGGGAAAGGGCATGTTCGCCGATGCGGCGGCATACGTCTTCATCTTCTACTTGAATGCAAATCGCTTCATGAATGAGCGTCGTTTTCGCTTCGTTGACGGATTTTGCTTGCGCGACGCTTTTCATAAGCCGATCAAGCGCCCAAAATAAGTTGACAGCGGTCGGACGCGAGCTAGCTAAATAGTCGCGGTCGCGCTTTAACTCGGCATGAAATTGCGCTAAGTCGTCTGTCTCATACGATTTTGCCGCAAGCGCTAAGCCGTAGGCGGCAGTCGTGCCGATTGCCGGCGCCCCGCGCACTTTTAACGTCACGATCGCATCCCATACGTCTTTTATGTTTTTTAATTCCAAATATTCCGTCTTATGAGGCAACGCTTGTTGGTTTAAAATTGTGATATGTGTATCGTGCCATTGTACAGATTTCATTGTCTTCCTCCTAGCTGTTCACATGTACCGTTTGTTGCACAAGTTGTTTGATCGCCTGAATCGGCAATTGTTCACGCTGTACGATCAGCGCACGTCCGAGGCGAAGCGCGTGACGTTTCACATCAAGTCGGCGCTCAAGCGGCAATTCGTCAACGTCTGCGACATGGGCTAAACCGATCGTTCGGCGAATGACTTCACAGCCAGCAAATCCAATCGCTTCGATCTTTGCATCGTGAAGCACGTCTTGAAGCACGCCAGAAATTTGCGCATACGGTTCATCGCTTTCACGCCAAAGTTCAGAAAATGTGCGAACAAACACGTCCCACGTTTTTTCGATATGATGAAAGAGCGGTTCGCGGTCACGTTCATCGCGAGCGAGAGCGTTTAACAGCAAATTAGCGAAAAATTGCCCAAGATCAAAGCCGATCGGACCGTAAAATGCAAATTCTGGGTCGATCACTTTCGTTTCATCATCGCTTGCAAAAATGCTTCCCGTATGTAAATCGCCATGAAGCAAGACGTCCGCTTTCGTTAAAAAGAGCCGTTTCAGTTTTGCGGTTTCGCATTTTAACACGTCATCTTGCCAAAGTTGCTCGACATCTGCGCGAAGTTCCGCTTCAAAGTTATTTGTGTCATGGTCAAAAAACGGGTCGGTCAATACGAGATCTTCTGTAATTTTACAAAGTTCAGGGTTTGTAAATTGTTGTGCGAGTTTCTTTTTTTGTTGTTGGTTCATGCCGAAATCAGACGTGTAAAACGCCGTTTTTGCGATAAATTCACCGATATGTTCCGAAAGTTTTGGAAACGTTTTTCCTTCGATCAGCCCGCGACGAGCAATTTGTAAATGTGATAAATCTTCCATCACCGTAATTGCTAAAGACTCATCAGAATAGTATACTTTCGGAACGTATTGAGGGACGTAGCTTGCGAATGTGCGCAACGCTTGGCTTTCGATCGTCGCTCGTTTTAACGTAAGCGGCCAGCTTTCGCCGACGACTTTCGCATACGGCAACGCTTGTTTGATGATGATGCTGTCGTTTGTGCGCTCGTTGACGATGCGAAACACGAGATTTAAGTTGCCATCGCCAATTTCTTGGCATGAAAGAAGCGCATCTTTCCCAAAAAGCCCTAACCGAACAGCAAGGGCGATCGCTTTTTGTTCTGTTAACGGTTCGTACATATGGATTCCTCCCTTAGCATAAATAAAAAACCTCTTTCGCTGAACGAAAGAGGTTTGAAGTTTGCTTCGCACCTCTTATCTCTCAGCCTATTGCTGCAAGAATTAGCACCGTGCGTTACCGCCGGTTGCCGGGCTTCATCGGGCTCGTCCCTCCACCTGCTCTTGATAAGAGTGTTTATCGTTATTTGAATGTTTTTAACAGTGAAAAAGTTTCGTGAATTCGCTTGATTCGAATCATACATCGCTTTATGCTCGTTTGTCAATCCTTTTTTTCAAAAATTTTATACACGTCTGGGCGACGATCAGCAAAAATCGGGATGCGCCCGCGCACATGTTGCACTTCACTTATGTCAATATTCGCCGAAATGATCGCTTCTTGTTCGTCCCCTTCAGCAAGAACATTTCCCCACGGATCGATGATCATCGAATGGCCAGCAAATGTGTTGTTCGGATCTTTTCCTGCGCGGTTGCAAGCGACGACGTAACATTGGTTTTCAATCGCTCTCGCCATTAACAACGTGCGCCAATGATGAAGGCGAGCGAGCGGCCACTCCGCGACGACAAATAGCACTTCGGCCCCGTGTAATGTATGAGCGCGAATCCATTCTGGAAAACGAATGTCATAACAAATGACGCCTGCGCACGTCGTGTGAGCAAGCTCGAATACACCTAACGTTTCGCCAGCTTGCAAATACGTATGTTCATCCATCAATTTGAACAAATGAAGTTTACTATATTCGCTGACGACATGACCATGTCGGTCGACGACATACATCGTATTCGTCATTTGTTTGTCCGTTTTTTTTGCTACCGATCCGCCGACAATATGCACATCGTACGTGCGCGCAAGCGAGGAAAGAAACGTTTTTGTATCTTCGCCGTTTTCGTCGGCGATGTCCGTTAATCTCGTTAAATCGTAGCCTGTCGTCCATAGTTCTGGCAAAACGACGACGTCGACGTCACGCGCCATTTGTTCCATGTAGCGCACGATCGTTTGTTTGTTTTTTTCAGGCGCTCCAAACGCAATGTCCATTTGTATGCAAGCAATGTTCATTTCATTCACCTCGAAAAATTTTCTTTACATTTTGATTTTTACGATATATGATACATGACTAGAATTTCAACCTTTTTGTGAAGTAGGTGTGCGAAAAATGAAAACATTTCCGCAATCGAACTTGTTACAACAACTACCGAAGCAATTTTTTGCTTCGCTCGTTCAAAAAGTGAATGCGGTCATTGCTGAAGGGCATGACGTCATTAATCTTGGGCAAGGAAATCCGGATCAGCCGACCCCTGCTCATATTGTAAACGCGATGCAACAGGCGGTAGCAAAGCCAGCGTATCATAAATATTCACCGTTTCGCGGGTATTCGTTTTTGAAAGAAGCCGTAGCGACGTTTTACAAACGGGAGTATGGGGTAACGGTTGATCCCGAAAAAGAAGTCGCCATTTTATTTGGTGGGAAAGCCGGGCTCGTTGAAATGCCGCTTTGTTTATTGAACCCCGGCGATGTCGTGCTCGTTCCCGATCCCGGTTATCCGGACTATTGGTCGGGCGTTGTGCTCGCGCGGGCGCGCATGGAAATGATGCCGCTGCGAGCGGAAAACGACTTTTTGCCCGATTATGAGGAGTTAAACGAAGACGTTGTCCGCGAAGCAAAACTCATGTTTTTAAACTATCCGAACAACCCGACAGGTGCGACAGCAACGGAATCGTTTTTTAAAAAAACCGTTTCGTTTGCTGAAACATACGGCATTGCCGTCGTACACGATTTTGCGTACGGGGCGATTGGTTTTGATGGGAAAAAGCCAATCAGCTTTTTACAAGTCGAAGGGGCGAAAGATGTCGGCATTGAAATTTATACGTTTTCGAAAACGTACAATATGGCAGGATGGCGCATCGGCTTTGCGGTCGGAAACGAAAGCATGATTGAAGCGATCAACGTTTTGCAAGATCATTTGTATGTGAGCATGTTCGGTGCCATTCAAGAAGCGGCAGCGGTCGCGCTTTTACAGTCGCAACAATGCGTCGAGGAGCTTGTCGCCACGTATGAAGCAAGACGGAATACGTTTATTCGCGCGTTAAACGACATCGGCTGGAACGTCCAAGCGCCAGCAGGCTCGTTTTTTGCGTGGCTTCCGGTGCCAAAAGGATATACGTCTGAGACGTTTGCCAATCTTTTGCTTGAACAAGCGCATGTCGCTGTTGCCCCAGGCATCGGCTTTGGTGAGCATGGGAAAGGATATGTGCGCACAGGGCTACTCACAAGCGAAGAACGGCTAAAAGAAGCGGCGGAACGAATCGGGAGGCTACAACTTTTTTAAAAAATCGTTGACAAAATGAAAGACTGCTGTCATAATTCGAATTAAATTTATGAAAAATGAACCATTTGAAAAATTCCATACATTGCGAATTCTTATCAAGAGTAGGCGGAGGGACGAGCCCGATGAAGCCCGGCAACCGACTTAACAAACGTTAAGCACGGTGCTAATTCTCGCAGCAGTAGGCTGAGAGATAAGAAGAGACGAACAATTAGCCTCTTCTTATGAAGAGGTTTTTTATTTGTAAAGGAGTGGCACGATGATTACAGCAACATATTTGATTCATGATGACAAAGATTTGGCGAAAAAAGCGGAAGGGATTGCGCTTGGGCTTACTATCGGGTCGTGGACCGATTTGCCGCAGCTTGAACAAGAGCAGTTGAAAAAACATAAAGGTGTTGTTGAGTCCATTGAACAGCTTGAGGAAGATGAGCGAGTCAATACGTATTTCGGGAAGCGATTGAAACGGGCGCTCGTGCGCATTTCATATCCGAGCGTTAATTTTAGTGCCGATTTTCCAGCGATTTTGACGACGACGTTTGGCAAATTGTCGTTGGATGGAACGATTAAACTCGTTGACCTGACGTTTTCTGACGAATTAAAACGAGCGTTTCCGGGTCCGCGCTTTGGCATTGACGGCATTCGTGAAAAGCTTGGCGTCTTTGACCGTCCGCTTGTCATGAGCATTTTTAAAGCGGTCATCGGACGCGATTTGCGATATGTGACCGAGCAATTAAAACTGCAAGCGCTCGGCGGTGTCGATCTCGTGAAAGACGATGAAATTTTGTTTGAAAACGACTTGACGCCGTTTGAAAAACGCATCGTCGCAGGAAAAGAAGCGTTACAAGACGTGTACGAACAAACAGGGCATCGGACGTTATATGCGGTGAACTTAACAGGAAAAACGTTTGAACTAAAAGAAAAAGCGAAGCGCGCAGCGGAGTTAGGCGCGGACGTGTTGTTGTTTAACGTGTTTACATACGGACTTGACGTGCTGCAAGCGCTTCGCGAAGACGATGACATTCGTTTGCCGATCATGGCGCATCCGTCATTTAGCGGCGCGATCGCTTCCTCGCACGTGTATGGAGTGAGCTATGCGCTTCTTCTTGGCAAACTATTGCGCATGGCAGGAGCGGATTTTTCGCTTTTCCCGTCTCCGTACGGAAGCGTGGCGCTTGAAAAACAACAGACGCTTGCGATTGCCGATGAACTGACGAAAGAAGAGCCGTTTGTTCGCGCGTTCCCTGTCCCATCCGCTGGCATTCATCCGGGGCTTGTGCCGCTTTTAATTCGCGACTTTGGCATCGATTGTGTCATTAACGCAGGCGGCGGGGTGCACGGTCATCCGGCCGGAGCGGTTGGAGGCGGTCAAGCGTTTCGTGCCGCAGTAGAAGCGGTGCTTTCAGGGCGTTCGCTTCATGACGCGGCAAAAGAAAACGAACCGTTACGACAAGCGCTTGATTTATGGGGGAGCGCATCATGAAGCCAGTCATTTTTTGCGACTTTGACGGGACGATTACGTTAAACGATAACATTATTGCGATTATGAAACAGTTCGCTCCACCGGAGTGGGAAGCGATCAAAGACGATATACTTGCACAAAGATGTTCCGTACAACAAGGCGTCGGGCGCATGTTTTCTCTTTTACCGTCGTCATTGAAAGAACAAATCGTGCAATTTTTGCTTGACAACGCCCGCATTCGCGACGGATTTTCGGAGTTTGTCGCATTTACGAAACAAAAACACATTCCGCTTTATATCGTCAGCGGCGGCATCGACTTTTTCGTTTATCCGTTGTTAGACGGTTTGATTGAAAAAGAACGCATTTTTTGCAATCGCGCGGACTTTCGCGGTGAAACGATTCAAATTACGTGGCCGTATGCGTGCGATGAACATTGTCAAAATGAATGCGGCTGTTGCAAGCCGTCTCTTCTTCGTAAACTCGCGCCAAAAGGAGCGAAAACGATTGTGATTGGCGATTCGATTACGGATTTAGCGGCGGCAAAATTAGCGGATCATGTCATCGCCCGCGACTTTTTGCTTGAAAAATGCCGTGAGCTTCACTTACCGCATACGCCGTTTGCGACGTTTTATGATGTCATCAATGCGTTAAAAGAAAGCGAGGTGGTCGCATGAGGCAAAAAAAATGGGAAGAGCTTGCCGAGGTGAAACGGGAGCTAGCGGCGCGCGATTGGTTTATGGGAACAAGCGGCAATTTGTCGCTCAAAGTGAGCGATGAGCCGCTCACGTTTCTTGTGACTGCAAGCGGCAAAGATAAACGAAAAGAAACGGCAGAAGATTTTTTACTCGTCGGTGCGGACGGACAGCCAGCGGAAGCGACGTCTCTTAAACCGTCAGCGGAGACGCTTCTTCACGTCCACATTTACAACAAAACGAACGCCGGCTGCGTCTTGCATGTGCATACCGTTGACAACAACGTCATTTCGGAATGGTACGGCGATGAAGGGGAAGTCGTCTTTACAAATCAAGAAATTATTAAAGCGTTCGGATTATGGGAAGAAGATGCGGTATTTCGCATTCCGATTATTCCGAATTTCGCACATATTCCGACGTTGGCGAAGGAATTTGCGAAACATGTGCATGAAAGCACAGGGGCGGTACTTATTCGCAATCACGGCATTACCGTTTGGGGAAAAGATGCGTTTGAAGCGAAAAAATGGCTAGAAGCATGCGAGTTTTTATGTCAGTACCACGTCAAATTATTACTTTTAAAACGATAAGGGGGAAGAAATATGGCAGTCATTAAAGTGCGCAACACAGGTGAAGTCATTGAAGGAAAGGAAAACGTCGCTGCGTTTTTAAATCAACAAGGGGTATTATACGAACGTTGGGATGCAAGTAAACTTCCAGCGCATCTTCAAAACAAATTTGTATTAACAGACGAAGAAAAAGCGGACATTTTAACAGCGTTTCAATCGGAAATTGAAGATTTAGCGAAGCGAAGAGGCTATCAAGCGTGGGATGTTGTCGCCCTATGCGAACAAACACCAAATTTAGAAGAGCTATTGAAAAAATTTGAACAAGTGCATACGCACACGGAAGATGAAGTGCGTGCAATCGTCGCAGGGCACGGCATTTTCGTTATTAAAGGGGACGAAAAAACAGGATATTTTGACGTACAACTCGAAGCAGGAGACGTCATTTCTGTGCCAGAAGGAAATCCGCATTTCTTTACATTAATGGACGATCGCCAAGTCGTTGCGGTTCGTTTATTTATCGATCCATCCGGCTGGGTTGCCCATCCATATGAAGAAAAAGAAGGGGAATAACGCCCCTTCTATTTTTTTGTAAACAATATGACGCCTGCAATGGTAACAAATGAACCGATCCATTGTGGTGGCGTTAACGTTTCCCCAAGAAGTATGTATGCAAACAAGGCAGTAAAAAGCGGATTAAAATTTAAAAACATGCCCGCTGTCGTCGCACCAACTCGTTTGACGCCGACGTTCCAAAGAAACATCGCGAGCACTGTCGCCCCAACGCTCGTATATAAAAGCGCAAGCAAAAAGGAGACGTTCACATCATGAACGGAAAAAGAAGAAAGAAACGGCAACAATCCGATGACGCCAAATACGCCAGACCAAAACGTCGCCGCAAGCGGAGAGTACGATGTCATCACCGCTTTGGCGCAGGATGAATAAACGCCCCAAATGATGACCGCTCCGATCATCCATACATCGCCGATGTTTACATCCGCTAAACGATGCAGTTGCCCGTGCGTCATGACGATGAGCACACCGATGAGCGAAACGACCATCGCCACCCATTGCCGAAGCGTCAGTTTGTCACGATAGACGACGTATGCAACGAGCGCAATCGCCATCGGGTTTAGCGTTGAAATTAAACCGACATGATCCGCTGATGTGTAGCGAAGCGCTTGAAACATAAATACGTTAAACAACACGACGCCCGACATCCCCATCGCAATCAAAGGAACGATGCCGCGCGTTTGAAGACGGACGGATCGTTCTTTTTTTAACACGATCGGAAATAAAAAAAGGACGGCGATCGTCCAGCGAATAAACGTCAGCGTGAGCGGGGAGGCGTGGGCGACAAGCAATTTGCTTGCGACAAAGTTTCCTCCCCATAATGCGCTTGTCAATAAAAGAAGCATATAATATTTCGACATGTGGATCATCCTTTAAAATGTTTCAATTAAAAATACCATCACTAATAGTCCGATAATAAAAGAATACGTTGACGATTGTTCATTCCCATCACCATGGCTTTCAGGAATTAACTCTTTATAAATAATAAACAACATCGCTCCAGCGGCAAACGCTAATCCGTACGGGACGAGCGCATCGACGACCGACGTTAAATAAAAGCCGATGACGGAAGCGACAAGTTCAATCAGTCCTGTCCCTGTTGCCATCAAAAACGCTTTTCCTTTTGAAATTTGTTGATTAAATAAAAAAAGCGCAACGAGCAATCCTTCAGGCGCGTTTTGGAAGCCGATCGCAAGCGCAATTAAATCACCCATATGGTTTTGTTCGCCGGAAGCGTAACTCACGCCGACAGATAGTCCTTCTGGGATGTTATGAAGCGTAATCGCCGCAAGCACAAGCAACGCTTTTTGGTCAATTTTTATGCCGCTTTCGGTATGCGCTAAGTCGATGTGGGGGACGATTTTTTCAAGAAACGTTAACGCGAGCACACCGACGCACAATCCAACGGCTAAGGCAAAAAACGTTCCGGAAGAAAGCGCTTCTGGAATGAGTCCAAGCATGGATGCCGCCATCATAACACCAGCCGTAAAAGCGAGCAACATGTCGCGCCATTTGTGTGTTAACGAGCGCGACAAAAATAAAATCGGGACAGCGCCAGCTCCTGTGGCAAGTGCAGATAGCGTGCTTCCGATCAGCATGTCAACCATAATCACCCTCCTAACGGAAAACGAACGGTAATCGTCGTTCCTTTCTTTTCTATACTATGAATGTCAATCGTCCCTTCGTGCATGTCTATAATGCGTTTACATATGACGAGCCCAAGTCCTGTGCCTGTTTGCTTAGACGTGACAAACGGTTGGAATAGCTTGTCGCTCACATGTTTCGGAATGCCGCACCCTGTATCTTTGACGCGCAATATGCCGAAGCTTCCTTGTTTTTCAAGAGAAATCGTTAGCTCGCCACCGTGCGGCATCGCTTCTATCGCATTTTTTGCTAAATTTAAGACGACTTGTTTTAAATGGTCTTTTGAACAACGAATCGGAAGCGGTACATCGGCGCGTTGAAACGAATAAATAACATTATGTAAGTGTGCTTGCGACTCGATCATCGGGTGAATGCTTTGGACGATATGATTTAAATCGCATATTTCAAGCTTTTGTACCGTCGGTTTGCCGAGAATTAAAAATTCGTTGACGATATCGTTAATGCGTGTGATTTCGTTTTGAATGACAGAAAAATAAAGTTGCGATTCGTTATCTTTATGTTTTTCACTTAATAATTGAATAAACCCTTTAATGCCAGCAAGCGGGTTGCGAATTTCGTGTGCCGTGCTTGCGGCGAGTGTTCCAATGAGCTCAAGCTTTTGCGCTTCCGTTTCCATTCGTTCGACGATCGTTTGCCGTTTTAATAGCGAATATTGAATGAACAACCAAATAATATGGATGGGATGATCACAATAAGCGACAAGATATAAGGAAGGGAAGCTTGTATATTTTGTTTCATATTTACGCGCGGCACGTTCGCTTCAATCGTCCACGGTGCGTGATTTAAATGGACGCTTACTTTTTGTTGTGATGCTTGACGTTTGTTTGTCGCAAGAAGAAGCGTTCCGTGTTCATCGTATAAGCGAAAGGATGCGTTTGGATCAATGATTTTCATGCGATGTTTCATGTACGCTGTGCGCAATTTTGCAACGAGAAAGCCAGCCGTTTGATTTGTTTGTTCATCGATAATTGGCGTGACGATCGTCGTCGTCTGATGGGTATCGATCATCGTTTGTTTCGTTATTTTTGCTATGTACATCGTGGAACTTGTCATGTCGGAAACGAACGAGATGCGTTCAAAGCGAACGTCTTGTTTTTGCATTTGTTGCAATATGTCGTTTATTTCTTCCTTTTTTAATGTCGCGATATGTTTGCCCATGACAATCGCTAACGTTTCTAGCCGAGCCGTCGTCTCCGCAAGAAAACGGTCAAGGTCATTTTTATGTATATTCGCAAACGTTCGCGTTTCTTCAAGCAGTTGTTGTTGCTGCTGTTCGTCTTGCCAAAGCACAATCCATGCGCTCCCAACAAAGCACGGCAAAATAACAAGCGAGACGTACAACAACCACCGTCTCATTTTCTCTCTCCCCATATGTACTCCCTCGACAAAACGAAATTCAAGGAATATTATAACATAAACATGTGAAAAAAGGCTGAAAAAATCATTAGTGTAAGAAGGGGATTTTTGCTCGGGCAGGAAGGACGAAAACGAAAGATGTCGAAATATGTTCTGTAAATGATAGAGGACGAAAAATAAAAAAGACCAAGGGAGTTACCTTAGTCATTAGAAAAACATATGTAGTCGAATAGATTTCAGTCGCCCCTTGGGACGAGCTACTTTCTATTCTACAGCACGCTAGTCGTTCCAAGGAACGAGTAACGTACTGTACTTAGAGGATATTACATAACTATATTGTTATCAAGGGAGAATGAACCAGATGGAAAGAGAAGTATTGAATATAGAAATGATGCATATTTTTTTGGATGAAAGTGGGACAAAAAAGGATAAACCTACGTTAATGGCAGGATTATTAATTCCATCAAAAATATATAATACTTTCGAATTTGTGGAACTCAATCGGAAACTTCAAAACAAAGAATTTGCTTCCCTTCATTGGACAGATTATACCGGATATCCAAAGATGAGGAACGATATTCTTGAAGTATTTCATGTTTTTTCAAAATATGCTTTGTTTACTAAGTTTAATGTGATTAATTACAATGCGAATCCGCTTGATATACCCCCCCCGCCGAAATGACGGGGGATTTGTTATGCTGACTGTTTTTGTTTGTTCGTTTCGTCGCTTTGTTGTTTGACAACAAGCGGATAAAAAAGCAAGCTGCTTGCCAGCAAGGCGATGCCGAGTAAAAATGTTTTCATATCGGCCGTTCCTGCTTTCACAAGCCAAATGGAGTAAATAGTCGCAAGCACGGCGATCGTTCCGTCTGTCATTCGTTCTTGCATCGTACGATACGTCTCTCCTGTCCAAACGAGCTTCAATTGGAAGACGGATGCGATGACGTACGGAACGAGATACGATAATGTCGCAATGTAAATGACGAAATCGAACGCTGCCGCCATCGAGTTTGAAATCGTTGAAAAAATGAATAGTTGCGCAATCATATTCGAGACGATTAAAGAAAAGCGCGGCATTCCGTTTTTATTTTCTTGCAAAAAGGTGCGCATAAACAATCCTTGTTTTGCAGCTTGGTACGGCACTTCTGCACTTAAAAAAATCCAGCCAAGCGTCGAACCGATTAAGCTAATTAAACCGAGCCCTGCAAGCAGTTGCGATCCGATCGGTCCTAACACTGTTCCGATCGCATCGACGAGCGGTTTTTCTGACTGCATAAGCGCTTCTTGTTTTAATAATCCCATGACGAGTACGCTAATGCCGATGTAAATCGCTAAGGCGATAAATAAACCGACAATTGTCGCGCGTTTCACATCGCTTTGTTTGCGCGCGCGAGAAGCGAAGACGATCGCAGATTCAATGCCGATAAACGCCCAAAGCGTGCTTAATGCGACGTTGTTGATTTGCGAAAGAAGTCCGAGCGTATGACCTGCTTCATCGTAACGCGGAGCAACAAACGGTTGGATATAGCTTTTTTCAAAGGCGAACAGCCCGATGACGATGAATAAGAAAAAGCCAAGCACTTTCGTTGCGGTGGCAACAAAGTTTAATTTTCCAGCGTTTTCTGCTCCTTGTAAAATAATTGTATGCATCATCCATAAAAGCGCCGTACAAACGAGAAACGTCAGCAAATTGCCGAGCTTTAATGTAAATGAACCGACGGAAAAGATGACATGTCCGCTCGTTAAAATAGGGAAAAACGTTGATAAGTAACTAGCAAACGTCGTAATAATGGCGACGTTTCCAGCGACGTTTCCGATCCAATATCCCCAAGATGACATAAAACCGGATAAGATCGACGCATTTGAACCTTTCGGAAACAGCTCTTTCGCATAAATTTGCGGTCCGCCGTTTAATTCTGGTTTTCGAATCGCTAAATTACCAAAAATGATCGCAATCATTAACACCCCAGCCCCCGTCAACAGCCAGCCAAGCAACACGCCAGCAGGGCTTGCCGCCTCCGCAAGCGAACGAGGAAGCATAAAAATACCAGATCCGACCATGTTGCCGACAACGAGCGCGGTCAATACCCAAAAGCCGAGTTTTTGTTGTTTCATGTTTTTCATCCTTTCGTTCATAAAATATACGGTGCGTACGGTAGAGCGCTGTTGTCGTGCACTTTTTTCAAATAAAAAAGTGCACCCTAAGTTTTCAACGGGTGCACAATATATGACACATCCGCATCAAACTTAAGATCGATAGCTCTCCACCGCATGCGCGATGACAGTCCTGCACCTATTCGGCAACAGGCCCAGCTTATAGCGCCAGAGCACGCTATAAACTTCGGCGACAAATCCTTTCATCTCACTTCAGCGACGTCTCTGCGTCTCCATGAAACTACTATTATTTGCCGCGACCTCTATCTCATCTTAGTTGACGAGAAAGATTTCGTATGCAATTGACGTTACTATCGTACAAAAATCTTTTTATTTCGTCAATGAAAAATTTTTCGCACATATGTACAAGAAGGAAGTGGAACGTATATAATGAAAGTGAGTACTCACTCACTATTATGAAAGCGAGGGAACATGATGGCGATTCAATTGCAACATGTCAGTAAACAGTTTCATAAAAAAGAAGTCATTCATGACGTGTCACTTGAAGTGAATGCCGGAGAAATTTTCGGCATACTTGGCCCGTCCGGAGCGGGGAAAACGACGCTCGTCAAAATGATCGCAGGCATTGATATGGCGACAGAAGGGACGATTCATGTGCTCGGTGCGCGCATGCCGAATTTGCAAACGATGGCGCGCCTCGGTTTTATGGCACAATCTGATGCGCTATATGGCGAGTTAACGGCGCTTGAAAACTTAGACTTTTTCGCATCGATTTATAGATTAAAAGGAAAAAAGAAAAAAGAGCGCATCGAAGACGTGTTGCAGCTTGTGAACTTAACGAATGATATGAAAAAAGCGGTTCATCAATATTCTGGGGGAATGAAACGCCGTCTTTCGCTAGCGGCCGCGCTTCTCCACGAACCAGAAGTGCTTATTTTAGACGAGCCGACCGTCGGGATCGATCCGCTTCTTCGTCAAGCGATTTGGGAAGAACTTGAACGCATTCGCGAACGAGGAACGACGATCGTTGTGACGACGCACGTCATGGACGAAGCAGAAAAATGTATGCGGCTGGCGATGATTCGCAACGGACGGTTAATTGCCGTCGGCAGCCCAGACGAATTAAAGAAACAAACAGGCACAACGACGTTAGAACGCGCATTTTTACATTTTGGGGGGGCATATGCATGAGAATTCAAGCGATTGTCGTCCGCATTATTCGTCAGTTTTTTCGCGATAAACGAACGCTTGCGTTAATGATTGTCGCACCGATGTTTGTCATGTTTTTAATGGACTTAGTGTTTAACGGAGAACAATATGAACCGCATATCGCGGTTGATGCAAACGTGCCACATCCGTTTCAAGACGCATTAAAAAAAGCGGATGCGCATGTGACGACGATGACAAAAGCGAAGGCGATGAACGAACTAGATGAGCAACAAATTGATGCGTTTATTGAAATGAAGGAAGCCGCTTTCCGTCTGACGCTCGAAGGAAGCGATCCGTCCATCAGCAAAACGGTGCTCATGACGGTGCAAAAAGCAGCACAAACGCTCATACCGCCGACGAAACAGCCATTTACGATCGACACCGTATATGTGCACGGTTCAGAAAACATGGCGTTATTTGACAATTTCGGTCCGGTATTAATTGGCTTTTTCATTTTCTTTTTCGTCTTTTTAATTGCAGGGGTGTCGTTTTTGCGCGAGCGAACGAGTGGCACGCTTGAGCGGTTGCTCGCGACGCCGTTAAAGCGATGGGAAATTGTAATCGGTTACGTCATCGGCTTTGGCATATTTACAACGATTCAAGCAAGTCTTATTTCATCGTTTGCGATTTATATATTAGACATGATGATGGAAGGTTCGATTTTCTATGTGTTGCTCATTACGTTTTTGTTAGCGATGACGGCGCTCACGTTAGGGACGTTATTATCCGCCTTTGCGAACAACGAATTGCAAATGATTCAATTTATTCCGCTCGTCGTCGTTCCACAAGTCTTTTTTTCAGGGCTGTTTCATTTAGAAACGATGGAGCCTTGGCTTCGTTCCGTTAGCTTCGCCATGCCGTTATATTACGGGGCTGATGCGTTAAGAGAAATTATGATTCGCGGGAAAGGGTTTGAGGCGATCGCCTTCGACGTATACGTTTTGATTAGCTTTTCTCTTTTATTTATGATATTAAATGTATTAGCATTAAAGAAATATCGAAAGTTGTGAGGGTATGATGGACGAACGACAACAGTTGTTTCATTTATTAAACGTCGATGGACAGCAGTTAAGCGAAAAACAAATGAAAATTTTACAAGCGGCCATTGACATGTTTGCAGAAAAAGGATATGCAGCGACGTCGACGAGCGAAATTGCGAAGCGGGCAGGGGTAGCGGAAGGAACGATTTTCCGCCATTACAAAACGAAAAAAGATTTGTTGTTGGCGATCGTCAAACCGACGTTATTTCAATCGGTTGCCCCGTTTTTAGCGAAAGAGTTTGTGAAAGACGTATTTGAAAACGAATATGAACATTATGAGCAATTTGTGCGCGCCGTTTTTCAAAACCGATATGAATTTGTCAAAACGTATTTGCCCGCGATTCGTGTCTTTTGGCAAGAAATGGCGTTTCACGATGACATTAAAGCGCAGTTTCAAACGATTTTTATCAATCATGTGTACGAAAAGTTTAAACAAATTGTCGAGCATTTTCAACAAAAAGGGGAGCTTGCTCCACTTCCGCCGGAGACGATTATTCGTTTGACGATTACGACAATTGCGGGGTTTTTATTGACGCGCTTTCTCGTCATGCCCGACTATCCGTGGGATGATGAACGAGAGATGGAGCGGACGATTCAGTTTTTGATGAATGGACTAAAAGCCTAATCCATGTGCGGATTAGGCTTTTTCATGTTTCACAACGATGCGATCGTCTTCTACATCAATGTGGATCGTACGCACGTTTTCCTCATCGAGCAACACGTCAGCAATTTGGTCTTCGACATGTTCTTGTATGACGCGGCGGAGTGGACGGGCGCCAAATGTCGGATGATAACCAAGTTCAGCTAATTTTTCTTTCGCTTTGTCGCTCATTGTAACAGCTACATGTTGTTCAGAAAGCGTGCGTTGCAATTCAGCGAACATGAGGTCAACAATTTGCAACATGTGCGCTTTTTCAAGCGGTTTAAATTCGATGATCGCGTCGAGACGGTTTAAAAATTCCGGTTTGAAGTATAGGCTGAGACGTTGGAGCAAGTCGCCTTCGCCATTCGTCCCTGCGTTTGATGTCATAATGATGACTGTATCTTTAAAGCTGACGGTACGACCTTGGCTATCTGTTAAACGACCGTCTTCTAAAATTTGCAAAAACATATGTTGTACGTCCGGATGCGCTTTTTCCATTTCATCAAGCAAAATGATGCTGTAAGGATTGCGGCGCACTTTTTCCGTTAATTGACCGGCTTCTTCATGACCAACGTAGCCAGGAGGTGCACCGATGAGTTTGGCGACTGCATGTTTTTCCATATATTCGCTCATGTCTAAGCGAATCATCGCATCTTTAGAACCGAACAATTGTTCAGCAAGCGTCTTCGACAATTCTGTTTTACCGACGCCAGTCGGACCGACGAATAAGAACGAACCGATCGGACGGTTTTTCGCTTTTAAGCCGGCGCGACTTCTGCGAATCGCTTTAGCGATTTTTTTCACCGCTTCTTCTTGACCGATGACTTTTTTCGCTAAGTTTTCTTCTAAATGTTTCATTTTTGCTTGTTCATCGTCTTGTAGTTTGCCGACTGGGATGCCTGTTTTTTCTTCAATGATTTGTTGAATGTGCATGACGTCTACAACAGGTGGCTCAGCTTGTCCGTTTTGTTTTAATTGTTTTTCAAGCTGCAATTCTTCTGTGCGCAATTTGGCAGCGAGTTCGTAATTTTCTTCTTGCGCTGCTTTTTCTTTTTCTTTTCTTAATTGTTCGAGACGTTGTTCGATTGCTTCTTTATTTGTCGGTGTCGCTTTTAAGCTTACTTTTGAACCCGCTTCGTCTAACAAGTCAATCGCTTTATCAGGAAGGAAGCGATCTTGAATGTAGCGATGCGACAATGTGACGCATGCATGAATCGCTTCATCTGTATATTTGACTTGATGGAATTGTTCGTATTTTGGCTGAATGCCTTTTAAAATATCAATCGCTTGTTCAATTGTCGGTTCATGAACGATGACCGGTTGGAAGCGACGTTCAAGCGCTGCATCTTTTTCAATTTGACGATATTCTTTTAACGTTGTTGCGCCGATGATTTGCAATTCTCCGCGAGCAAGCGTCGGTTTTAATATGTTGCTTGCGTCCATCGAACCTTCTGCCGATCCGGCACCGACAAGTAAATGAATTTCATCGATGAATAAAATGACATTTTTCCGTTGCTGTAATTCAGCAATGAGTTGTTTCATTCGCTCTTCAAATTGACCGCGAATGCCTGTGTTTGCGACTAAGGAAGCGACATCGAGCACGTACACTTCTTTGTTTAATAATTTTGTTGGAACAGATCCTTCGACGATTTTAAGCGCTAATCCTTCGACGATCGCCGTTTTACCAACGCCCGGTTCACCGATTAACACCGGATTGTTTTTATTGCGACGATTTAAAATTTCAATGACGCGTTCAATTTCTTTATCGCGTCCGATGACAGGATCGATCAATCCTGCTTTCGCTAATTGCGTTAAGTTGCGACCGAATTGGTCAAGCAATCCGTTTCGTTTCGGTTGTTGTTCTTGTTGTTGGGCGTGGGAAACAGTTTGTTCAGCAAGCGGTGCGAAGAAGTTGGAGAACAATTGATCGAAACGATCGAAGTGGAATCCTGCTGGCACTTTTAATTGTTGTTTTTGTTTTGCATAGCACGCCTCGCAAAGGTGCAATTGTTGTTTTTCGTTGTTTACTTGCACATGTAAAAAGATGTTTGCTTCATTTTGTTTACATACTTGGCACATCATAGGCACCAACCTCCTTTTTGACTTTGACTATATTTGACCTTTCTGTCTTTATTATAATTTGACCTTTTTTGACTTTCAAGACCTTTTTTAAAAAAAAATAAAAAATTTTTTCGAGATGAAAAAAACTGCCGCAATGGGCAGTTACATGAGTTTCGTCAATTTATCTGTAATTTTCACCATATGTTGTTGTACTTGATGAAGTTCGTCGATCGCTTCGGCGCTATCGTTTATTTTTTCCGCCACTTCTTGAAGCATATGAACCATCTCTAACACCGAGCTTGTAATATGATTAAGCTGTTCGGAAATGTCTTCAGCGGAATGTTTGCTTTTTTCCGCCATTTTGCGCACTTCTTCTGCGACGATCGCAAAGCCGCGACCGTGTTCGCCAGCGCGAGCCGCTTCGATGGCAGCGTTTAATCCGAGCAAATTCGATTGCATCGCGATGTCTTTTACGAACGAAATGACGCCTTGAATTTCCTCTGTGCTTTTGCTTACTGTTTCCGCTTTCTCGCTCAACTGTTTGACGTGATTGTTGATTAAGCGGGCCGTTTGTTGAATATCGCTCGTGCTCGCGTTCATTTCTTCAAGTAAACTTGCAAACTCTTCATTTAACGTCTGGTGACGGTCGGTGACATCGGTGGCGAGTTTAAAGATCGCTTGCACTTGCCCTTGTTCGTCTAATACCGGAGCGTAGAGCGCCTCAAGCCATATATGTTTGCCGTCGCGTGTGACGCGTTGCACCGTTCCGTAAAACGGCTGTTTGTTTTTTAGGCGATCCCAAAATTGTGTATACTCGTAGCTGTTTGTGTATTCTGGAAGACAAAATTGACGGTGGGATAAACCGAGCAATTGTTGCTCCGTGTAGCCCATCGCTTGAAGAAACGCATCGTTTGCCCATAATACTGTCGTATCTGGGCGAAATAAAATGACCGCAAATGAGCGGGACATCGATTCAAATAGACGCTCTAAATCGATCGGGATGGAACTCACTTTCATTTGTTTGCCTCCTTTCACTTATCATGTATACATTGTACTATGATTCAACATATAACGGCAATTGAACGTACACGGTCGTTCCTTTTCCTTGTTCGCTTTCAAAGCGAATCGATCCTCCGTGTAGTTTTACAATTTGCTTGACGATTGCAATGCCGAGCCCTGTGCCGCCATGTTCGCGCGAGCGGGAGCGGTCCGCTCTGAAAAATCGTTCGCCTAATCGTTCGATGTCTTGTTTCGACATTCCTTGTCCTGAATCGGAAATAACGAGCTCGCACATCGGATGTTTGTTTACGGTGCGTAACGATATGTTGCCGCTAGAAGGGGTGTAGCGCAACGCATTATCAAGCAAGTTTTGCAACACTTGTTCGATGCGATCCGGATCGCCATCGACGACTAAATCATGGTCGACATCGAGAGAAAGATGGATGCCTTTTTCTTGCAAGAGCGGCTCGTATTTTTCCATCGTTTCTTCGATAAGCTGTGCGATTGAAAACGGCGTGCGCACGAGCGGATATGTGCCTTCTAGTTGCGCCAAATCGAGCAAATCGCGCACAAGACGTTGCATGCGGCTCGCTTCACGGTGAATGAGTTTCATATATTTTTTTTGTTGTTGTTCGTCTTTTACCACGCCGTCTAATAACGCTTCACTATATCCTTTTACATAGCTTAACGGCGTGCGCAATTCGTGGGAAACGTTCGCTAAAAATTCTTTTTTTCGTTCATCTTCTTTGGCGAGCGCATGCGCCATTTGATTGAACGCCTTCGCTAATTGTCCGATTTCATCTTCCGTTTCAACATTCACGTGGACGGAAAAATCGCCTTGTGAAACGCGATAGGCCGCTTGTTGCATATGTTGCAACGGTTTTGTGAAATGCATCGCAATTTTTCGCCCGACAAATACCGTAATGAATAAAAAAAGGCTGCCGCCGATCATGACGAACGTTTGAATGCGCTCGAGCACATCTTCAATAGATGCGAGCGGAACGTACAAATATAAAATGCCCATGAGGCGATGTTCGTCTAATAGCGGAATGATGATGCCGACAATTTGACGGTCAAACGTTTGTTCATATCCTTTTTTCGTCACTGTTTTCCCGGCAAGTAGTTGTTGCCGTTCGGCTTCGCTAATAATGGAGTGATGATCGACTTCAAACGGCAAGCATGCGCTTAATTCACGCGGATTGTTGACAAGCACAATTTCTGTATCGGATATGTCATTGATGAAGGAAACGGTGTCGCGAAACGAGTCTGTCAGCGCACCACCTTCATATTTTGCGGCGATGTTCATTCCTTCTTGCAATAAACGTTGTTCGACGTTTGAAATATAAATGTTTTCATATATATAAACAGCAACCGTATATAAAAGCAACACCGCCAGCACTAAAAAAGCGCTAATCGTCAGCCAAAGCTTTTGTTGTAAGGAAAGAGAATTAAACCGTTTCATCAAATTTATATCCCACTCCCCATACGGTTTGGATGAGTTGCCCTGCTTCGCCTAATTTAATGCGCAACGTTTTAATATGTGTATCGACCGTGCGCGTGCTGCCGACGTAATGAATGCCCCAGACGCGATCTAACAGCTGTTCACGCGTAAATACTTGACCACGATGTTTTAAAAACAAGACGAGCAATTCAAATTCTTTTAACGTTAACAAAACAGGTTTTCCGTTGACCGTGACTTTTCGCGCTTTTTCATCGACAACGATCGGACCTGCTTCATATTGCGGAGCGGCGTCAGCTCCTTTCGTTCGTCGAAGTACAGCATGAACGCGCGCCACGACTTCATTCGGGCTAAACGGTTTTACGATGTAGTCGTCTGCGCCAATTTTCAGCCCATATACACGATCCCATTCATCGCTTCGTGCCGTTAAAAAAATGATCGGCACTTGCGAACGCTCGCGCACGTGCATGCAAAAACGATAGCCGTCGAGCTTCGGCATCATAATATCAAGTAAAATTAAATCGACATGTCTTCGTCCGAATTGTGTAAGCCCTGCTTCGCCGTCGTCCGCTTCAATGCACGTAAATCCTTCTGGCTCTAAATATAGGCGCAGCAATTCACGCATCTCTTTTTCATCGTCAATAATTAAAATCGTTGCCACGTTTATTCCCCCTTCGCATCACGGAAAAAGATGTAAAACGGTCCGTGTCCAACAGAAACAGTATTTGTTTGCTTGAATGTTTTTTCATCAACAAAAAGTAGTTCGTTGCTGTCGTAGCTTGCGATGACGAGATCGCTTTTCGCCTTTGTCATCGCAAACGGATTGGCACCAATATTCAGCTCGCGAATCAATCGTTTTGTGTCTCGATCAAATGCGTATAACATGTTCGATCCGTGACAAAGAACGTATATCGCTTCGTTCGTTTGAGCGAATTGAGTTGGCATCGTTTCTGCTTTTACACGTGTGATGAGACGCCCATCGACAAGCGAATGGACGTATGCTTCTTGTTGAATCGTTGCTCCGCTGCCATGCCCGCCAACCCATAGTTCATTCGTTTCAGGAACGACGAAGCCGCTGACGGCGGAATCGAGCGTATCGACCGTTCGTGTCACTCGTTTTGTCGTCTTGTCAATAAACGAGATGGCGCCATTTTTAAAATGAATAATAATCCATTGGTCATGCTTATCGTCTTCTATTACTGAAAAAGGGGACGGCGGAGTTGCGATCACATCTTTCACTTTTCCATCAAACGTCATGATTGACACCGTTCCTTTTTTTTCGTTGACGACGAGCAAGTCACGCTCAGTGACGAGCATATCTGTGACCCCTTTGTCTACGCTCCATCGCTTCGCTTCTCTTCCGGTCGATAACGTATAGGCGATCATTTCATCCATGTCTTGTCCGAATAAAACGATCGTATCTCCGTCCGGAAGAAGCGCGGCTTTTGTGATCGGTTTTTTCACTTGCCATGTTGTTATGACCTGTTTCGTGTTATAATCAATAAATGACAAGCTTTGTTCTTTTATATTCACGACGCCAATGACCGCCTCGTCCCGTTTGATCGGGGTGTACGTTTGTGATGTGCAGCTCGTTAATAACATTACGATCATCAGCCAAAAAAAGAAACGAACACGCATCGCACAAATCCTCCATCGCATTTTAATACTATTGTAGCAAATAGTTGTGAATATTTTGTGAAACTATTGTAACACGGAAGGGGATTCAAATGAAAAAATGGTTGTTGTTGTTTTCATTCATGTTGCTTGTTGTCGCCGGTTGTGCCAATCATACGGAAGAAGAAGATTTGGCGTATTTAGACGTCAAAATGGCGGTCGAAGAAAAGCTTCCGGCTAATCAAGAAGTCGAGCTCGCATGTTTAGTAACATATGGCGATGAAAAAGTAACGGATGCATCAGAAGTGAAATTTGAAGTATGGAAACATGGTACAGAAGACCGACAAATGATTGAAGGAAAACATGTCGGCGACGGAAAATATGTCGCGCGCTATACGTTCGCAGCGAAAGGAACGTATTCCGTTGTGGCGCATGTGACGGCAAAAAATATGCATAATATGCCAAAAATCGATGTAGTGGTAGAATAAACGGCGGAAAATATTCGCCGTTTTTTTTCATATATATAGAAAAAATGGACGAGTGGGGGAGAGCGTATGTGTATGCGGGCGGTTCAAATTGCGTTTGTATATGTCGGAACGGTCGTTGGGGCTGGATTTGCGACCGGAAAAGAAATTGTGCAATTTTTTACGCAATACGGTGCGATTGGGTTTGTAACCATTGCGGCGAGCGGGGGGCTATTTATTTTTTTCGGGACGCGTTTAATGATGATGGCTGCTCGGCTTCATGCCCGTTCATATGAGCAGTTGAATAGTTATTTGTTTGGAAAATTCGGTTTTCTCGTCAATATATTTATGTTTATTGTGTTATTTAGCGTGACATCGGTCATGTTGTCAGGGGCGGGGGCGGTGTTTGAAGAACAGCTTCATATGCCGGCATACGTCGGCCTTGTGCTCACGATCATTCTTGCGTTTGTGACGATGTTATTTGGCTTAAACGGCATTTTAAGCGTCAATATGATTGTCGTGCCGATGATGGTGATATTTAGTTTATGTATTGCGGTGATGAACGGAAGCGACGTCGTATGGACGAAGCCGTCGCTTGCTGCTTTTTTTTCTCCGTTTTCGTATGTGGCTTTTAATTTAGCGATGGCGCAAGTCGTTCTCGTTCCGCTTGCAACGGAAGTAAAAGATGAAAAAACGATTCGTCTCGGCGGTTGGCTCGGCGGCCTGTTGCTTATGTTTATTTTATTTAGCAGTCATGTTGCTCTTTCGTTGTTGCCGCAGTTGTCATCTTACAGCATTCCGATGGCGGAAGTAGTGAAACGTTCGCTTGCTTCGTTTTACGGGTTATACGTCGCCATCATTTATGGGGAAATTTTCACCTCGTTTATTGCAGGGGTATTCGGATTGCATCGAAAATTGGCGCTTTTTTTTCGCCAGCCTTTCTTTGTTCTCGTTGCGCTTTTGCTGGCGATGTATGCGTTTAGTTTAGTCGGATATGATGCGCTTCTTACTGTATTGTATCCTTTATTTGGATATATGAGCATCATTTTTATTTTCTTGCTATTCTATCGAAAAATGCCTAGCTAGAAAAAAAGAAGTGTAGTACATTGAATGTGAGGAGGTGAATTCATGCGGAAAACGGTCATCGCAATGTTCGTTTTACTTGTTTTCTTTACGCTTGAAACGTTCCATCTCATTCAATGGTACAATGCAAATGTATGGGCGCTTATTGTTTTTTCTTTTGGACTTATCGTTCATATATATGTGTTTAAGCGCGGTGTACGTGAGCATGACGCATTTCTTTTATTGCCAGCAGCCATTGCGTTATGGATGGGAGTTTTTTCATTATTTTTGCTTCATGGTGGAACGATGTACGTGTTGGCGTTTACGATCGGTTTATTTGAGTGGTGGCTATTTAGCAAGGAGCAGTGGCTAGAAACACCGCTTCTCTTTTGTTTCGGATGTAGCGTTGTAGCTAGTTTAGAAGAAGGACATATGCTTTTGGTGCTTTTTGTTTTAACGATCGGTATGGGAGCGTACGCATATCACACAAAAAGGGAGCGAGCCAATGCACATTAGGCTCGCTTTTCTATTTTATTCCAAATCGATGTAAAATTTGTTTTAGTTGATACACTTCCTCCGCCAATACCGCCGCTTCTTTTGCGAGTTGGTGGACGCTCATCGCTTGTTGTTCCAGTCCGCTTGCTGTTTCGTGAACGACTTTTGTAAAGTCGTTGGCGATCGTATAAATATCTGCAATTGCTTCGTGTAGTTCGTTTCCTTCTTTTGTCGTTTGTTGCATGAGCGTTCGGTTTCGTTGGCTTAGCGCGTTTAGCTCATGTGACATCGTTTGAAAATACGCAATACTGTCGGTCAGTTTTGTTAAGGAAGCGGTCGTTTCGTCGATCGTATTCGCTTGTTTCGTGACCGCATGTGCGACGTTTGATAGTTGATTGTACGTATTCGCAAGGGATGATAAAATTTCATGTGCGAAAGCGTTCGTATGTTCCGCAAGTTTCCGCACTTCTGAGGCGACGACAGCAAATCCTTTTCCAGCTTCTCCCGCTCGTGCCGCTTCAATGGAAGCGTTTAACGCTAACATGTTCGTTTGTTCTGCAATTGCCGTAATGGCGGACACTTTTTGGATGAGCGCATCCGCTTCTTTCGCGACCGTTTGAATTTGTTTGGCGGTGTCGTTCATTTGTTGTTTTGTGTCGTTCATTTGTTGTTCGATAGCTTGCATATGGGTATATCCTGTTTGGGCGGATTGAAATGTCGTTTGCGCCCGTTCGACGACTTGTTCAATATCTGTTTGGACGGTACGCATGTAATCAAGCATCGTTTGAATGCGCTGTTTCGCTTCATCGACAAACGTCGTTTGTTTTTGCGCCCCTTCACGAAACGTTTCCATTGTTGCGGATACTTCATCGAACGCCTCGGCAATTCGTTTCGCTTCTTCTTTTTGTTCGTGGCTCACTTGCTCAACAGAGTAGGTTGCCTTTGCGATTTGTTGTAAAATCATGCGCAAGCCGAGAATTACTTTGTTAATTTCATAGCCAATTTGATGAAAAGCGTTGCGCTTTCCGACCGTTTTCACTTCGGTATGAAGCTGTCCGGATGAGACGGCACGAGTGACATGATACCACGCGTGCAGTCGATTGATGATCGTGCGGTAAAATGAAAAAGAAACGAGAAAGCTGATGAAACCGGTGACGCTTGTCAGAAGCAACGTTTGTTTGACCGGTAGATGCATTATAAACGCAACAATAAAAAGAGCGATAACGGGCAATAAGACGATCGTGCTAAACCACATTTCTATATACGGCTGATGGATGAGGCGTCCCATGCGCAAATTAAAGCGCTTTCCATTTTGTTCGAAAAGTGGACATGACGCATCGATGAGCACTTCACCTGTATTTCGTTTATACAGTTGCAACAGTGGAGCAGTTGTTTTCGCAGATTTTTTTCCTACTTCGTCGTCAAATACCATCCCTTCGCGCAAACGGTTCGTATGCACAACACCTTTTCCGTCTTCATCGACGATGACGAAATATTCATCGCGTTCGAGATGGCGGTCTAATACGTCGCGCAACGAATCGAGTTGTTGAGCGAGCGGTTCATCTAATCGCATCGTTCGTTTTACTTCTTTCGCTACTCGTTGTACTTTTTGTAGTGCTTTTTTCGCTTGTTTCGATTGCAACAAAGTTCTCTCCCCCTTTTCCCCTTATTTCAAATATACACAATTTTCAGATGATGAAAAAGACATAAAAAAGGAAAATGAACAAATGATAAAAAGGGAGGTGAGACGAATGACCCAATCGAAAAGACAAAAAGAGCGACAATGGACCGTACGAAAGCAAGCACAAAATGAACCGCACGGGAAAGTGAAGTCGTTTGAACAACTAGCAAAAGAAGAAAAATAAATGGAAAAGGCTGTCCAAAAGAAGTTTGTGACAGCCTTTTATCTCGAAAGATAAGAAAGTATAAAATTTGGAGTTGATGTCTAGCTCCAAGCGCCATCGGCTTGAGTCGCTCCGCCCCACACTGCGGCGGCAACAGCCTCCTCGGTGGGGCTTGTGCGCTCTTCGCCGATAGGCGGGCGCTTTGCGCTTTTCTTATTATCTTGCTTTTAACGCACGAATTTCGTTTTCATGTACAAGTGACCGAAGCGCAAGTGACTGAATAGCAAGTTCATGTCGCGCTTGGGTCGCGATGACATCATCTAGTTTTTGGGACATTTCAGCGAGGTTTTGCTTGATCGTTGATATTTCATTTACTGCTTCTAATGTTTCTAGTACGGCTTGTTTAATGAGAGGAATGTCTGCGACGTCATCTTTTGTCGCCATACGTTGTTCAATGCTAATGATGTCATCTTTTGTCGCCATACGTTGTTCAATGCTAATGATGTCATCTTTTGTCGCCATCGTTTGCTCGATGTGCTCGATGCGCTTGTCCATGGTAGCGATATCGTCTTTTGTGGCCATACGCTGTTCAATGCTAATGATGTCATCTTTTGTCGCCATCGTTTGTTCGATGTGCTCGATGCGCTTGTCCATGGCAGCGATATCGTCTTTTGTGGCCATACGCTGTTCAATGCTAATGATGTCATCTTTTGTCGCCATCGTTTGTTCGATGTGCTCGATGCGCTTGTCCATGG
>NZ_JACDUV010000002.1:314509-401853 GCF_013761015.1 Anoxybacillus ayderensis
ATGGCAGCGATATCATCTTTTGTCGCCATCGTTTGCTCGATGTGTTCCATACGCTTGTCCATGGCAGCAATGTCATCTTTTGTCGCCATGCGTTCACGCAACAATGCGAGCTCATCGAAAATACGTTTGAGCATATCATCCATATTTACTCACCTCCTCCGACAAAATTATATCATCACATCAAAAAGAAATCGACAAAAAAAGGATGCCCCAAAACGATGGGAGGCACCCAAATGTTTAATAGTTTAAATCAATGCGAATTCCTTTGACGCTATATAAAATATTTTCAGCGATATTTGTCACATGGTCGCCAGCGCGCTCTAAGTTGCGCGTGATGAACGACAATTGTGTAATTTGGTTTGTAAACTCTGGCTTTTCGCTCATTAAATCAATTAATTCTTGAATAATTTTTCCTTGTAATTCGTCTACTCGATCGTCTTCAAGCGCAATGCGTTTCGCCTCTTCAACGTCGTCGTTATGGAACGCATGAAGCGCATGATCTAACATTTCGTTGACGATCGCCGCCATTTCAGGAATGTGGACGATTGGTTTTACATGCGGTTCTGTGCCGATAAATTTGACCGATTTTGCGATATTGACCGCAATGTCACCAATGCGCTCGACATCAGACGAAATTTTCAGCGCAACGATTAACCGACGTAAATCAGATGCGACCGGTTGTTGTTTTAAAATCGTCATAATCGCTAGTTCGTTAATTTCGCGCTCCAGTTCGTTAATTTTTTTATCGTTTTCGATAATTTCATCTGCTTTTGTGATATTTTGCGTTTGTAACGCTTCAATCGATTCATGTAGCGCTTGTTGCGAAGCAGATACCATCGTCATTAATTTTTCGCGCAGTTGTTGAAGCGCCGCATCAAAAGTTGAACGTTTTGTCATGTTGAATCACCTAACTTTTTTTGTTGTTATTATATCCTGAAAACAGTTCACAAATAAAGCATAATTTTTTTATAGAATGAATATATGTTTTATGGTATATTGTTAGGCGTACAATTGAAGAAGAATTCTACGCTTTTTGCGTAGGAGAGGTTCTAGAACACCCTCTATAAAAAAACTAGGGATCGCTATGTCCTTAGGGGGTATAGCGTTTTTGTTTTAGAACGCTCTTTCTTCTCATTACGTAAGAAAGGGGAGCGAAAAATGAAAAAAGAAAAAGCAGTCGTCGTTTTTAGCGGCGGGCAAGATAGTACGACATGTTTATTTTGGGCGAAAAAACATTTTGCGGAAGTCGAAGCGGTGACGTTTGATTACAACCAACGCCATCGGCTCGAAATTGACGTTGCCGCATCGATCGCCAAAGAGCTTGACGTGCCACATACGGTGCTCGATATGTCGCTATTAAATCAGCTCGCACCAAATGCGCTGACAAGAAGCGATATAGCGATCGAACAAAAAGAAGGACAATTGCCGTCCACGTTTGTCGATGGGCGCAATTTATTGTTTTTATCGTTTGCCGCGGTGCTTGCGAAACAAAAAGGGGCACGTCATCTCGTGACGGGCGTATGTGAAACGGACTTTAGCGGCTATCCGGATTGCCGGGACGTATTTATTAAGTCGTTAAACGTGACGCTTAATTTAGCGATGGATTACGACTTTGTCATCCATACGCCGCTCATGTGGTTAAATAAAGCAGAAACGTGGAAGCTTGCTGATGAGTTGCATGCGCTTGAGTTCGTGCGCACGAAAACGCTCACGTGCTACAACGGCATCATCGCTGACGGTTGTGGCGAATGTCCAGCGTGCGTGTTGCGTAAACGAGGTCTTGATCAATATATGAGTGAAAAGAAAGGGGCGCATGTGCAATGATCCAACAAATTTATCCGCAAGTGATACACCCATTTCGCTATGAATTAAATAAAGATATGCAAATTGCGGCGGCGCACTTTATTCCGCATGAAGCAGCCGGGCAATGTGCGAACATGCACGGACATACGTATTTTATCAACATTACTGTTGCCGGTGACGAGCTAGATGATTCGGGCTTTTTAATTAACTTTCAACAGTTGAAAAAACTTGTGCACAACCGTTTTGATCATACGGTTATGAACGATCATAAAGATGTATTTAGCGATACAGCTGCTGAACATTTTCCGACGACAGAAGTGGTAGCGCGAAAAATTGCAGAAATTGTTCAAGAACATTTAGACACGTTGCCGAATAAACCGACATGCGTTCAAGTGTTTGTGCGGGAGTCCCCGACAAGCTACGTCGTATATCGTCCGAAAGCAGGGAAACAATAATGGAGCGCATTCCGGTCATTGAAATTTTCGGCCCGACGATTCAAGGTGAAGGCATGGTCATCGGGCAAAAAACGATGTTTGTCCGCACGGCAGGCTGCGACTATCGTTGTCGTTGGTGTGATTCATCGTTTACGTGGGACGGTTCGGCGAGAGATGAAATAAAACAAATGACGGCTGAAGACATTTGGCAACAACTGAAACAGCTTGGCGGGGATCGTTTTAACCATGTGACGATTTCAGGCGGCAATCCTGCGCTGCTTAAAAGTTTGCATGCGCTCATTTCTTTACTGAAACAACATCGAATGCGCATCGGCTTAGAGACGCAAGGAAGCGTATGGCAAGACTGGTTTTACGATATCGATGATTTCACGATTTCACCAAAGCCGCCGAGCTCAAACATGGAAACAAACTTTGCGATGCTTGATACGATCATGGACCGATTAGCGAGCCATCGCGGACAAGTGAGTATAAAAGTCGTCGTATTTAACGATGAAGATTTCGCTTATGCCAAACATGTGCATCAACGCTACCCGACCGTTCCGTTTTACGTGCAAGTCGGCAACGATGATATACATGAAGCAGACGACATCACGCTTCGCTTAAAGTTATTACAAAAACTTGAATGGCTCGTCGAACAAGTTGTGCAATCAAACGAGATGAATGACGTTCGCGTCTTGCCGCAACTACACACGTTATTATGGGGCAATCGTCGCGGCGTATAACTAAAGGAGGAGAAAACGATGAGAAAAGATGAAGAACTACAAGGAGTCACGCTTCTTGGAAACCAAGGAACGAAATATGTATTCGAATACAGCCCAGACATTCTTGAAGTGTTTGATAACAAACATCCCGATCGCGACTACTTTGTAAAATTTAACTGTCCGGAGTTCACGAGCCTATGCCCTAAAACAAATCAACCAGATTTCGCCACAATTTACATTAGTTACATTCCTGATAAAAAATGTGTTGAAAGTAAGTCGTTGAAGTTATATTTATTTAGTTTCCGCAATCATGGCGATTTCCATGAAGATTGCGTCAATATTATTATGAACGATTTAATTCGCGTCATGGAGCCGCGTTACATTGAAGTTTGGGGAAAATTCACACCGCGCGGCGGCATTTCCATTGACCCGTATTGCAACTGGGGCCGCCCGGGAACGAAATATGAAAAAATGGCGGAATATCGCTTATTAAACCACGATTTATATCCGGAAAAAGTGGATAATCGCTAAGAAGGCTGGCTCATAAGTCAGCCTTAAAAAATTCATAAAAGAGAACTAGTTTTTTTTCGCAAACGGGTATATAATGACAAATTGTTACGAACCTTTTTTTGTTTGGGGGGTCTTCATTTGAGACAAAGAACAGCTCTTGTGATCGGAGCAAGCGGGTTAGTCGGAGGTGAGCTTCTCCAACGATTGCTTCGCTCAGAGCATTATGAACGAGTGACGGTGTTTGTTCGAAAGCAAATGGCGTGCGAGCATGAAAAATTACAACAAGTTGTCGTTGATTTTGACAACATCGAACAATATGAACAATATTTTCATGTCGACGATGTATTTAGTTGTTTAGGGACGACGATGAAAAAAGCAAAAACAAAACAACAATTTATTAAAGTCGATTACGAATATACGTTGCGGGTGGCAAAACTAGCGGAAAAATGCCACGTCAAAACGTTTTTATTCGTTTCTGCGATCGGGGCAGATCCGCATTCGATGTTTTTTTACAATCGCGTCAAAGGGGAAACGGAAGAAGCGTTGCAGCGGCTTACGATTCGCTCGTTACACATTTTTCGCCCATCGTTATTAACAGGAGAGCGACAAGAATTTCGCTTCGGTGAAAAAACAGCGGAATGGCTTTCTCACGGTTTTTCGTTTGCGTTCGTCGGCAAATGGGAAAAATATAAGCCGATCGCTGCAAAACAAGTGGCGGAAGCGATGTATTATGCTGCGCTTTCGGAAAAACAAGGAGTATACATTTACGAATGTAGCGAAATGAAAGGTCAATGTGAACAACAAAGAGGGCTGTCTCATCAACAATAAGCAGCCCTCTTTTCGTTACTCTACAATTTTGTAGTTTTTATGGTTGACGACTGTTCGTTCTTGTAAGTCGAGTTCTTTGTAGTTATCCATGTACGTTAAGTCGACAATAACTGAATTTTCGTTTACTTTTTCAACGATTCCCCGCAACCCATTTTTAAATTCAATGACATCGCCAATTTGCGCTTTTTTCATTGAAAATCCCCTTTACTTTTGAATTTTTAAACCTTTTTTCTATTTTGCATGATTTTTCCTCGTTCGTAAAGGGCATTTTCAACTATTTTTAACGCTGTGGCCCATACGGCATGTACGGCCACATTGGTGCCCCGCAACCGCCTGGCATCATTTGTTGCGGCATCATTTGTGGCATTGGCATTGGCTGCATTTGTTGTGGCATCATTTGTGGCATTCCTGGCCACATCGGTCCCATCGGCATCCCACAGCCACAATCGCTCGGCATCATTTGTGGCATTGGCATTGGCTGCATTTGTTGCGGCATCATCTGTGGCATTTGCTGGGGCATCATTTGTTGATCTAATCGGAAATCTTCATACATATTCCAGTCATTCATCGTTCATCTTCCTTTCTTTCATTTAGAATCCACCAACATTGTATGTGCATTTTCCATAGACGTGTGTCAATATAACAAAATTAGGCATTCACACATCGTATTGACATGTATCGTTCAGCGCGTTAAAACAAAGAGGGAGGGATAAACGTGACTGAACAAGAAGCGAAGCGACTAATTGAACAATTGCGCACACGCGACGTTCCACACTTACTTGTAAAAAAAGAACATTTTTTAACGTTTCGTCATGTGCTCGTCCAACAAGAAGATTTTAAACATTTTCGCGGCGTCGCCCAGCGTGGCGGCGATGTCGTGTATTACTATATGGATGAGCCGCGCAGTTAACGTAACGTTTTAGCTTTTTGACGGCGGACATGCGCCATTGTTTTACGGCGTTTATACTTACTCCTTCTTCATCGGCAATTTGTTTTAACGTTTTTCCTTCGATCACATGACGAATAAGCCATATGCGCTCGCGCGGCGTTAAATATTGCAGCGCATCTTCCCATACGATGTTGGCAAAAAAATCGACATCTTCTTTTAGCACATATTCTTCTGGCAACGGAACATATACGTTTTTCGTTTCTTTGCGCAGCTGTGATACGATGCGCCACCGAATCATTTTAAATGCGAACGTACAAAAAGAGCCTTTCGTTTCATCGTATCGCTCATATGCTTCCCAAAGCGCGATTAAACCGATTTGCATATATTCATCGACATGACGGCGAATATGCAACTTGCGAATCATATAAGAAATGAGCGGGCGATATTCGTCAACAATTTTTTCAAAAGACATATATATCCCTTTCTTGAAGGCGCGCCCTCAGTTATTCCGCGGTACATTTAGCCTAACAAAAACGCTTGTATGATGCGAAAGACAAAACGGAGAAAAATCGCCCATTTACGTCTCGCATATACACCATTTCCCTTAAGGAAATACAAAAAATCGGGGGGAAAACAGGCAGGAAATAAAGGATTTTCCGAAAAAATGTTTTGAACAATGGAAAAATTTTGTGTTATGATAATAAAAAATGGAAAGGCATGAGCAAGATGAAAATAAGAAAAGCATGTATTGATCCACATTCTTCTCAACAAAACGTATACATTTATGAAAATAAAAAAGAACAATATATCGTTGTTGCGATTCCGTATTTGGAATGGTCCATTTATGTTAGCTATGATGATTTCGTTCATATCGAATCACGTTTACAACAGTCGCTTGCGAACGTGTTAGAAGAAGAGCATGTTTCGCCGCTTGCGATGAAGCTTGCCCAATGGATGAGAGAAATGTAAGAAAGGTTTCGTTGCTAGATGAAATACGCTATTGTCATTTATGTGATTGTCAGCACCATTTGGATCGTATTGACTGATTTTTATGTAGAAAAGTTGCCGCTTCCGCAACAGATCGTGCCATATGTTCAAACGTTTAAAGGGTTTATGTTTGTCATTTTATCTGCCGTATTTATGTATATCGCTTTTAAAAAACATCGCGAATTAAAACAAATGAGCGAAAGCGAACAAGAGCTGTTGACGCTCATTCATGCGATGCCTGATTTCGTATCATTGAAAGATGGACAAGGACGTTGGCTCAGAGTAAACGAATTTGGCTTAAAGCTATACGAGCTTGAGCATGTCGATTATAAAGGAAAAACAGATGCCGAACTGGCGGAATATACTCCTCATTTTCGCGAAGCATTGCTTTATTGCATCGATTCGGATGAAGAAGCGTGGCGGGCAAAAACGGTGACGCGTGCGGAAGAATCGTTTTCGACGCCAAACGGTGAAGTGAAAACGTTTGACGTCATTAAAGTGCCGCTATTTTACGAAAACGGAAAACGAAAAGGGCTTGTCGTCATCGGGCGCGACATTACACAACAAAAAGTTGCTGAACAGCTGTTGTTGAAAAAAGAAAAACTATCGGTCATCGGCGAGCTAGCGGCAGGCATCGCCCATGAAATTCGCAATCCGCTCACGTCCATTAAAGGCTTTTTACAAATGATGAAAGAAACGAAAGAAGTAGATGAACGTTTCGTGCAAATTATGTTGGATGAAATTGAGCGCGTCAATCAAATCGTGAGCCAACTTCTCGTGCTTGCGAAACCGCAAATGAAATCGTATAAACCGTTCGCTTTACACGACGTTGTTGACTACGTGATCGGGCTGTTTACGTATGAAGCGATTTTGCAAAATGTACAAATAAAATACGAACCGCACACATCGGCAACCGTATATGGCGACAAAAACGAGATCATTCAAGTGTTTGTCAACGTCATCAAAAACGCATTAGAAGCGATGCCAAAGGGAGGAGCAATCACCATTTCTACGAAAGAAAAAGATGACCGCGTCCATATCCTCATCGAAGATACAGGAAAAGGGATTGAGCGAGAGCGTTTAAAACGAATTGGCGAACCGTTTTACACGTTAAAAGAAAAAGGAATGGGGCTTGGGTTAACGACAAGCATGAAAATCGTTCATGAACATAAAGGCACGATGCAAATTGAAAGCAAAGTTGGCAAAGGAACGCGGGTTGAAATCATCTTACCAACATATAAAAATGACCCGTCTTAAAACGGGTCATTTTTATTACTCTACCCATGTCGTGACTTCATCTACTGGTAAACGGAGAGAAGGATGGGCAGGTGCGCTCGCTTTACCGATTGTAATGAGCATCACCGGAATGTATCGGTCAGAAATGTGAAACTCTTTCATAAATGCTTGTGGGTCAAAGCCGCCGATCGCGCACGTATCAAACCCTTCAGCTTTTGCGACAAGCATGAGTTGCATCGCAGCTAACGAAGCGTTCGTTAACGCAGCATCGCGCGCATATTGTGCGTTTGTATACGCTCCTTCAATTTGTTTGGCGAGCGTTTCTTTCACTTCTTTTGTCATTTTTCCTTGTGCGACAAGCGGGTCATATACGGCATCTATTTTTTTATTTGCTTGTAAATCGCCAAGTACCGCAACGACCGCCGATGCATCAACGATTTGTTGTTGGTTGTAAGCGATCGGAAGGAGCTTTTGTTGCGCTTCTTTTCCAGAGATGACGACGAAATGCCAATGTTGCAAATTCCAAGCGGAAGGCGCCTTCGTCGTTAATTGTAAAATTTTTGTTAGTTGTTCTTTCGAAATCGAAGCGTTCGGATCGTATTTCCGAACGGATTGTCGTTGTTCAATAATTGAAATCATATATATTTCCTCCTTAAATGTACAAAAATAAAATTACTTACTTTTTGTTAGTTACGATAATTATATTAATTTAGTTACAATAAGTTTGTCAAATTTCATGCATAGGGTGATGATTTATGGAACGTTCGCATGTTTGTCCGAAAATTGAAGCAGCGTTTCAACTGCTGGGAAAAAGATGGAATGGGTTAATTATTCACGTTTTATTTCGCGGACCGCTTCGTTTCAAAGATTTAGCGGAAAGCATCCCGGAAATTAGCCAAAAAATGTTAACGGAACGATTAAAAGAATTAGAAGAAGAACACATTGTCGTTCGCCACGTTTACCCTGAAAAGCCTGTGCGCATTGAATATGAATTAACGGAAAAAGGGAAAGATTTACACATCGTGATGGAAGCGGTGCAAGTGTGGGCAGAAAAATGGTGTAGTCCCTAACCTTTTGCCGTTGTCGTTGCGATAGTTATAGGTGAAAGGAGGGGGAAGACATGCTTCAACGTTCACAACTTCGTTTAACGTTTGAAGTTGGCGTGACAGAAACGGGCAAACCGCTATATAAAAACAAAACGTATACGATCAAACCGAACGCAACGGAAAGCTCGCTCGTCTCTGTTGCCCAAGCGCTTGCATCTTTGCAAAGCGCGCCGCTCGTTCACGTATATCGCAACGATGTGCACGTATTAGGCGAATAGGAGGGATGACAAATGAAAACGCTTGAATTGCAGTTTATGAATGAGGAAGGAAAGACGGTTCGTTTCAGCATCGATGCACCGCGTGAAGATGTGACAGAAGCGCAAATTAGTCAAGCGATGGATGTCATCATTGCCGCAAACGTCTTTCCATCGAGTGGAGGCGATCTCATCGCGAAAAAAGGAGCGCGCCTCATCGATACAACGGTGACACAATGGACGTTTGCATAAACGCTCAAGGTGTCCTGTGCGTCAGGACACCTTGTTATATATAAGCGAAAATCGAAGGGGTTGAGAAAGATGGAAGCGTATTTGTCGCTTCTTTCCGATGTCGGTTTTCCGATTGCGGTGACGTTTTATTTACTGCATCGGATCGAAGGCAAACTAGATGCGGTCATCGACTCGATTCGCATGTTAGGCGAACAATGGAAAGCACCCAACTAAATGGGTGTTTTCTTTTTGCATTCCTTTTGTTAACATAAACATGTAAGCAAGTTGGTTATGTGAGTTAAGGGGGTTTTATTTTGTTTAAACGAAAACAAGAGGAGCGCGATTTACAGCTTGAAGCGATTTTACAAATGAAAGAAGAGCCGATTCGCCTCCATGAAGGGACAGTCGAACGACAGCTAGCGCTCATCGGGATGACGACGAAAGATGTTGCCATTTTACAGCACGTCAAACCTTATATTGAAGCAAATATTGCTCGCATCGTTGACGCCTTTTATGGTGCGCTTCAAAAAGAAAGCCATTTGCTTTCAATCATTCAACAACATAGCACGATTGAGCGCTTAAAACAAACATTAACGACACATGTAAAAGAAATGTTTAACGGAAACATTGATGAAGCGTTTATTGAAAAAAGACGCCGCGTTGCCCAAGCACACGTTCGCATCGGTTTAGAGCCGAAATGGTACATCGCTTCGTTTCAACATTTGCTTGAGGAAATTTTAGCGGTCATGTTAGAACAATTACGTCAGCCATCGTATGTCATTGTCGTCATGAAATCCGTCTCTAAAATGTTAAACGTCGAACAACAGCTCGTGTTAGAACAATATGAACGAGAAAACGAAGAGCTTCGTTTACAAATGGAGACATTGAAACAACAAATGAAAGAACAAGTGAAAGTATCGCTTCAACAGCTAAGTCATGCGTCCGATGAAGTAAGCGCTTCCGTCGCGGCGTTAAACGCGCAAACCGCTGGCATTTTGCAGGCGGCACAAGAAGCTTCTCACGTGGCTGTCGCAAGCGCTGAAAAATCGGCAAAAGGAAAACAACAATTGCAAGCGCAAGTAGAAAACATGCTACAAATGAATGAAAAAATGAAACAAATTGAAGCGAATATGGGCAAACTTCAACAAGCGATGAAAGAAATTGAACATATCGCTTCGCTTGTGACGTCTATTGCAGATCAGACGAATATGCTTTCACTGAACGCCTCGATTGAAGCAGCGCGCGCGGGAGAGCACGGAAAAGGCTTTGCTGTCGTTGCCGATGAAGTGCGCAAACTGGCGACGCAAACGAAACAATCGGTCGCTGATGTATCGCGCGTATTAAGCGATATTCATGATCATATTGTTGCGATGTCGCAATCGCTTGAACTTGCATCGCTTTCTGTGACCGAGAGTACAAATGGAATGGAAACGATTTATTCGTTTTTTGATGAATTTGCATCCGCACTTGAACGCATTTGCCAATATAACGTACGAATTGACGACGAAATGAAAGCGTGCGCGGAAGCAGTAAGTGAAATTCATGAGGCGATGGAACACGTATCCGCATCTGCTGATGAATTGGAAGGGCTAGCGAGCGAATTGTAATCCATCCTCTTTTTTCTCTACTTTTCGAATATATTGCCTCGGCTGAAACGGCTCACGATGCCTTTCGTTTACCGTCGCGTAAATGAAAGGCTCGATTTTTTTTCCTTCGACTTCATAGTCAGCAAAAAACATGGCAAACATAAAAAAAGCAACCATCGCTTTCGCTCCTTTTTTGTTTTTACTATGTATTTTGAAAAAAAGTGAAACTTTTTATACATATGGTTCGTATAAAAAAGAGGATCGTTATGTCAGAAGGGGGTTGATTGTTTTGTCGACATTACATATCGCAATGTTCGCGCCATTTTTGTTGGCGCTATTCGTTCCGTTGTTGTACAAATTCGTTCGCTCGCTGCACGTCGGGTGGTTTGTTTTACCGCTGCCGCTTGCGTTATTTGTTTATTTTTTATCTTATGTGAACGACGTGCGCAACGATGAAGCGATTCGTGCAACAATGCCATGGATTCCGTCGCTTCACATTTCTTTTGACGTATATGTCGATGGGTTAAGCTTATTGTTTGCATTGTTAATTACAGGGATCGGTACACTCGTTGTGCTATATTCCATTTATTATTTGCAAAAAGGAAAAGAACAGCTCGGCCATTTTTACGTATATTTGCTTTTATTTATGGGCGCTATGCTCGGTGTTGTCCTATCTGACCATCTCATTGCGCTATACGTCTTTTGGGAATTAACGTCTATTTCATCATTTTTATTAATTGCTTATTGGTATACGCGTGATCGTTCGCGCTATGGGGCGCAAAAATCGATGCTTATTACGATGTTTGGCGGCTTGCTTATGCTTGGTGGGTTTGTTGCGCTTGCGATCGCAGGTGGAACGTATCACATTCGTGAACTCATCAGCACACCATTAACGGAACATCCGCTGTTTATCCCCGCTCTTTTCCTTATTTTGCTTGGTGCTTTTACGAAGTCAGCGCAATTTCCGTTTTATATTTGGTTGCCTGATGCGATGGAAGCGCCAACGCCTGTTAGTGCGTATTTACACTCCGCTACAATGGTGAAAGCAGGTATTTATTTAATTGCGCGCTTGACGCCGATTTTTGCCGTTTCGTCTTTTTGGGTTTGGACTGTGGCGCTCGTCGGGCTTGTGACGTTATGTTGGGCATCGTTTTTAGCGTCAAAACAGACGGATTTAAAGGCGATTTTAGCGTTTTCAACGGTCAGCCAGCTCGGTTTAATTACGTCGCTGTTAGGAGTCGGGGGATTGGCGTTTCATTACGATTGGATGGAAGAAAACATATTTATGGTTGCGGTGTTAGCTGCCATTTTCCATCTGTTTAACCATGCGACGTTTAAAGGAAGTTTATTTATGGTCGTCGGCATCGTTGACCATGAAACAGGAACGCGCGACATTCGCCGCCTCGGCGGTTTAATGACGATCATGCCGATGACGTTTACGATCGCGCTCGTCGGTTCGCTTTCGATGGCAGGACTGCCGCCGTTTAACGGTTTTTTAAGTAAAGAAATGTTTTTTACTGCGATGTTGCGCGCGAAAGAAGTGGCAGGATGGGCGGCTATTTTACCGGTTGTCGCGTGGATTGCGAGCATATTTACGTTTTTATATAGCGCGCTTTTCGTGAGCCGCACGTTTTTTGGCACGTACAAGCCGCATTTATTGAAAAAAGAAGCGCATGAAGCTCCAATTGGTATGCTCATAGCACCAATTGTGCTCGCGTTGCTCGTCATCTTCATCGGAATTGTGCCAAATGTATTGTCCGACTCTATATTAGCACCAGCCGTATATGCGGTGTTATACGGACTGTTTACGCCAAATGAAGCGGTTGATGTGCATATTTCTCATTGGCATGGGTTTACGCCAGAATTGTTTATGACGATTGGCGTGTTATTGTTCGGTTTGTTGTTATACCGCACGTTTCCAAAATGGAAAAAGGTGTATGCTCGCCTTTCTGAACGGATGTCGTTAAACTTTTTTTACGACCAGTCGTTCGTTTGGATGGAAAGAGGGGCACGGGCGTTTACTTCACGCATCATGACTGGTTCGATGCGCGCGTACTTGATGTACATTTTTACGTCGCTTGTCGTCTTGCTTTTGTTTACGATCGGTGTAAGCGAGCAATGGAACGTCGATTTAAGCCGCCTAGCGCACGTTCGTATATATGAAGTGGTGCTAGCTTTAGCTATGATCGCAGCGACGATCACGACGGTGATGGCGAAATCACGTTTAACAGCTATCGTTTCGTTAGGGGCTGTCGGTTATTCGATGGCGTTGTTTTTCGTGCTCTTTCGCGCTCCGGATTTAGCGCTCACGCAACTTGTCATTGAAACGATTTCTGTGGCGCTCTTTTTGCTTTGTTTTTACCATTTGCCGAAATTTAGCCAAAAGCAAGAAAGCGTCGGTTTTAACGTAGGAAACGCGCTCATTTCTGTTGCGGTTGGCGTCACGATGAGCGTCATTGCCTTTTTTGCGTATGCAGGAAAACATTTTGATTCCATTTCGCAATATTACGTAGACAATACGTATGAAAAAGCGGCTGGAAAAAATATGGTCAACGTCATTTTAGTCGATTTTCGCGGCTTTGATACGTTGTTTGAAATATGCGTGCTAGCCATTGCTGCATTAGGCATTTATGCGATGGTGAAATTGCGGCTTGCGAAGGAGGAGGAACGATGAAGCGAAACGATGTCATTTTACGAACGACAACAGCGGTCGTCACGCCAATCATCGTGCTGTTTTCCGTTCAACTGTTTTTTGCAGGACATTATTATCCGGGCGGCGGTTTTATTGGCGGATTAATGACAGCTGGTGCGCTCGTTTTATTGCTTTTAGCGTTCGATATTGAAACGGTTCGCAGCATGGTTCCGATCAATTATAAATGGCTTGTGGCGATTGGATTGTTGTTTGCGGTCGGAACAGGAATAAGCAGCCTATTTCTCGACCGTCCGTTTTTAACGCATGCGTATCAATACGTCCATTTGCCGTTGCTTGACCATACGTCGCTTCATACCGCGGTGTTATTTGACTTAGGTGTTTATTTTGTCGTCGTCGGCGTGACGATGATTATTATTGAAACGATAGGGGAGAGCGACTAATGGAACTGCTTATGATTGTCGTCATCGGTTGTTTATTTACCGCCGCGACATATTTAATGCTAAGCAAAAGTTTGCTTCGCATCATTATCGGTACAGGTTTGCTTAGCCATGGCGCTCATTTGTTATTGTTGACAATGGGCGGATTAAAAGTAGGCGCCCCGCCGCTTTTAGGGGAAAAAGCGACGCGATACGTCGATCCGCTGCCGCAAGCGCTCATTTTAACGGCGATTGTGATCAGTTTTGGGGTAACAGCATTTTTCTTAGTGTTAGCGTATCGTTCATACCAAGAAATTGGAACAGACCATATGGAAGGGATGAAGGGAGATGAGTAACCTTCTACTTTTGCCGATTGTCATTCCGCTTGTGACGGCAATCATTCTTATTTTCTTTCCGAAGCACGTGTTTTGGCAACGTGCCGTTTCAGCGGTAGCGACAAGTAGTTTAGTCGTCGCAAGTAGCGTGTTGCTTTATCGCGTCCATACAGACGGCATTCAAACGTTAAACGTCGGAAATTGGCCAGCGCCATTTGGCATTACGCTCGTATCCGATTCGTTATCTGCGCTTCTTGTGCTTACGGCAAGCATCATCGCGCTTGCCTGCTTAGTTTATTCGTTTTACGCCATTGGCAAAGAGCGAGAAACGTTTTATTACTATTCGTTTTTTCAATTTTTGCTCGTTGGTGTGAACGGATCGTTTACGACAGGCGATTTATTTAACTTGTTCGTCTTTTTTGAAGTGATGCTTATGTCTTCGTACGTGTTACTTGTGCTTGGCGGGACGAAAATACAATTGCGTGAAACGATTAAATATACGCTTGTCAACGTCATTTCGTCCGCTTTATTCGTCGTTGCGGTGGCGTATTTATATGCGGTGACAGGAACGTTAAATATGGCGCATTTAGCTCAGCGCATTCATGATCTTGGCTCGTCCCCGATTTTAACGGTTATTGCGGTATTGTTTATCGTTGTATTCGGATTAAAAGGGGCGATTTTCCCGTTATACTTTTGGCTTCCGGGGGCATATTATGCGCCGCCGACACCTGTGTTAGCGCTATTTGGAGGCTTGTTGACAAAAGTAGGGGTATATGCGATCTTGCGCACGTTTACGCTTTTATTTACGCATGATGCTGCCTACACGCATACGTTGCTCGCTTGGCTTGCGCTCGGCACGATCGCGATCGGCGTCATTGGAGCGGTGGCGTATCACGATATGCGTTACATCGTCATTTATAACATTATTGCCGCTGTTGGTGTCATGATCTTTGGCATTTCCATCATGACCCCAGAAAGTGTAGAAGGAACAATTTTTTACTTGTTGCAAGACATGGTCATGAAAACGACGCTCTTTTTGTTCGTTGGCATCATCTTTTCAATTACGCGTTCGAACGATATTCGTTCGTTTTCCGGGTTAATTGCGTCATACCCGCTTCTTGGTTGGTCGTTTTTTATCGCCGCGTTATCGCTTGCGGGTATTCCGCCATTTAGCGGATTTATCGGCAAGTTGCTCATTGTAAAAGCAAGCTTCGATGCACATCTCATATTTGAAGCGATCGTCATTTTATTGTCGAGTTTGCTTGTGTTATATTCCATCATGAAAATATTTATGAACGGCTTTTGGGGAGAGAAAAAAGGATTTGAACAAAAGCAGCTTGACGGACGAATCGTTCCTGTGCTCGTGTTGCTTGTTTTATCCGTTTCATACGGCGTTGGCGTAGAATTTGTCCGCCCGTTCGTTGTGGATGCGGTGAACGTATTGACGGAACCGAGTGTGTACATTCAAGCGGTGTTAAAGGAGTAGAAAGCGATGGCATTTCAAATTTTATTAAACGTTTGTTTAGCGTTCGTATGGATGTTTTTAACGGTTTCATTTAACGGAGCCTCGTTTGTTATCGGCTATATGATCGGGCTGTTTATTATTTTTATGTTGCGACGCTTTTTCCATTCGCGCTTTTATCTCTTTCCTGTGTTTGTCATTGTGAAGTTGCTGTTTATCTTTTTCAAAGAGCTCATTTTATCGAACATCGCAGTGGCAAAAGTCGTTATGAAACGTCCGTTAACGATTCAGCCTGCTATTTTCGCATTGCCGACGGAATTAAAAAAAGAGTGGGAAATTACGATTTTAGCGATGCTGATTACGCTCACACCGGGTACGCTCGTTTTAGACGTATCCGATGATGGAAGCACGTTGTATATTCATGCGTTAAATAGCCCAGATGTGCATGAAGCGATTGAAAGCATTAAACAATCGTTTGAAAAAACGATTATGGAGGTGAGCAAATGATTGCCAATATCGCCCTCGTCATTTTGTCATTAGCGATGATCGGTTTTTTATATCGCGTTGTGAAAGGGCCAAGCGTCGCCGATCGCATCATTGCCCTTGATGCGATGGGCATTACGCTTGCGGGTATGGTTGCGATCGTTTCGATGTTGTTAAATACGAGCGCGTTTTTAGATGTCATTTTGCTCATCGGCATTTTAGCGTTTGTCGGGACGGTGGCGTTTGCGAAGTTTTTAGAGAAAGGGGTTGTCATCGAACGTGGGAACGATCGCTAATGTGATTGTCGCAATGCTCATTTTACTCGGGGCGGTGCTTACCCTTTTATCTGCTGTCGGCGCCATTCGTTTGCCGGATGTGTATACGCGTAGCCATGCGATTAGTAAAAGTACGACGCTCGGCATCATGTGCATTTTACTTGGGGCGTTTTTACATTTTTTGATTGAAAACAACCACTTTAACTCTCGTTTATTGCTTGGCATCGTTTTTATTTTTATGACATCTCCTGTGGCGGCGCATCTCATTAGCCGTGCGGCGTATTACGCGAACGTCGAGCGATGGGAAGGAACGGTTCGCGACGATTTAAAAGAAAAAGCTGGCGGAAAATAACCGTCAGCTTTTTTTACAAGATAAGAAAGTATAAAATTTCAGATTTGGGGAGCTGTCTAGCTCCAAGCGCCATCGGCTCGAGTCGCTCCGCCCCACACTGCGGCGGCGACAGCCTCCTCGGTGGGGCTTGTGCGCTCTTCGCGGAGCCAAGGATGGCGACATTTCGCCGTTGCCCGCAGGACGCGGGCTGTCTTTAGGCGAAATAGGGGCGCTTTGCGCTTTTCTTACGAAAAATATGAACGAATGATCAGATGGAGTTCAGCATCATGTTTTGTTGGAATTTGATGGCGTGCCCCATCGACATAGACGATACGGACGTCGGGGGCATGTTGTTGAAATATACGCCCATACGCATGAACGTAATAGTCGCGCGCGCCGTATATAAGTAAAAGAGGGCAGCGAAGCTCGTGCAATCGGTCGGTAGAACGGTAATGAAGTCCTGACACGTACATTTCATACAATCGTTTTCGGTCGCTTAATCGAACGTAGTTAGCAATCATTTGTTGTTCTTCTTTCGTTATGCCGTGGGAACGACCGAGCACGTTTGCTAAAAAAGATAGTCCGTGCCATTTGACCGCATAAATGCCCATCAAAAATTCCCCATACAATAGCGGGGTACACACTTCCGAAAACCCACCAATTAATATAAGCGCTTTCACTTGATGCGGATATTGCAAGGCAAAATGTTGTGCAATCGAGCCTCCGTTTGAATAGCCACAAACGATCGCCTCTTTGATTTGTAAATGATTAAACAGCTCATGTAAATCGCTCGCTAACATATCCATCGTGATCGGCTTATTTCCTTTTCCGCTTTTTCCATTTCCTCTTAAATCGTATGTGATCACTTGAAATGAAGAAGAAAGTTCGCGTTGCTGGCGATGAAACGTCACGCTTCCCATGCCGGGTGGATGAACGAATACAATCGGTGTCCCACTTCCTACCGTTTCATAGTACAAAGGAACGGAATGTTCGACAAATGTGTAAGCCATTTCGCATCTTCCTTTCGTTTTCATACGAATAGTATGCGAAAAAAGATCGATATTTTATGCTTGTTTCAATTTAATGGAAGAAAAGTTTAAAAGTATACGGTTAATAGAATTGTAGTTTCATGTTATCATATGAGCAGAGAAGCGCTTCAAAAAAAGAAAAAAGGAGTTTGGGACGATGAAAAAAACGATTGTAGCTGGAGCGGTATTATCGACGTTATTTTTAGGGGAAAAAGCGGTAGATGCCGCGCAATATACAGTCAAATCAGGCGATTCGTTATGGAAAATTGCCCAAACGTTCCGTACGTCAGTGACTGAATTAAAAACGTTAAATCAGCTAACGACAGATACGATTTTTATTGGACAAGTATTACAAGTGCCTGATGCACAAACAACTGTTCAAACAACTGCGCCAACAAATACAACAACAAATACAACGACAAATACAACGACAAATACAACAACTACGACATATACCATTCAAAGTGGCGATACGTTATCTACGATTGCGAGAAAATGGAATACAACCGTCACGCGTCTTCTCGAACTGAATCCGACGATTACAGACGTGAATCGTATTTATGTTGGACAAGTATTACAAGTGCCGGCGGCAAGTACAACAAATACAACGACAAATCAATTGACGTCACCAACGCCAGCACCAACAACGATAACACCGCCAACAACGACAAATAGCGCAACAAAACCATATATCGTTCAACCGGGCGATACGTTATCTACGATTGCGAAAACATTCAATACAACAGTAAACAATCTACTTGCGTTAAATCCGAGCATAACGAGCGCCGATTTCATTCGTGTTGGGCAAACGATTTACGTGCCGCTTTCTTGGGAAGAAAGAGCGAATGCAGTGATTGAAACAGGAAAAAAATATATCGGTGCAGCATATTTGTTCGGTGCGCCGACGACGCGCACAGACGTGTTTGACTGCTCATCGTTTACGTATCGTGTATATAGCGAAAACGGCATCACGTTGCCGCGCACATCGCGCGAACAAGCGATGGTTGGAACTGAAGTGCCGCTTGCAAGCGTTCGAAAAGGCGACTTAATCTTTTTTGATACGACAGGAGACGGCGGCATTAACCACGTATCAATCGTCGTCGATAGTTCAACGTTGTTGCATGCCGCAACAAGCACGGGAGTCGCGTTTGCAAACATGAAACCGTATTGGGCACCGCGTGCAGTAAAAGCCGTTCGTCTTTTTTAATTGAAAGGAAGATGCCTCTTACGTTTGAGGCATCTTTTCGTTTATGCGAAGCACCGTTTCGATCGCCTCATGCACGGAGGAAACGACGTAGCGTGCTTCTTTTTTCACTTGCTCGTGCGCGTGCGACATGACGAAACTATGCGGGGTGAGGCGAAACATCGGAATATCGTTGAACGAGTCGCCAAAGCAAGCGACTTGTTCCGGTTGAATGTGCAAATGATTCATTAACAGTTGAAGCGCTTCCCCTTTGCTAATTCGTTTCGGCATAATGTCTAAACAACGCGGTTCAGAAATGAACGTATCGACATGTTGCCCCCACGTTTCATTGACGACGTGTTCAAAATGGTTGACGACATGTTCTTCCGCAATGACCGTAATTTTTGACGGGTGGATGTCACGCCCGATCGCATGAAGCATCTCTCGCTTTTCAACAATATCGAAAAATAACCGCGCTCTCATTTGTTCAATTTGTTCCGTTTTCGTTTCGACAAAGCTCGTTTGTTCGTTACATACGAGCACGATCGCTTCAAGCGTGCGCGCTTGTTCATAAATGGAACGCGCAAGCGCTGGATCGAATGCGCGCTTATGAAGAAGGCGGTGATCGTTTGTGTACACAAATGCGCCGTTTTGGCTAATGCGATGCGCGTCATGACCGATTTCTTTTAACACTTCTAAAATTTCATTATCCATTCGCCCAGAAGCGACAGCAAACTGGATGCCGCTTGTTATGGCACGAACGACCGCTTCCCGATCTTCTTTTTTCACGCGCCGGTCGTAACCGAGCAACGTCCCATCTAAATCGGTGACGATGAGTTGAATCATCATGGCAACTCCTTTCCATTTTGTGATGAACAAAAGTTTAATCGAACAAACGCATTTGTGCAATTGAAATGCCTCATTGTAAAAAAACGTTCACAGCTGTCTTGACAAAAAACATCTCATTTCCATTGACGTTGCTTCGTTCGTTTCGTAACATTGAAAGTAATGTAAACGTTTTTAAAGGAGCGAACTAGACGTGGAACAATCGTTTCGCATTGAAAAAATATTAAACAACAACGTGCTCATTGCCTCGCATCGAACGTATGATGAAGTCGTACTCATCGGAAAAGGCATCGGTTTTGGCAAAAAGAAAGGAGACGTCATTGAACAAAAAGACGTTGAAAAATGGTTTATTTTAAAAAATGAGCGTGAACAAGAACAATATAAAAAATTGTTGCCGCATGTCGATGAAGAATTTATCGGCTTAATGAACGACATCATTTACCACATCCGAAAACGAACGAACAGCCCATTAAACGAACATATTCACGTCGCATTAACGGACCATATTTTGTTCGCAATGAAGCGATTAGAACAAGGGATGGACATTAAAAATCCGTTTTTAGTGGAAACGAAAAGTTTATATCCGCTTGAATATGACGTCGCTACCGAAGTGGTAAACATGTTAAATGACCGATTACATATTCAACTCCCTGAAGGAGAAATCGGTTTTATCGCTTTACACATTCATAGTGCGTTAACGAATCATCAATTATCGGAAGTGAATCAACATTCGCAACTCATTTCTCGCCTCGTTTCCATCGTTGAAGAACAGCTCGACATTCGCATTGACCGCGAAAGCATTCATTATTTACGGTTTGTTCGTCATTTACGCTATGCGATTGAGCGAGTGAAAAAAGGAGAAAAAATTGAAGAGCCAAAAAAATTATCAAACATATTGAAAGAGACGTACCCACTATGCTATAATTTGTCGTGGAAGCTCATAAAAATTATGCAGCAAACGTTGCAGCTTCCGGTAGATGAAGCAGAAGCAGTATATTTAACGTTGCATTTGCAACGGTTAACTGGAAAAAGTGAATAAATGGGCACTTATCTTTACGTGTTACTGATTCGATCAGGCATGAGTAAAGAAGGCAAGAAAAGTGGTGTAACGAAATATTCGTTACATAATACCCTTTTTCTGTCATTCTTTGCTCATGCCTTTTTGTTTTCTCTTATTTGCAAATGCTTACATTTGTTAGACGTCTAACGTTTCGCTTCATCTACTTTTCATGCATGAATATGCCGTTTGTTGCAAACCTTAACACGATGAAGGAGGGTTTTATATGAAAAAAGCGTTTGGTACGTTACAAAAAGTCGGTAAAGCGCTTATGCTTCCCGTTGCGATTTTACCGGCAGCAGGTATTTTGCTTGCGTTTGGTAACGCGTTACAAAACCCAGCTTTAATTGAAAAAATTCCAGCGTTAGAAACAGGCTGGGTCGAAATGGTTGCGAAAGTCATGGAGCAATCGGGTGGCATTGTATTTGCGAACTTGCCGCTTTTATTCGCCGTTGGGGTTGCTGTCGGATTAGCTGGCGGTGAAGGGGTTGCTGGTTTAGCAGCAATCATTGGCTACTTAGTCATGAATGTAACAATGAGCGTCATTTTAGGTGTCACATCCGATCAAATTGGAACAGACCCATCGTTTGCGAACGTATTAGGTATTCCGACGTTGCAAACAGGGGTATTCGGCGGGATTATCGTCGGTATTTTAGCCGCGTATATGTACAACAAATACTTTAATATTGAATTGCCATCTTATTTAGGTTTCTTTGCAGGGAAGCGTTTCGTTCCGATTGTAACCGCTGCATCCGCGTTAATTCTCGGTATTGCGATGACGTGGTTATGGCCGCCTGTTCAACATGGCCTAAACGCATTTTCGCACAATATGATTGATGCGAACCGTACGTTAGCTGCATTTATTTTCGGTGTCATCGAGCGTGCATTAATTCCGTTCGGTTTACACCACATTTTCTACTCACCGTTCTGGTTTGAGTTCGGTCAATACGTGAACAAAGCAGGCGAGCTTGTACGCGGTGACCAACGCATTTTCTTCGAACAAATTAAAGACGGTGCCGAGCTAACAGCGGGTACGTTTATGACAGGAAAATTCCCGTTCATGATGTTCGGTTTACCAGCAGCGGCGCTTGCGATTTATCATGAGGCGCGTCCAGAAAATAAAAAAGTTGTTGCAGGGATTATGGCATCTGCCGCGTTAACATCGTTTTTAACAGGGATTACAGAGCCAATTGAATTCTCATTCTTGTTCGTTGCGCCAGCATTGTTTGCGATTCATACGATTTTCGCAGGTTTATCATTTATGCTTATGCACATCTTAAACGTCAAAATCGGTATGACGTTCTCTGGCGGGGTCATCGACTACTTACTATTCGGTGTGTTGCCGGGCCGTACAGCATGGTGGCTCGTCATTCCGGTCGGTCTTGTGTTTGCGGTCATTTACTACTTCGGATTCCGTTTTGCGATTCGCAAATGGGATTTAGCAACACCAGGTCGTGAAAAAGAAACGACAGAAACGACAGCTTCAGCAGACGCAGGCGAACTTCCGCACGAAATTTTAGCGGCGCTTGGCGGAAAAGAAAATATCGCCCATTTAGATGCGTGCATCACGCGTTTACGTGTATCTGTCAACGACATTCAACATGTCGATAAAGATCGTTTAAAAGCGCTCGGCGCAGCAGGCGTATTAGAAGTCGGCAACAACATTCAAGCGATTTTCGGACCGAAATCAGACATTTTAAAAACACAAATGAAGGATATTATGGAAGGCCGCGTGCCGACAAAAGCAGTAGAAAAAGCAAAACCAGCGGTGCAAGCGACAGGAGAAACAGAACAAGTCGCATCGCCTTTAACAGGAAAAGTCGTTCCACTTTCTGAAGTGCCAGATCAAGTGTTTTCAACAAAAATGATGGGCGACGGTTTTGCGGTTGAGCCGACAGACGGGACAGTCGTATCGCCAGTAGACGGAACGATCGTGAACGTGTTCCCGACAAAACATGCGATCGGCATTCAATCAAACACAGGTCGTGAAGTGCTCATCCACTTCGGTATTGATACAGTGAAATTAAACGGTCAAGGATTTGAAGCGCTCGTATCAGAAGGTGCAGCAGTGAAAAAAGGACAACCAATTTTAAAAGTTGACCTTGCATACGTGAAACAACATGCTCCTTCTGTCGTCACGCCAATTATTTTTACAAACTTGCAAGCAGGAGAAACAGTACAAATCGCGAAACAAGGAACAGTAACAAAAGGCGAAGACGTTGTTGTCGTTCAAAAATAATTTACTTGCAAAATGCGTCATTTTTCGGTAAAAAAACATAGAGGGTTTTCGCCCTCTATGTTTTCAAAATATAAAGTGAGGAGATGAGCAATATGCAAAAAACGTTTCAAGTAACAGCAGAATCTGGTATTCATGCCCGTCCAGCAACAATGTTAGTTCAAACAGCGAGCAAATTCGATAGCGACATTCAATTAGAGTACAACGGCAAAAAAGTGAACTTAAAATCGATTATGGGTGTTATGTCACTAGGCATTCCACAAGGTGCGCAAATTACAATTTCAGCTGAAGGTAGCGATGCAGCAGAAGCAATCAACGCATTAACAGAAACGTTAGCAAAAGAAGGATTAGCTCAATAATGAAAAAACTGCAAGGGATTGCTGCATCGAATGGCATTGCCATTGCGAAGGCGTACCGTTTAGAACATCCCGATTTAACGGTTGAAAAACAAACGATTGAAAACCCAGCTGAACAAGTAAGCCGTTTCCAACAAGCGCTCGCCAAAGCGAAAGAAGAGCTAAAAGCCATTCAAGCGCACGCATTAAAAGAGCTTGGCGAAGATAAAGCGGCTATTTTCTCCGCCCATTTACTCGTACTAAGCGACCCAGAACTCGTCCAAGCTGTTGAACAAAAGATTGAACAAGAACGCGTCAATGCAGAATTTGCTCTTCATGACGTCGCATCGATGTTTATTGCGATGTTTGAAGCGATGGATAACGAATATATGAAAGAGCGCGCTGCGGACATTCGCGATGTAACGAAACGCGTGCTTGCTCATTTATTAGGGGTAACGATTTCAAACCCAAGCATGGTTACTGAAGAAGTCGTCGTGATCGCTGAAGACTTAACACCGTCCGATACAGCGCAATTAAACCGAAAATATGTGAAAGGTTTTACAACTGACATCGGCGGTCGCACATCTCACTCGGCGATTATGGCTCGTTCGATGGAAATTCCAGCTGTCGTCGGAACGAAAGAAGCGACAGCAACGATTCAAAACGGCGACATCGTCATTATTGACGGACTTGACGGTGAAGTCATCGTCAATCCGACAGAAGAAATCATCGCCCAATATGAACAAAAACGTGCCGCGTTTGCTGCGCAAAAAGCAGAATGGGCGAAGCTCGTTCACGAACAAACGACGACGAAAGACGGTCACCATGTCGAGCTTGCGGCAAACATCGGCACGCCAAACGATGTCGAAGGTGTGCTTGCGAATGGGGCAGAAGGCATCGGGCTATATCGTACAGAATTTTTATACATGGGACGCAACGAGTTGCCGACAGAAGAAGAACAGTTTGAAGCATATAAAACGGTATTAGAAAAAATGGAAGGAAAACCTGTTGTCGTTCGTACGCTCGATATTGGCGGCGACAAAGAATTACCATATTTAGACCTTCCAAAAGAAATGAACCCGTTTCTAGGTTTCCGGGCGATTCGTCTTTGCTTAGATATGCAACAAATGTTCCGTACGCAACTTCGCGCGTTGTTGCGCGCAAGCGTATACGGCAACTTAAAAGTGATGTTTCCGATGATTGCGACGTTAGACGAATTCCGTCAAGCGAAAGCGATTCTTTTAGAAGAAAAAGAAAAGCTCGTTGCGGAAGGCGTTCCGGTATCTGATGAGATCGAAGTCGGCATGATGGTCGAAATCCCAGCTGCTGCCGTATTGGCGGATCAATTTGCAAAAGAAGTCGATTTCTTCAGCATCGGTACAAACGATTTAATTCAATATACGATGGCGTCCGACCGAATGAACGAGCGCGTCTCATATTTATACCAACCGTACAACCCAGCGATTTTGCGCCTCATTTATAACGTCATTGAAGCGGCGCATAAAGAAGGAAAATGGGTTGGCATGTGTGGAGAAATGGCAGGCGAACAACTGGCTGTGCCAATTTTACTAGCGTTTGGTTTAGATGAATTTAGCATGAGTGCCACATCCATTTTACGCGTTCGCTCACAATTAAAGAAATTGTCGAAACAAGAAGCTGAACAAGTGAAAAATCATATTTTATCGCTTGCTACAGCAGACGAAGTCGTTCGTTTCGTAAAAGAAACGTTTCACGTATAAGAACCGATTGCTTCGGTTCTTTTTTTATGGAAAAAAATCAGTACAAAACAGTCATAGACAGCGTGGCGTGAACCTTTTATAATAAAACTACAACTTTATTAATTTTTCGACAACGTTCGACATAGCTAGGGGGGACTACTTTGTTTCGTTCATTAACGTGGAAGCTAACTGGTTTAATGGCCTTATTATTAGTCATTGCACTCGTTGCCTCGCAAACGGTCAACTACGTGCAAATGGCGTCTGTCATGAAAGACGATGCAAAAGTGCGTGCGGAGTCGCTCGTGACAGAGGTTGTTGACGATATCGAGCATAGCTTTGATAGCCAAGAAGATGCGCTAAAGCAATTTAGCGAAACGAAATCGTTTCAAACGTTTACAAAAACAGAAGATGCGCTACTTTGGAAAGAGATTGATCAACAATTTTCGACATTTTTAAACATTCATCAAAAAGTGCAGCTCGCCTATATCGGTACGGCGAATGGCAACATGTACACAACGCCATCTGTTGAGTTGCCGCCAGATTTTGATCCGACGACGCGCCCATGGTATAAAGCGGCTGTCGCTTCACCGGATAAAGTCATTTGGACGGAGTCGTACGTCGATGCGGTGACAAACGATTATATCGTCACGATCGCCAAAGCGATTGTTGAAAACGGACAAGTCATTGGCGTTATCGGCTTAGACATATCGTTAAATACGCTCGCGGAAACAGTTGAGCAGTTTAAAGTCGGCTACAACGGATATCCGGTATTGTTTGACCAAAATAAATTTGCGATCGTTCATCCACAGTATAAAGGGAAAGATATGTCTGACCATCCGGTCGTCAAAACGATGTTTGCGAAAGAAAACGGTGCGTACGAATATGAGCAAGACGGCGAGAAACGGTTATTATATTTCCATACGATTCCAAAGTTAAATTGGAAAGTTGGGGCGGTATATAAAGAAAAAGATTTATTAGCGACGTTAACGACCATTGGAAAAACGTCATGGACAGTTGTTGCCATCGCAACGATTCTCGCCTCGCTTCTTATTTATGCTGTATCCCGTTCGATCGTCAAACCGATTATTCAACTCAATGAGCGCGTACAACAAGTGGCGACAGGCGATTTAACGGTGCATGTTGAGCCGAAAGGAAACGATGAAATTGCTCAGCTAACAAGCCACTTTAACGACATGGTGTCGCATATGCGTTCATTAATTGGCGAAGTCGATCGTTCCGTTGCAGAACTTGGTAGCGCGGCAGACCATTTAAGCGCTGTCTCCGAAGAAACGATGGCAACGAGCGAGCAAGTGACAACGGCGGTAACAGATATCGCCAAAGGAGTATCCGAACAAGCGAGCAATTTAGATGCGATGAACGACCGCATGAACGACTTATCTGAAAAAATGGGTACGGTGACGCAATCGGCTGAACGAGTGAAACAACTTTCTGATGAAACGAAAGAAGCAAGCTATATGGGCATTGAAAAATTAAATGTGTTGCAAGCAAAATCGACGGAGTCGCAAAACGAATTGCGTTCAGTAGAAACGGTCATTACGGATTTAGGGGCGAAAATGCAGCAAATTGGCGCCATTATTCAAACGATTACTGACATTTCCGCACAAACGAACTTGCTAGCGTTAAACGCTTCGATCGAAGCAGCGAGAGCAGGGGAGCACGGAAAAGGGTTTGCAGTCGTTGCCGAAGAAGTGCGTAAACTCGCAGAACAATCCGCGCAAGCGACAGAGCAAATTCGCCAAACGATTACGTCCATTCAACAACAAGCCGCACTGGCGACCGAAGCGGTTGACCATACAAAACAAATGAACGATCAACAACAAGTAGCGGTGAATGAAACAGCGGAATCGTTTATGCATATCGCAACGATGATGGAACAATTAACGTCAGCGATTGAACATATTTTTACGCAAATTCACGACGTCAACGAAAATAAAGAGCAAATCGTTGCGGCGCTGCAAAACTTAGCGGCCATTTCCGAACAATCGGCTGCATCGGCTGAAGAAGTATCCGCTTCCTCAGAAGAACAATTAAAAGCGTTAAGCACGGTGACAGAAGCGGCAGAACGGCTAAACGATATGAGCCGCTCATTGCAACAACTCATTCACCGTTTCCACGTATAAAGCTAGGTATGATGCCTAGCTTTTTTTATATGTTTGTAACAATTTTTTTCCTTGATTTTTTTTTACATGAGAATTACGATAAATTTAGGAGAAAAGGCCTATATTTGTTTTTTTTGGAGGAGAGGGAGATGGATCAGTCGCTTATGGCGGCGTTAGAAAGTTTGCGCATTGCGCTTCATGTGACGCGCGTGGCCATTTTTCGCTTACATACAACGACCCAAACATATACGTTACAACGCATTCATCATATACAAACACCCTCTTCACGTCCTCTCATGCGTGATAACATCGTGCTTGCGACAGAACATGCCCATTGTTTTGCGCATTTGTATGACGGAAATGTGTTCGTTGGGCATACAGATGAATTAGAAGGTGATGTGCGCACCATTTTTGAAGAATGGGACATTCAATCGTTTATGATCGCTCCCATTTTTATTCACGATGAACGGTGGGGATTTTTAAGTGTCGTCGATTGCGAACGAAAAAGGACGTTTCCCGCTCATGAACGCGCCATTTTTTTGGCGATCGCCCGCACGATTGGCGAGTCGATTAAACGGGAACAAACGTTAAATGAACTGCAACGAATGAAACAAGAAATGGAACAAATGAATGCGACGTTGCAGCGAAAAGTAGAAGAAGAAGTGCGTAAAAACCGCGAAAAAGATTTTATGCTCATCGAACAATCGCGCTATGCGACGATGGGAGAAATGTTAAGAAACATCGCTCATCAATGGCGCCAACCGTTAAATGTGCTCGGCTTGCTTTTGCAAGATATACAAGAAGCGTATGCGTACGGGGAGTTAGACGAATCGTATTTGCGCACGTCCATTCAAAAATGTTTCATCCAAATTCAACATATGTCCCGAACGATTAACGACTTTCGCAACTTTTTTAAACCGCATAAAGAAGCGACATATTTTCGACCGATTCAAGCGATTCGCCAAGCGTTAAAAATTATTTCAGCGAGTTTAGATCATTACGACGTTCACTTGCACGTCGAAAATCGCACGCGTGGGCATATGTACGGATTCCCGAACGAAATGAGCCAAGTGCTCATTAATTTGTTGACGAATGCGTGCGAGCAGTTTGTTGCGCGCGATATTGCACGACGAATCATTTGCGTGCGCACATATGCGGACGACTCGTTTATTTACATTCAAGTGAAAGATAATGCAGGCGGCATTGATGAAACAATACAAAAACATATGTTCGAACCGTATGTGACGACGAAAAAAGACGGAACAGGGCTCGGATTATATATGTCAAAAATGATTGTCACGAAAATGAACGGTGATTTATTCGTTTCATCATCGCAAAAAGGAGCGACGTTTACGATTCGCATGCCGCGATATGAAAGGGGAAGGGGATTATGATTGCGGTACAAACAGATATTAAAGTATTGTATGTTGAAGATGAGCCGGGCGCGCGCGATATGTTAGCGCGTTTATTAAAACGGCGCATTCGCGACGTAAAAGTCGCAAAAAACGGTCAAGAAGCGCTTGAGTTATTTATGACGTTTCGACCTGACATCGTCATTACAGATATTAAAATGCCTTTCTTGAATGGGTTAGAACTCATCCGCCATATTCGCACGATTGATGAGCATGTGCAAATTATTATTACGACTGCCTATGATGACAACGATTTTTTCATTCGCGCCATCGAATACGGGGTAAATCATTTTATTTTAAAGCCGATTGACCATGAAAAATTTTTGCAATCGTTGCAACATTCCATTTATCAACGTCAGCTCGAACTGGAGCTTGAAAAACAAAAACAATATACGCGCACCATTATCGACTTTCAAGAAAACTTAATATGCATTTTAAACGATGAACGGTTGTTAGATTGCAATTTATCGTTTCAACGTTTTTTCGGGCAAGAACAAATGGAAAAACTTCGTGCCGGTCGGGCGCACGTATGCGATTATTTTCTTCATGAACCCGGCTATTTTTATATGAAAGGGGAAAGGCGTTGGATTCGTCCGCTTATTGACCGCACCATTCCGTTTTTAAAAGTAAAACTGATGTGTAAACAAGGGGAAGAGCACGTCTTTTTAGTGAAAGCGACGTCGTTTCCAGATGAATCGGAGTCGTATTTAGTCGTCTTTACCGACATTACCGCACTTGAAGAAGAAAGCAAGCGAAACGAGTTTTTAGCGACGAAAGACCCGCTCACAAAAACGTTTAACCGACTAAAGTTTGATGAGTTTTTTACGCGTGAAATTCAGCGTGCAAAGCGATACAAACATACGTTTTCCATCATTTTGTTTGACATTGATCATTTTAAAAAAGTGAACGATACGTACGGACATGACGTTGGTGATGCGGTGTTAGTGCGCATGTGTGAAGCCATTTCAAACCGTTTGCGCGATTGTGACATTTTGGCGCGTTGGGGTGGGGAAGAGTTTATTATTTTAGCCCCTGCAACATCGCGAACAGGCGGGTATCGTTTAGCGGAATCGTTACGTCACTTAGTGGAAACCGTTCATTTCCCGAAAGTCGGGCATATTACGTGCAGCTTTGGCGTGTGCGAATATGAACAAGGAATGACGAAAGAGCAAATGGTGAAGAGAGCCGACGAAGCGCTATATGAAGCAAAGCGTGGAGGAAGGAATCGCGTCGTCGTTAGCGAATAGTATAGCGTGAGAGGAGGCGAATGCAATGAAAACCGCGATTGTTGCTGCGTCGAGCCAAGGGCTCGGTAAAGCGATTGCGACAAAACTCGTTTCGCAAGGCGTCCATGTCATGCTTGCGAGCCGCGATGAGCGAAAATTGCACGAAGTCGCTGAACAGTTAAATGCGCTCGGAAAAGGGAAGGCGGCATATACGGTGACGGATGTGACGAATCGAGAAATGATCGAGCAGCTAGTAGAAAAAACGGCAGAAACGTTCGGCGACATTCATTTGTTAGTCAATAACTCTGGAGGGCCACCGACAGGGACGTTTGCGACGTTGACAGACGATGATTGGCAACGAGCGTTTGAGTTAAATGTGTTAAGCTACGTGCGTCTTATTCGCGCAGCGTTACCGCATTTGAAAAAGACGAAAGGAAAAATTGTAAATATCGCCTCATCGTCCATTAAAGAGCCGATTCCGGGACTGCTTCTTTCCAATACGTTTCGCCTCGGCATCGTCGGTTTGACGAAAACGCTCGCGCAAGAGCTTGCCCCGTATGGCATTTTAATTAATACCGTTGCTCCAGGGCGCATTGCGACAGAGCGTGTCGCCTATTTAGACGAACAAAATGCGAAAAAGCTCGGCATTCGCAAAGAAGAACTAGAAGCGCGCATGAAAGCGACGATTCCGCTCGGACGTTACGGGACGCCAGAAGAATTTGCGAACGTCGTCGCCTTTTTATTGTCCGATGAAAATACGTATATGACAGGACAGTCGCTTTTAGTGGATGGCGGCATGGTGAAAGCGATTTAAAATGAGGTGAAACATATGCAAACGATCGGTTTTATTGGGCTTGGTGTGATGGGAAAAAGCATGGCGCGAAATTTGCTTCGGGCAGGTTATTCGCTCGTCGTATATACGCGGACAAAAGAAAAAGCGGAAGATATATTGGCGGAAGGGGCAGTATGGAAAGATGCGGTGAAAGACGTCGCTAAAGCGGCAGACGTCGTCATGACGATGGTCGGCGAGCCGCACGATGTCGAGCACGTATATTTTGGTGACGACGGCATTCTGGCAAATGCAAAACGAGGGACGTATGTCATTGACTTTACGACGTCTAAGCCATCGCTTGCGGTACGCATTCACGAAGCGGCGAAAGAAAAAGGGATATTTGCCCTTGATGCCCCTGTATCGGGAGGCGATATTGGCGCGCGCGACGGCACGTTGTCCATTATGGTTGGCGGCGATAAAGAGGCGTTTTCGGCATGCATGCCGCTTCTTTCTCATTTAGGAAAAAATATCGTTTGGCAAGGAGAAGCAGGGGCGGGACAACATACGAAAATGTGCAATCAAATTGCGATCGCGACAAATATGATCGGCGTATGCGAAGCGCTCGTGTATGCGGAAAAAGCAGGATTAGATCCGGAACGAGTGTTGCGCAGCATTTCACAAGGTGCCGCATCCAGCTGGTCGCTTTCCAACTTAGCTCCAAGAATGCTTGCGGGCGATTTTGCTCCCGGTTTTTATGTGAAACATTTTATTAAAGACATGGGCATTGCGCTTGCAGAAGCGGAAACGCTCGGCTTGTCGCTTCCGGGGTTAAAGCTTGCGAAACAGTTGTATGAATCGCTTGCTGAACGGGGAGAAGAACAGAGCGGGACGCAGGCGTTATATAAATGGTATAAAGAATGCTAAAAAGGTGCTTTTAGCGAGCACCTTTTTTTACGTATGACTCGATGCGATCGAGACCTTTTTGTAACGCATCGATCGAACAAGCGTATGACAAGCGAATATATCCTTCGCCGTATGTAGAAAACGCACTTCCCGGCACGACCGCTACTTTCGCTTCTTTCGCAAGCTTGAGGGCGAACTCAAATGAGGAGTGATGAAACGTTGCGATCGATGGAAAAATGTAAAACGCTCCGTTCGGCTTTTGCACGTGAAAGCCGATGGCGCAAAGGCGGTCGTACACATATTCCATTCGTTCAGCATATTGCTTTTTCATCTCCTCGGCATCGTTTATTCCGACCGTTAACGCTTCTAGCGCTGCTTTTTGCGAAATGGACGTCGCGCATGAAACGTTATATTGATGCACTTTTAATATATGCTCAATGACCCATTGCCGCGCAAATAAAAGACCGATGCGAAATCCGGTCATCGCATGCGATTTGCTGACGCCGTTAATGACGATCGTTTGATCAGGAAGCCATTTTGCAATCGACTCATGCGTGCCTGTAAACACAAGTTCACTATAAATTTCATCCGAAATGACCCAAATCGGCTTATTTTTCACAAGTTCAGCGATTTGTTGCAATTCTTCGCTCGTTAACGTCATTCCTGTTGGATTGGACGGATATGGAAGCACGATACAGCGCGTTCGCTCAGTTATAAACGGCTCGATTTGTTCAGCTAACAGTTTAAAATTTGTTTGACGCGTATCGACATATACAGGCGTAGCACCACATAAACGAATAATCGGCTCGTACCCCGGATAAATCGGGGCAGGGAGAATGACTTCCGAGCCTTCTGTTAAAATGGTGCGAAACGCAATATCAAGCGCTTGGCTTGCTCCGACAGTGACGATTACTTCATCGGTTGTATAGCGCAGCCCGTATTTCGTTTCAACAAAACGGCAAGCCGCTTCCCGTAAAGGCAAGTATCCCGCATTATGCGTATAAGAAGTAAATTGCTCATCAAGCGCTCGCTTCGTTGCTTCTTTAATATGTTTCGGCGTCGGAAAATCAGGCTGTCCAATCGTTAACGAAATGATATCTTTTTCTTGTGCAACGAGATTAAAAAATTGGCGAATGCCAGATAACTGAATATGTTGCACACGTTCATTGATCGGAAGCATCATCGTTTTTCACCTTTCTTCATTTTCTTTCTATTAAACAATAAAAGGTGAACGTTTCGCAATGTGTTTTTGCGTCAAACGTTCACCTTATGTGCTGTTCTGTCGTTTCACAGTCGATCATGCGTGCACTTCCTCCAAATGACGATAGCGTTCTCGAAGCTCGTTGTATTGTTGCGCGAGGGTTAGAAACAACGCTTCATCCCGTTGCTCAAGCGCCTTGTCAATATCGCGCATGAGCCGATCTCTTTCGTACCGAAATAACGCCTGTTCAATCACCAATTGTGCGACTTGTTTGTAATCTGTGAGATCATACGGTTGAGATACGAGTGCCATATCATTGTACTTTTCAAACATGTTTCATTCCCCCTTAGAGAGAAGAATATTCTTCTCCTTTTCTACATTATAAAGAGTTTTTTGTAAATTGTAAATAAAATTTAGAAAAATAAAAATAAAAAAATAAAAGCTGACGAATGCCAGCTTTATATATTAATAACCGTAGTCCCAGTCGATTTCTTCATCATGCCAAAGAACTGCTTCCGTTTCTTCATCCACGACTTCTTCAATTTGTTCTTTTTCTACATCTTCTAAAATCGTGACCGTATGATTTTCTTCAAAAAGAATGGCTAACCCTTTCATTTTGACACCTTCTCTTTTCGTGTTTTTCTTCACAAACATTGTAACGCGCTTCGCTTGTCCACGTCTATCATGTTCATAAAGATGTCAATGTTTTTGTTTTTTCAGAAAATACGAACACATTTATGTCCGTTGGCGAGTGTGCTACAATACAAAAGGAACAATGATCAGGAGGCATTACATGTTTAGCGCTGTGATTAAACCGCTCGTTGTCAATATGACGATTTTATTTTCACTCATTTTCAATGCCAACTTATTTTTTCCGTTTCGTCGAAAAATGGTGCTCACTTGGAAACAAAAAATGATGTACGGCGTTGTTGCATCGTTTACGGCTTTGTTATGTATGATGTATCCAATTCAGCCGTTAGCGAAAACGAACTTCGACTTTCGCATGATCGTCATTTTAGTGACGACATTATATATCGGAAAAACGGCTGGGCTGTTATGTACGTTCACCGTTGTTATCGCACGGTTCATCATTGGCGGTCCGTTCGCTTATGCAGGAGCGACCGTTTCTGTATTTGCATACGTTGTCGGCATATTGTTTCGCTCGTCTTTTTTTAACGTCAAAAGAAAAATGTTATATGGGCTTATGATCGTTTTCATTTATCTCATTTTATATATCGCAACGATTATATACGCCGTTCCGCCACTTCCTTGGCGATTTTATGTCGTTTACTTCTCCTTTTTTATCGCCATGTTTTTAGCGCTTATTTATGTCATCGAGCGACTCATTCAATTTAACGAGCAGTTTGACGATATGATTTACCTTGATAAACTAGCAACGGTCAGCGAAATGGCGGCTTCATTTGCCCATGAAATTCGCAATCCGCTCACGACGGTGCGGGGCTTCGTCCAATTTTTAAGCAAAGATACGACCGATGAAAACGTAAAAAAATTCGCTCCAATCATTTTAGAAGAATTAGACCGAACGAATAAAATTATTAGCGAATATTTAACGCTCGCTAAACCAGCATCCTTTCAACTGCAAAAAGTGAACATTGATGACATTTTACATACATCTGTCCATTTATTAAGTCCGCTCGGTACGATGACGAACGTGTCGCTACATCTTTATACGGAAGGAAAAAGCGACGTGTATGGCGATGCGCATTATTTAAAACAAGCGCTCTTAAACGTGATGAAAAACGGGATTGAAGCGATTGAATACGGTGGGGCGGTGACGGTTCATAAAACGGTCAATGAAAAAGAAAAGGAAGTCATTATCACGATTCGCGATACAGGAAAAGGAATGACTGAAGATGAGCTGAAAAATATCGGCTTGCCGTACTATACGACAAAATCGAAAGGAACCGGGCTTGGCACCATGATCGCCTCTCGACTTATCCGCCAAATGGGAGGAACGATGGCGTACGAAAGCCGACTGAATGAAGGAACGACCGTTACGATTACATTACCGCTATATGAAGGGGATTAATCCCCTTCTTTTTTCATATAGTCGATAAACATCGTGATCGTATCGATCGTAAAAGTCGACAGCGGTTCAGATAAGTGAGAAAACATCCATAGTTTTAATGCCCCGAAATATAGTTGAAGAGCGATTAACGAAAGCGTTTCGGAAGATCGTTTCGTTCGAATGTCTCCGCATTGTTTCCCTTCTTCAAATATATTCGTCAACATATGAATAAAAGGAGTGAACGGGAGCGTCTCTTGTTGTTTTCCCGCATAAATATGTACCATGGATTTCGTCACTTCTTTTCCGAGTTTTTCGTGCATCGTTGTTAATTCATAAAACAACTGCTCGATTTGCCTATGCCACATTCGTTCCTCGCTTTCTTGCACCCTTTTACATATGCGTTCTACATGCGTGGAAAACACGCTTTGTAACACTTCTTCTTTCGTGCGAAAATAATTAAAAAACGTTCCTTTCGCGACACCCGCTTCATTTGTAATTTGCAAAACGGTCGTTTGCTCATACCCTTGTTTTTGAAATAATCGAAGGGCGGTTTGTTGGAGCAATATTCTCGTTTGCTTTTTTTGTTTCTCTCTTTTCATCATGAATCCCCCATCATCATCGTCTACTTTTATTATAGTGATTTTTACCTAGGAATAAAGTAATATTTTAAAAGATGAAAGTTTTGTTTAGACATGTATCATTCGCATATATATGGAAAGAAACATAAAAAGGAGGAATGATGCATGTGGGGTGTCGATTCAGCGGCAAAGGTGACGGAACCGTTGCTTGCGTGTGTAAGAAAAGAATACGGTTTTCCGCAATTTTGGGGAAGATATGTGACGACGGTGCCGAACGTATCAGACGGCTTGACGAAAGAAGAAATCGCGTTTATTCGTGGGCGCGGCATAAAGATTGCGCCGATTTACAATGCGTTTCGCGAGGCGACACAATACGAAAAAGGGAGAACGGCGGCGCGCAATGCAATTTTTCACGCGCGCAGATTAGGCATTCCGAAAAATAAAGTCATTTTTGCGAACATTGAAGATGAATTTCAAGTAGATGACGCATGGATTCAAGCATGGGTCGATACGTTTTATCCGAGCGGATATCGCCCGGGCATATACGCCAATCCGACGAAAGGAGCATTTGGTGAAGCTTATTGTGAAGCGGTGAAAAACGATGAACGCATCGCCCAACAAACGATTATATGGAGCTCATATCCGCGCCCAGGGACGACGCCAGCGGCTAAAGCGCCGACGTATCGACCGAACGTGCCGAATTGTCGCGCGAACGTTTGGATGTGGCAATATGGTCGCGATGCCGACCGTTGTGCGATCGATACGAACGTGGCAAACCGAAAAATAAGCGACTATTTATATTAAAAATATTTTTCGTCTGCGATAAGAAGTATGATAAAATAACGGTAAATGATGTCATAACGGAGGCTGTTTGTATGGAAAATAAAAATGGAATTTTATTAGAAAGCGGGACGAATGAACTAGAAATTGTCGAATTTTTAATTGGTGAAAACCGATTTGCGATTAACGTCATTAAAGTAAAAGAAATTATTCATCCGATCGTGCCGACAAAAGTACCGCATGCGCATCCATACATTGAAGGCATTATTGAATTGCGCGGTGAGGTACTTCCGCTTATTGATTTAGCGAAAGCGCTCGGCTTTGGACCGTCAAATAACCCAGCGCAAGATAAATATATTGTTGCGGAGTTTAATCAACAAAAAGTTGTGTTTCACGTCCATAACGTTACACAAATTCATCGCATATCATGGAAGCAAATTGAAAAACCGTCGCAAATGTATCAAGGGTTGGAAAGCCAAATTATCGGCGTTGTAAAATTAAACGGAAATATGATTTTATTGCTTGACTTTGAAAAAATCGTCGTCGATATTAACCCGCAATCAGGCATTCACGTCGAGCGTGTGAAAAAGCTTGGCAAGCGTGAGCGGTCGAATAAAAAGCTGATCGTTGCGGAAGACTCACCGTTGTTACGTAAGCTTCTTCACGACACACTCGCAGAAGCCGGATACGTATATGTCGAGTTTTTTGAAAACGGCGAAGATGCGTTAAACTATTTACAATCGATCGTTCAAAAAGGAAAGCCAGTTGAAAGCGAAGTACAATTAGTCATTACTGACATTGAAATGCCGCAAATGGACGGCCATCATTTAACGAAACGCATTCGTGAAGACGAAACATTAAAACATTTGCCCGTCATCATTTTCTCTTCTTTAATTACAGATGATCTTCGTCATAAAGGGGAGCGCGTTGGAGCGACGGCACAAGTGAGCAAACCGGAAATTGCCGAACTTGTGCAAATGATTGATCAACACATCTTATAGTAGGGGATTGCTATGGACCGTTATGAAAAATATCGCCAACATTTTTTAAAAAATATTCGCAAACGGCTAGAAGAATGGGAAACGGTAGATGAAATTGCTCATCAAGACGTATATCGCCTGCTTCATTCCATTGCTGGTACGGCCGCGATGATCGGAATGACCGATATCGGAAATTATGCGCGTCAGTTAATGGAACAATGGGGCGAAGATGAAGAAAAAACGTGGAAAGCGACAGATGTGAAAGAGCGGCTCGCCCCGCTTTTTCAACTTTGTTATGAACAACAAATTGGCGAAGTGACACAAGGGGAACAAGGAACGAAAAAGGGAGACGAACCGACCATTTTACTTATTGATGACGATCCATCGTTTTTAATGTATGTGAAAGAGCATCTCGAACAAAGCGGATGGTACGTTGTCGCCATTGCCGATCCGGTCAAAGCGGTCGCTTCGTTTTACGACGTCCGTCCGGATTGTGTCGTCATCGATATTCATATGGAAACGAAAACAGGGTTTGAAGTATTAACGTTTTTAAAACAAAAGTTAAAACAACAATTCGTCCCGATGATTATGGTGAGCATTGATGATCGAAAAGAGACGCGCATAAAAAGTTACGAAATGGGCGCGGACGATTTTATTCCAAAACCGTTTGCGATCGATGAATTTATCGTGCGCATTCGCCGACAGCTTCAAAGAAAACAATTAATTGATGAACTGCTTCTTTTAGATGAATTGACGCACGTCTACAACCGAAAATATTTAAAACAAGCGTATGAACAATTAAAAAGCGACTGGCATCGCACGCACGAGCCGTTTTGTTTAGCGGTGCTCGATATTGACCATTTTAAACGAGTCAACGACCAATACGGACATTTAATGGGCGATGTTGTTTTAAAACAATTTGCGCAATTTTTAAAAACGAACGTCCGCGCGCGCGATGTTGTCATTCGTTTCGGTGGAGAGGAATTTGTCGTGTTATTGCCGGCGACAGAAGCGGCAGAGGCGTTTCTTGTGTTTGATCGTCTGCGCGAACAGTTTGAACGGATGACGTTTCAATGTGATGAAACGACGTTTTCATGCACGTTTTCGACAGGGATCGTTGAAGTGCTTGATCCAACGAAACCGATTGGTCATTGGATTGAGTTGGCTGATTCTGCCCTATATGAAGCGAAAAATACAGGAAGAAACTGCGTCGTGCTTGCGAAACAACAAGAAGCATCGTATCGCCGAACTATGAAAGTCGCGATTGTCGATGATGATGCGATTGTGCGCGCCATTGTGACAGACGTCGTGCAAAAAATGTTTACGAAAGAAAAAGTGACGCTCGATTTGCGCGCATTTAAAGACGGCGAGCAGTTTATAGCGTCCGATTGGCATCGCGGAACAGAATCATGCCTCGTCATTTTAGACGGAGTCATGCCGAAAATGGATGGGCTTGAAGTGTTGCAGCAGTTGCGAAGCCAAAAAGATTCATCAAGATATAAAGTCATTATGTTAACAGCAAGAAAAAGCGAAAACGATATTGCTCGCGCGCTTGAGCTCGGTGCAGATGACTATATGACAAAACCGTTCAAGCTGCTTGAGCTGGAAGCAAGAATACGCCATATGTTAAAAAGGATGAATTAGTCGTGTCTAATCAACTTGTTTTGTTTACGGTCATCGTGATCACTTTATTCGCTGTTTTACTTGCGATTTTTCTTTATTTAGTTGTCCGAAAAAGAAAAGACGGCAAATGGAAGCGAGAAGTGGAAACGTATAAACAGTTGTATGAACCGGTGTTATTTCGCTATTTAGCTTACGGTGACGAACAAGTCCCCGCTCCGTCATCGCCTGCGCAACATGTCGCGATGATGGAGCTACTCGATCATTTTATGCGCGTGCTTGCCAATGGGGATGTAAAGGAGAGGGCAACAGCGCTAGCCGAGATGTATTTTGTCGATTATTTACGAGCGCAACTTGCTCATCGTCGACTCGGAAGAAGAATGAACGCCCTCTTTTTTATTGAAGATTTTTATCTTCGCTCGCTCGTCCATGAGTTAGAAGCGATGTACGAACAAAAACAGCTTACGACGATGGAAAAGCGCCAACTGTTAAAAATGTTTGCGCTTTTTCAACATCCGCACGTATATGAATATATGAAACAAACGGATGAATCGTTTACGCAATTTGATTATCGCCTCATTTTATCGCGCATGGACGATCGTATGTTTGCGAAAATGGTTGACCATTTTTTTGATTGGAACGAAAAAATACAATATGCATTAATTGATATGATAGGCATTATGCAAAAGTTTGCGCACGTTTCATTTTTGCGTACATTGCTTCGGCATGAGCAAAGCGAATATCGCATTCGCGCATTAAAAGCGTTAGCGGAAATTGCTTTTCCGCTTGATTCCGAGCAACTTCGCATTCATTTACATTCACCCGTTTGGCAAGAGCGGCTCATGGCGCTGCGGCTATGTGCGCGCACACGTCCATATGAGCTTGTTGAGACGATGAAAGAGCTTGTCAAAGACCGTGTGTTCTCCGTGCGCTCGCAAGCGGCAGAGGCGTTGTTACGCATGCCAAACGGCTTGGCGATTCTCGAACAAATCGCCCAAACATCAGATGACCGTTATGCGCGCGATATGGCGCTTGAGTGGTTAGAAAGAGGGCGAGAAAATGATTAAATTGGCAGCGATGTTCGTCTTTTTCTTTATGATTGCGGTCATTTTGTTTTATACGTTTTTACTCGTCGTGTCGCTTATTCAATTGCGCCGCATGTACGAATTAGACGAATGGGAGCCGTATGAAGAAATGCTCGATGTGAGTTATACGAAACCGGTCTCGATTTTAGTGCCTGCCTACAATGAAGAAGCTGGCATTTTTGCAACCGTTCGCTCGTTACTTAGCATCGAATACCCAGAGTATGAAATTGTCGTCATTAACGACGGTTCAACAGACGATACGCTTGCGCGGTTGAAGGAGGATTTCGATCTTATTCCAATGAAGCGCGTCATTCGCGAACAACTAAAAACGAAACGGGTGCGTGCCGTGTATCGTTCCCGCAAGTTTTCTCATTTATTTGTCATCGATAAAGAAAACGGTGGAAAAGCAGATGCGTTAAATGCGGGCATTAATTTTTCAACGTATCCATACGTTTGTTCTATTGATGGCGACTCGGTCATTGAACGCCGCGCCTTTTTAAAAGTCATGAAGCCGATAGTGGACTCAGATGAAGACGTGATCGCATCAGGTGGAAGCGTGCGCATCGCTAACGGTTGTGACATTGAAAAAGGGGAAGTGGTGCGCATTGGACTTTCCCGTCATCCGCTTGTCATTATGCAAGTCATTGAATATTTGCGCGCGTTTTTAATGGGACGTATCGGATTAAGCCGCCATAATTTATTGTTAATTGTTTCAGGGGCTTTCGGCGTCTTTTCAAAACAATGGGTCATTCGTGCCGGTGGATATGCGCATACAGTCGGAGAAGATATGGAACTTGTCGTCCGACTTCATCGTCTCATAAAAGAAACGAAAACAAATAAAAAAATTGTGTACGTGCCTGATCCAGTTTGTTGGACGGAAGCGCCAGAGTCGATGACCGATTTACGCAAACAGCGGCGGCGCTGGCATCGCGGATTGTTTGAAAGCCTTTGGCTTCATCGGCGCATGTGGTTTAATCCGCGTTACGGCTCAATCGGGCTCGTATCGATGCCATATTTTTTACTCATTGAATTTTTAGGTCCTGTCGTTGAGCTGTTTGGTTATATCCTCATTATCGTTTCGCTCATGTTAGGCGACATATATATTGAATTTGCGATTTTACTATTCCTCGTTTCCGTTTTGTACGGTTCACTTTTTTCAATGGCTGCCGTACTGTTAGAAGAATGGACGGTGCGGAAATTTTCGAATGTTTCAGACGTCGTACGCCTCTTTTTTTATTCATTTACTGAAACGTTATGGTATCGTCCGTTGACGGTGTTATGGCGCTGTGAAGGAATTGTTGATGCGTTGTTAAGAAGAAAAGGGTGGGGAGAAATGAAAAGAAAAGGTGTGTCGAAATGATGAACAAACAACGTTGGCTCGTTTTATATGTCGTCTTTATTTTTCTGATCATTTCTTCACCGTATTGGCTATGGAAAATGAAGCCTGCCACCACGTTACACGTGTTGATTGTCAATAAAACGGTTCCAGATGATACGTATCGTGAACATGAAGGGCTCGTTTGGCTACTAAATCAGCAAAAGTACGTGAAGCCAAACGGAGCGCGCTATGAGTTAAAAAAAGATTACGTTGGGTTTATCCCAACGACAAAAAAAGAGCGGCCATGGCCGACATCGTTACAATCGTACGATGTTATTTATGTAGCCGACACGTACGGTGTATATGAAAATGATTTGACGATAGAAAAAAAGAAAGGGAAGCGCTCAAAAAAAGTGTACGGTGGTCTGACAGAACAAGAAGTCGATCGGTTGCACGAGGCGATGTTTGAAGGAAACAAAACGCTTATTGCCGAATTTAATTCGTTCGCAAGCCCGACCGATCCGTCTGTTCGCAACAAATTTTATGCTTTATTAAACGTCGAATGGACGGGCTGGATTGGCCGTTATTTCCCGAAGCTTGAAGATGACGAAGTGCCTGTTTGGGTAAAAGAAAATTACGAAAAACAATATAATGAACGATATGCATTTACTGGTCCGGGCTATGTGCTTGTTGATGAACACGATCGGCTCGTCATTTTAGATAAAAAAGAAATAGGAAAACGAGGGGTGCTTTTTACACCGACGAAAAAAGGAGAAAAAAAGCTTGGGATCGACGGCTCTATTCCGTATTCGTATTGGTTTGACATCGTAAAACCAATACATGACGAAGAAGTGTTAGCGACATATACGCTGTCGTTATCGGAACGTGGAAAAGAAAAATTGCAAGCGCTCGGGCTGCCGATGACGTTTCCAGCCATCGTTCACCATCGAAATGCGCGCTATGAGGCGTATTACTTTTGTGGTGATTATGCGGATCAACCGGATGTGCCGGGCATATATCAAACGGTCGGCATCGACGTATGGCGCAAATGGACAGTGCGTCACGACCCGAATAGCACCGCATCGTTTTATTGGAAAGCGTATGTTCCGATGATGAAAACGATTTTTCAATCTGTGCATCATGACGAAAAGCGTACGGTCGAACGAACGATTGCGAAAACAGAAGACGGTATTCAGCTTGCTGGACGCGTCGGAGAGCAATATATACAAATTTATAAAGATGGAAAATGGAAAAATGTGTTGTTAAAAGGGGTAAATATGGGAATCGCAAAACCGGGTCATTTCCCGGGTGAAACGGCGATTACGAAAGAAGAATATTTCCGTTGGTTTAAACAAATTGGGGCGATGCATGCGAATGCCGTTCGTGTGTATACGATTCACCCGCCTGCGTTTTATGAGGCGTTTTACGAATATAACGAAATCGCCGAGCAGCCTTTATATTTATTTCACGGGGTATGGGTGAATGAAGAAACGTTTTTGCGCACAAACGATGCATTTGCAAAAGAAAATACGGATGAATTTGTTGCGGAAATGAAACGAACGATCGATATCGTTCACGGGCGGGCAACGATCCCACCTCGCCCAGGGCATGCGAGCGGCATATATCGATATGACATTTCACCGTATGTGCTCGGCTGGATTTTCGGGGTCGAGTGGGAACCGACTGTCGTTCATGCGACAAATATGAAACATGCACGTTTACCAGATTACAACGGGACGTATGTGTACACAAAAGGTGCGTCGCCGTTTGAAATTTGGCTTGCGCGCATGATGGATGAAGCGATTGCGTACGAAACGAAAACGTACGGCTGGCAACGTCCGGTCAGTTTCACAAACTGGGTGACGACCGATTTGTTAACGCATCCGAGCGAACCGTTAGAAAAAGAAGATTTCGTATCGGTAAACCCGAACGTCATATATTCGACAAATGCGATGCACGGCGGTTTATTTGCGTCATATCATATTTATCCGTACTACCCGGACTTTTTAAACTTTGAACCGAAATATATCAACTACATCGACCATCGTGGCGAGAAAAACAACTATGCGGGCTACTTACACGATATGAAACGGGTGCATCGCATGCCGATTGTCGTCGCTGAATTTGGCGTCCCGTCATCGCGCGGCATGACGCATCGCAACGTATACGGAATGAACCAAGGATTTCATTCCGAACAAGAGCAAGGTGTAATCAACAAAAAACTATTTGAAGACATCGTTCATGAACGCATGGCAGGCGGCTTTATTTTCACATGGCAAGATGAATGGTTTAAACGAACATGGAACACGATGGATTACGACAACCCGGACCGCCGTCCGTTTTGGTCAAATGCGCAAACGAACGAACAACAATTCGGCTTACTCAGCTTTGATCCAGCAGAAAATGAAACGATGATGATCAAAGTCGATGGGCGAAAAGAAGATTGGGCATTCCAACAAATCGCTCCTGCCTTCCAACAAGACGGGCGCGCGCTCTATATGACGAGCGATGAACGATACGTGTATATTCGTTACGACACAACGGTTAAGCAAGACAAAGACGTATATATATTGTTTGACACGATCCGAGATCAAGGGCAATCGACCATTCTCGATGTGCCGAACGTACGAACAGAAGGGGTCGATTTCGTTCTCCATTTGCGCGGTGAAAAAGAAGGGCGATTATGGGTTGATAGTTATTACGATTCATTTTATTATCATTACGGACACGTCTTAAATATGATTGACCGTTTGCCGTATGCGAACAAAAAAAATAACGGCGTATACCATCCGATTCGTTTGACGCTCAATAAAAAATTACAAATTAAAGGAAAAACGTATCCGTTCGATTTTTATGAAACAGGCGTTATGACGTTTGGTACCGCAAATCCGAATGATGAAGCGTACAATTCTTTAACGGACGTGAGCGTCAGCAAACAAAAAGATGGATATGAAATTCGCATCCCATGGGCGTTGTTAAATGTGAAAGACCCGAGCATGCACGAAGCGATGGGAGATATGTGGCAAGGTGGATTAGCAAGCAGCGAAACGATGGACGGCATTCGCATCGGCGTGTATGAAAAAGGGTTTTCATATCCTGAACATTTAGATGCAAAACAATTTTATACGTACACATGGGACGGTTGGGAGCAACCGACATATCACGAACGGTTAAAACGTTCGTACACGATCGTGCAACAAATATATAAGAACGTTGAAGGAGAGAGAAAATAATGGCGAAAATTTTATTAGCGGAAGATGAAGAAGTGTTGCGTATGCTCGTTGTCGATACGCTAGAAGATGAAGGGCACGACATCGATGAAGCGTGCGATGGGGAAGAAGCGTTGGAGATGATTAAACAAAATGACTACGATTTAATTTTACTTGATTATATGATGCCAATATATACCGGTTTAGAAGTCATTCAACAAGTGCGCCAAATGCCCGATAAAAAACATGTAAAGATTATGATGCTATCAGCAAAAAGTCAACAGGCGGATCAACAACGTGTACTAGACGCTGGCGCCGACTATTTTATGGCAAAGCCATATAGCCCGCTTGAATTAGTACAACGAATCGAGGAGATTTTACATGGAGAAGATGCGTAACTATTTTCGGCAAAGCTTAGCAAGACAATTTGTCGCGCTCGTCACGAGCTTTTTATTCATCTTTGTGATCGGCTCGGCATCCCTTTTTTCGTATCAATCGTCGTTAACGACGTCATTTGAACAAAAAAAGGAACAAATCGAAACAAAGATGAAATATGCGCAAGAAATTGAACGGGCGTTTAACCAAGCGTTTTCCGATGCGCGCGGTTATTTAGCATTTAATCGGAAAGAATTTAAACTAAGCATTTTTCGCGAACAAGAAAATGTGCAAACGGCGCTCGATGCGTTAGAATTAGCAGCGACGACAAAAGACGATACGCAATATATTTTAAAGGCGCGCCAGTTTGCTAGCTATTATTTCGGTACGCTCGTTCCGCAAGCGATTGAAGCGTTTGAAAACGGCAATATACAAAAAGTATTAAGCTTATCCGAAAACGGCGGAACGGCGTCAATTGAACAATTCCAATTTCAAATGAAAACGTACAAAAATAAATTAACGGAACAGCTTGACCGTGAATTTCAACAATTGCGCGATGATCAAACGACAGCCCAAACCGCGTTTATTTTATTCATTTTTACGATTTTGACGATTTTAATTACAATCGCGCGCATCATGATGAAAAAAATCGGAAGACCACTCAATGAATTAGCGGTCGTGGCTGAAAAAATTGCTAAGGACGAACAAGTCGCCTATGACATGCGTGAAACGACAAATCGCGAAGATGAAATTGGGAAACTGGCAGCTGCCTTTAAAAAAATGTTAACGAGCATTCAAGAAAAAGAAGAAAGTTTAATGGCGCACAACGAAGAGTTGATGGCGCAGCAAGATGAATTAGAGTTTCAACAAGCCGAGCTCGAACAAGCGTTGGAGACGATGCAAGCGCGCGAACAACAATTAAAACGGCGCAACGACTTCATTAACGGATTATCGAACTCACTTGATAAGCAAGAAGTGTTAAATAGCATTGTAATCCATATGGCGCGTGTCATGGAAGCGGATCGCGGCATGATCGTTTTAATGAACGACGAAAAAACGCATGCCACATTCGGATTGTCGGAATACGGGGTTGAACAATTTTTAACATATATTTATAACGGCTTGCATCAACGACTGTTTGAGCAAAAAAAGCCGTTTATGTTAAAACGAGAAGTCGCATCTTCTGAAAAAGGGTATCATGAAGAAACGATGTTCGTGCACGACGTCTTTTTGCCTGTCTTGTCGAACGAAAATGACGTGCAAGCCATTTTAGTATTTAGTCGCTTTGGCGGACCGTTTTCTGATGAAGATATTCAAGAATATGTCGGGTTAACGAAACAAATATCGATTTCACTACAAAAAATTGCGCTATATGAACAGTCAGAACGAGCGCGTGAAACGGTACAACATATTTTAAATACGGTACAAGAAGGCATTCATTTCGTTGATCAACGTGGTCACAGCATGATTGTCAATAAACAAATGGTTACACTGCTGCAAAAACAATCGATTGCTGAACTTGAAGGAGCGAGCTACGAACAATGGGCGCGCGGCTTAGTTGAGCAATCAGACGCTGGCGAAAAGCTATGCGATTATTTACGCGCCATTATTTTCAACGGCGATGAAGAACGTGAGCCGTTTGTGTACCATTTAGCGCAAAAACGAAAAGTCATTCAAGTGTACGCCAAGCCGTTATATCGCAATGGGGAGCGACAAGGAACGGTATTTGTTCATCGCGACATTACGAAAGAGTTTGAAGTCGACCAAATGAAATCGGAGTTTGTCAGCACCGTCAGCCACGAATTGCGCACGCCGTTATCAAGCGTACTCGGCTTTACGGAACTCATGTTAACGAAAGAGTTAAAACCAGAACGGCAGAAAAAATATTTAACGACGATTTACCAAGAAGCAAAACGGTTAACGGCGTTGATTAACGACTTTTTAGATGTACAACGAATGGAGTCTGGCAAACAAACGTACGATAAAAAATATGAAGATGTCGTTTCGATTATTGAAAACGTCATTGAAACGCAAAAAGTAAATACGACGATTCATCAGTTCCATGTACAAAAAGAAACAAACAAAACGACGGTGCTCGGCGATCGCGATAAGCTCGCCCAAGTGTTTACAAACTTAATTAGCAACGCCATCAAATATTCACCAGAAGGCGGCAATATTACAGTACGCATATACGAACGAGGCAATCGACTATGCGTCGATGTGCAAGACGAAGGGTTAGGCATTCCAGAAGAAGCGATCCCGAACTTATTTACGAAATTTTATCGCGTCGACAATTCCGACCGTCGCCGCATCGGTGGAACAGGGCTTGGACTAGCGATCGTAAAAGAAATTGTCAAAGCGCATGAAGGGGAAGTGAGCGTCACATCGGAATTGAAAAAAGGAAGTACGTTTACTGTCTCGTTGCCGCTTGTCGTTATGGCGAATACAGGGGACGACGAACGCGAAACAGATGAAAAACAAGCGCATGCGCACGTCGTTATTGTCGAAGATGATGAAAATTTAGCGGCGCTATTAGAAGCCGAACTAAAAGATAGCGGATTTCGCGTCAAACTCGTCAAAGAAGGAAAAGAAGCGATCGAGCTCATCCAAAAAGAAAAACCGGATGCGGTCGTGTTAGACATTATGTTAGAAGAACATAACGCGTCTGGTTGGGATGTATTAAAAGCGTTAAAGCAAAATGAAGAGCTCGCTCATATTCCTATTATCATTTCTTCGGCGTTAGAAGAACGGGAAAAAGGAATGGCGCTCGGCGCAAATAGTTATTTAGTAAAACCGTATCAACCGAGCCAACTATCGAAAACAATTTTACAAATGTTGTTAAATAAAGAGCGACAAGGAGAGATTTTCGTCCCGTTGAACGAGGAAGCCAATTAAGGTTTCCTCTTTTTTTGTATAAAAAACGTTTGTCATTGCAAACTAGTAAAAAACGAAGCGGAAGAAAAAGGGGGCAAGATGATGTGGTTTTCGAAAAAAAATCGAGTTGATGAGGTTGCAAAACAGCTTGCCCATTCGCCAGATTTCATGTGCCGCCGCATCGAATGTAAAGGAAAAGCGGTATCCGTCCTTTTTTTAAGCAATTTAATTAATCACGCTCATCTTCAACAAAACGTCCTTGCCTTTATTCATGAACAAGAACATATATCCATTGAGCAATTATCGCGCTGTTTGCCGCTTGGCGCAGTTCGTATATGTGAAACAGAACAAGAAATGGCGTCATATATACGCGACGGCTGGGCGGGCATTTACATCGAAAAAGAAAAGCGTGGTCTTGTCGTCAACATCGCAGAAAAAGTCGAACGGTCGCTTGAAAAAGCAGAAACGGAGTCACTCGTTCTCGGTCCGAAAATGTCGTTTACCGAGTCGATTGATACAAATATTCGCATTTTGCGGCAAAATATTACCGATCAAAAATTAGTGACTGAAAAAATGACGATCGGGGTGCGCAACCCGCTCGATGTGCGCGTCGTATACATTGAAGACATCGCCGATCAAACAAACGTCCAAACGGTGAAGCAACGGTTAGCGGAATTGCGTATTGATGAAGTGATCGATAGCTCCGTTTTAGCGCAACTATTAGACGATCATGCGTATACGATTTTTCCGCAATATTTATTGACGGAACTTCCTGACCGATTAGCGTATAGTTTATTAAAAGGGCGCATCGGCATTTTTGTTGATCGCAGCCCGACGGTCATCATTTGTCCGACGACGTTTTTCAGCTTTTTTGAAACGACGGAAGACATTTATTTACGTTGGACGATGAGCACCGTCTTGCGCGCTGTACGCATGCTTGGCATTTTCGCGTCCATTTTTTTATCACCGTTATATGTTGCGGTCATTACATATCATTACGAAGTCATTCCGTCCGCTTTATTGTTAACGATTGGCGAATCGCGTTCGCGCGTGCCATTTCCTCCTGTCATCGAAGCGTTATTTTTAGAATTTATGATCGAGCTATTGCGTGAAGCAGGGGCGCGCTTGCCGACAAAAGTCGGCCAAACGATGGGTATCGTTGGCGGTATCGTCCTCGGACAAGCGGCAGTGGATGCTGGATTTACGAGCAACGTCCTTATCATTATCGTCGCATTAAGCGCGCTCGGTTCGTTTACAGCGCCAAGTTATGAAATGGGGGCGACGATTCGCATTTTACGCTTCCCAATCATTTTACTCGCGGCGCTTTGGGGGCTCGTTGGCATATTTATTGGCGTCAGCCTATTGCTCATTCATTTATTGAAGCTGACATCGCTTGGTCGTCCGTATTTATCGCCAATATATCCGTTTCGTTTCACCGATATGAAATATGCGCTCATTCGCCTGCCGATCAAGTTTTATGACGAGCGTCCGAAAACGAACCGCCCGCAAAACTTCCGCCGTTTTTCATGGCGCGAAGCGATGAAACGAAAGGATTTGGATGAATGATGAAAACGCCAAACGAACGGCTATCCGTGAATGCGTATCTCGTTTTTTTTCTCGTCCATACTGCGCAAATTGGGCTCGGCATCGTCGGCGTGCAGCGCGTCATTTTCGTTGAAGCGCGCCAAGATGCGTGGATTGCTGTCCTCATCAGCGGTTTATGGATTCATCTTATCGTTTTTGTCATTTGCCAAACGTTAAAATTGTCGGAACATGACAACATTTTTTCGCTTCATACGTTCGTGTATGGACGCGTGCTCGGTTGGATTATGAATGCTGTAGTTGTCTTTTATTTTTTAATGGCATATACGTCCATTTTGCTCGGATACGTGGAAATGGCGTTAACGTGGGTGTACCCTGATTTTCCGCTTTGGGGCGGCGCGCTTATTTTAGTGCTTTTAACGGTATATGCCCTATATGGCGGCGGGTTTCGGCTCGTGGCTGGCATTAGTTTTTTAACGTTTTTTATGACCATTTGGATCGTCGCTGTCGTTTTTCAACCGCTGAAATATGCGGAGTGGATTCATTTACTTCCGATACTGGAAGCGACGCCGAAACAGATGATGAACGGCGTATTAAAAACGTCTTACACGATGCTCGGCTTTGAAGTGTTATATATCATTTATCCGTTTGTAAAAGAAAAAGAGCGCGTCCATCGCTATGCGCAACTTGGCGTGTTATTGACGACGTTTCTCGTTACCATAGTGACCGTCATTGCGATTGCCTTTTTTAGCCCAAAACAACTTGATGTCACCATTTGGGCGTCGTTATCGATGTTTACAATTGTGAAGTTTCCGTTCATTGAACGGTTTGAATATATCGTCATTCCGCTTTGGTTGCTCGTCATTTTGCCGAATTTACTTCTGTTTATGTGGGCGATGACGCGCGGGGGAAAAGCGCTTTTTCATATCAAACAAAAATACGGATTATTTATTTTCGCATGTTTATCTTTCTTCGTTGCCATTATTTTTGAAAAGCGAGCGACAATTAACGAGTTTATTGATCAAGTCGGATGGTACGGATTTTGGTTAAGCTTCGTCTATCCGTTTTTCTTATATGTTTTTGTGCGCATGAAAACATGGGCAAAGGGGAGCGCAAAATGAAATGGTTAATCATCGTCATGTTGTTGCTTAGCGGCTGTGTATCTCCGCGCGTATTAGAACGACAAGGCATTATTACAGCGGCAGGGTTTGATAAAAAAGGGAAGATGTACGAAGGGGGCTCCGTCATGTTGTCGTTTGAGAAGATGGGTTCATCGATGTCCGAAGTCATTGAAGCGACAAATAAAACGAGCAAAGGATTTCGTCAAGATTTAGAGGCGCAAACGAGCCACGATTTAGGTTCAGGACAAATTCGCGTCGTTGTGTATGGAAAAGAACTAGCAGAGAAAGATGGAATTTTTGGGTTAACCGATACGCTACAACGCGATGCGAACATCGGCTCGCTCGTTTATTTAGCTGTTGGGGAGCCGAGCGCAAAACAAGTCATAAAAAGTAAAAAACATGAAGATACGCCCGATATTGGCACGTATTTATATCGATTAATTGAAAAAAATTTGCGCAGTGAATCGCTATTAGCCGCGACGCTGCACGAATTCATTCATAGTTATTACGACGTTGGAAAAGACGCTGTGTTACCTTGTTTATCATTGCGTGACGACAAACCGATTATTGAAAAAGTGGCGCTCTTTCGCGGAGACAAATTCGTTGGAACGGTGCGGCTTGATGAAAGTTTTTATATTAAAATGCTTGCGTCCGAGTATAACACAGGACTAAAAAATATTACCGTGTCGCGCGAAGATGTCGCCCCGTTATTAATAAAGAAAAAGGGGAAAAAAGTAAATCTCGTCATTAATGAAATTAAAACAAAACGAAAAATCAAGCTCATTAGCCAAAAGCCAACGCCTCATTTTCGCGTCACCGTCAAGCTACAAACGGAAATTTTAGAGATGTCTGAAAAAATGAAGCCGATTATGCAAGCGAATATACACGTGCTTGAACGAGCCATTGAAAAGCAAATGAAAAAAGAAATCGATCAGTTACTAGCAAAATTAAAAGCATATGAAACGGATCCGATCGGATTTGGACAAATATATGACCATTCGGTGCGCAAGTTACAGTTGACGGATAAACAATGGTTACAATTATACAAAGATGCACGGATTGATGTTGATGTGAACGTATCGATTTTACGCACAGGAACAATTGACTAATTTTTGTTTCTTTATGAAAAATTATTTTCAATCGTTGTGCCATATGGTTTAATAAAAGAAGGAGGGACAATACAAAAAGCGAGGATTACAACATGAATGAACAGCAGTTTTTATTCCAACACCCTCCATTGATGAAATGGGAGGCCGTTGGGCAAAAATTTGATCAATGTGCGATTTTTTTTGTTACGAACGAAGATGGCACAATTGTGTATATGGGCGAATCGTTTATGAGACAGTTGTCACGTCGCTATGGCGTCGTGCAACAACTCGTTGACCGTGCTCATGAAGCTATTTCTACATTACATACAAACAATATGTGGTGCGGACAAGCGGTCGTCGATCATCGTCATGCATATGTACACGTGTATTCGTTTCAATCGCATCTCATTTGGACCGGGTGCTTTTTGATAGACGATGACGATTCCGATACGTTAACGGGCGTCTTGTCGTACGATTCGTTTCAACATATGCTTTGCGAGCGAATAAATCAAAACGAACCGTTTACGTTATTGTCGCTTAATTTAGACCGATTTAAGTTTATTAACGATTTAATTGGCTATGAACGTGGAAACGAATTGCTAAAACAAGTAGCGGAGCGATTGCGTCGCTATGAAAACGGCATCGTTGCACGACAACATCGCGATCAATTTTTTCTCGCTTTTTATACGATTGATCGAAATGAATTGCATCGTTTACTTGGCGAAATGATGCAATTATTTTCCGCCCCGTTTCAGCTCAAAGACCAAGAGTTGACGGTGACGCCAAGCATTGGAGTAAGCGTCTTTCCTCATGATGCAACCAATTGGACGACGCTCATGTCGTTTGCCGACTTGGCGCTTGAAATTGCGAAAGAAAACGGGGGAAATACGTACTGTTTTTATACGAACGAATTAAAAAAGACGAACGAAGAAAAATTGTACATTCAACATAGCATTCGAAAAGCGTTAAAGCAAAATGAATTTATGCTTCATTATCAACCGATTGTTGATATTCAAACAGGCGATATTGTGGCGGTCGAAGCACTGTTGCGTTGGCATCACCCGAAACGCGGCTGGATTTCGCCGGCGACGTTCATCCCGATCGCGGAGGAAACGAATTTAATTCAAGCGATTGGCGATTGGGTGTTGCGACAAGTATGTGAACAAAGTAAAGTGTGGAGGAAAAAAGGGCTCCCGCACGTGCAAATCGGTATTAACGTCTCGATTAAACAATTTTTGCAAGCGGATTTAGTGAAACATATTGAACACGTGTTGCGCACGTACGATTTAGATCCGTTTTGCTTAAAACTAGAAATTACAGAAAGTATGGCGATGCATCATATCGATTATGTGCTCGCTCAACTTCAATCGTTAAAAAGTTTAGGGCTTCAACTTGCCGTTGACGATTTTGGGACAGGCTATTCGTCGCTAAACTATTTAAAAAAACTGCCGGTCGACATTATAAAAATTGACCGTTCGTTTGTGCAAGATATGGTGAAACATTCATACGACTTATCGATCGTTCGCGCCGTCATTGAAGTGGCGCACAGCTTACAAATGAAAGTCGTTGCCGAAGGGGTGGAAACGGAAGAGCAACTTGCGATTTTAAAACGAGAACGTTGCGACCGCGCCCAAGGCTATTATTTCAGCAAACCGCTCTCAGCTGAACAGTTTGAACAATTAGTCCAATAAGAAAAGCGAAAAGCGCCCGCTTATCGGCGAAGATCGCACGAGCCCCACCGAGGAGGCTGTCGCCGCCGCAGTGTGGGGCGGAGCGATTCGAGCCGATGGCGCTTGGAGCTAGACAGCTCCTCACCGAGCCCCGGAACTCTATACTTTCTTATCTTTCACAAAAGGGCGATCTCATTAAGAGGCCGCCCTTTTGTGTAATATAATAAAGTATGATTGTTGAAGCTCGAAGCTTGTCCTTACCGAAATGTTTTCCCGAACCGATGCGGACGTGACCAGTCGTAACGTTTCGGCTTCGGTTGCACATCTTCTGGTGTGATGCCTGTATATGCTTGAAGTAAACGTTTCGCTTGAGACAACGGCATTTTAGCAACAGGGTTGCGATAAGAATCGTCCAACGTACCGAGATGAGGCAAATGCTTGAAGTCTTCTTTTGTTGGAGGTATGTGGAAGTAATATTGACCGATCGCCACAAGCACGTCCGACTTTTGTTGGCTGTACTTCGGATTTCGGGAAAAATGAAGCCCAACTTTTTTTGCTGTTCCTTCTTCGAGCATTTTTTCAATCGTTTTTTTCTTCAGCAAATACAAGTAAGAAGGATTTAACGCTGTTTTCGCATGACGGTTGACCGTAAACAGAGCGACCGATAAGTTTTCCACGGTGCATTCGACTGTTTCCATTGGCATTCCACTCCTTTTCATTTTTATACACTTTTATTATACACGATCGTCTATGTTTTTGGAAAATTTTTAATTCGTTTTTTACATAGAGGAGGGTAAACGTTGAAATACGGCATTATTGATATCGGCTCGAATACGATGCGCCTCGTCATTTACGAACGAAGCAAGGGCGGTCGGTTGCGCGAGCGGGAAAATGTAAAAATTGCAGCTCGCCTGCGCAACTATTTAACGGAAGACGGCTTTTTTACAGAGGAAGGATTGCATGTCCTTTTAGATGGACTGCTGACATTTCAAGATGTGACGCGTTTTCATCGCCTGCACGATGTCAAATGTGTCGCGACGGCAACGATTCGTCAAGCGCGCAATCGCGATGACATCGTTCGCTTTATTGCGGAAAAAACCGACTTTCGTATTCGTATTTTATCCGAATATGAAGAAGCATACTACGGTTTTTTAGCTGTCATTCAATCGACGTCGTTTCATGAAGGGATTACGGTCGATATTGGTGGAGGAAGTACGGAAGTGACGTATTTTCATAACCGCGAACTCGTCGACTATCATAGCTTCCCTTTTGGTGCGTTATCGTTAAAGCGTCAGTTTGTCGCAGGAAACGTGCCGACAGATGAAGAACTACAAACGTTGCGTGCATACGTCGACAAACAATTTCAATCGCTTCCGTGGCTAAAACAACGCCGCCTGCCAATCATTGCGATCGGAGGAAGCGCCCGAAACGTTGTGCAAGTGCATCAAATGTTACAAAACTATCCGATTGCGGGCATTCATCAATACGAAATGAAGCGAGACGACATTGTACAAGTAAAAAAATATTTACGTTCGTTGACGTTTGAACAGCTGCAAAAAGTCGAATCATTATCGAAAGATCGAGCGGACTTAATTATTCCAGCGGTCGAAGTGTTTCAAACGTTATACGAAACCGTTGATGCGACGATGTTTATTTTAAGCCGAAAAGGATTGCGAGACGGCATTTTTTACGAACAGTTTGGGCCGATCGTCTTTCCCAGCGTATTAGATGAAAGTTTTTTTGAACTAGCCCAAGATTACGAAGTAAATACAAACCATGTACAACACGTATTAAAACTTGTCATTCAACTGTTTGAACAAATGCGCACGCTTTCGCTTTTTCCGCTAACGGGAGAAGATCTCGTCTTATTAAAGCGCGCCGCTCACGTGTTTTATTTAGGGCAATATGTCGATGAAGAAGCAAGCAGCCAACATACGTTTTATCTTTTAGCGAATCGAACGATTGACGGATTAAGCCATCGCGATCGTGTGCAGCTTGCGCTTGTCGCTTCGTTTAAAAATAAGACGTTGTTTAAACAATACATTCAGCCGTTTCATTCGTGGTTTACCCGCGCAGAACAAAAAAAGTTTCGTTTTCTCGGTGCGCTATTAAAATTTGCTTACAGCTTAAACGATACGAAGCGAAATATCGTTGAGCGGGTGCAGCTTGAGCTTCAAGGGGACATAGTCGTCATGCATCTTTTTTGCAGTCAATCGTTTAAAGCGGAAGAATATCAAGCGGAAAAACATAAAAAACATGTGGAAAAAATGTTAAAACGCCCGATTCAATTACAGTTTCATTTGGAGGGATGAATATGGATTTAAGCCATCCGCGTTATTACAATAACCGCGAATTAAGTTGGCTAGCCTTTAACGAGCGCGTCTTGCAAGAAGCGATGGACGAACGCAATCCGTTATTAGAACGGCTGAAATTTTTAGCGATTTTTAGCTCGAACTTAGATGAGTTTTTTATGGTGCGCGTCGCGGGGTTAAAAGATCAAGTGAAAGCTGGATTTAATAAGCCGGAAAATAAGGCGGGATTGACGCCGAAAGAACAGTTGAAACAAATTGCGAAAAAAACGCATACGCTTGTAAAATGGCAGTACGACATGTACAACGAAACGCTGTTGCCGATGTTAAATAGAGAAGGAGTATATTTGCTTGCTCCAAACGAGTGGAGCGACGAACAGACGACATATTTACAGTCGTATTTTATGAAAAATATTTTTCCGGTGTTAACGCCGATGGCTGTCGATGCGTATCGTCCGTTTCCGATGTTGTTGAACAAAAGTTTAAATTTAGCGATCGTCCTTGACGATGAGGAAGATGAAGATGAACGGAAAAAATTAGCGATCGTGCAAGTGCCGGCGGTATTAAATCGCTTCATTCCATTGCCAGCAAACAACGATATGCACGCTTATGCGCTGTTAGAAGATGTCATTACGACGTTTATTCATACGTTATTTAAAGGATACACCGTTTCGTCTGTGACGCAATTTCGCATTACGCGCAACGCCGATTTAACGATTCACGAAGAAGGGGCGCGCGATTTATTAAAAGAAATTGAAAAAGAGTTAAAAAAGAGAAAATGGGGCGCAGCTGTTCGGCTTGAAATGAGTAAAAAAGGGTTTGACGAATGGGTGCTCGATTATTTATTAGATGAGTTAGAAATTCATGAAAAAGATGTGTATCAAATTGACGGACCGATCGATTTAACGTTTTTCTTTTCGTTTTATCATGAAGTGGCGAAATATAAAGAACATCTCGTTTTTCAAACGCTCATTCCGCAGCCCCCAAAAGATTTAGATGACGATGAAGATATATTTGAAAAAGCGAAAGAGCGCGATTTATTGTTTCATCACCCATACGAGTCGTTTGAGCCAGTCATTGATTTTATTTCCGATGCGGCAGACGATCCGGACGTGTTAGCGATCAAACAAACGCTGTATCGCGTCAGCGGAGACTCTCCGATCATTGAAGCGTTAAAACGAGCGGCGGAAAACGGCAAACAAGTGACCGTTCTCGTTGAATTGAAAGCGCGGTTTGATGAAGAAAATAACGTGCAATGGGCGAAAGAGCTTGAAAAAGCAGGATGCCACGTCATTTATGGCATGACACATTTAAAAACACATAGTAAAATTACGTTAATCGTTCGGCAAAAACATGGAAAAATTGAGCGGTTCGTTCATTTAGGAACAGGCAATTATAACGACGCGACCGCCAAAGTGTACACCGATTTTGGTTTGATTACGTCGAACGAACAATTTGGCGAAGATGCGACAAACTTTTTTAATTATTTAAGCGGCTATATGGAAAAACCGGAATTTCGCCATTTAGTCGTCGCCCCGTTTGATTTACGGCAACAATTTTTACAGCTCATCGACGAAGAAATTCGCTATCATAAACAATATGGCGATGGGCGCATCATCGCGAAAATGAACTCATTAACGGATAAACAGCTCATCATGAAGCTATACGAAGCGTCTCAAGCAGGGGTGCAAATTGATTTAATTGTGCGCGGCATTTGTTGTTTGCGCCCGCAAATGAAAGGGGTAAGCGAAAACATTCGCGTCCGCAGCATCGTCGGTCGCTTTTTAGAGCATAGCCGCGTATATTATTTTCATCACCATGGGCAAGCGCGCGTCTTTTTATCGTCTGCCGATTGGATGACGCGCAATATGGACCGCCGCATTGAAATTTTATTTCCAATTTTTAAAAACGAGTTAAAACAGCGGCTTATTGACGTGTTGCACATTTTGCTTTCTGATAATGTAAAAGCGCGCGAGCAAAACGAAGAGGGAGAATACGATTACGTGAAGAGAAAAGAAGGAGAAGAAGAAATAGATAGCCAAATGGTTTTATTTCACATGGCATACGATGTCGCAGACGATGAAGAATAAGGAGATGATGATGTGAAAGAAAGCGGAGCGGTGGCCCTTGGTGGAGCGCTAGGGGCGTTATGTCGATACGGGGTAGCGATCGCATTCCCGTTTCTTGCATTTCCGTGGGGAACGTTGCTCGTCAATTATATCGGTTCGTTTTTACTTGGGGCGCTTACGTCTTACGTCGGAAAGAAAAAAATGGCCGAATGGTTGCGTCTCGGCATCGGAACAGGATTTTGCGGCGGATTGACGACGATGTCGACGTTTAGTAAAGAGACGATCATGCTATGGCACGAACATGTTGGACTTGCGAATGTATATGTGCTCACATCTTTCGTTGGGGGCTTGCTTTTTTGTTATGCGGGCGTGTATGTGGGAGAGCGAATGGGTATGAAAAAAGTAGGTGAGGCGTCATGATTGCGGTCGCTCTTGGCGGAGCGTTTGGAGCGTGGTGCCGCTATCAGCTTGGCATATGGCTGTTGCACTGGACGAGAAAATCACGTGTGCCGCTTTCCATTTTGTTCATTAATTGGCTCGGTTCGTTCGGGCTTGGCATCGTGCTTGCCCACGACGTGCAAGCGGTTGGAGTCACCGTTGGATTTTTCGGAGCGTTTACGACGTTTTCGACATTTAGCGTTGAAGCGTTGCAACTATTATTAGGAAAGCGATATAAAGAAGCATCTTTTTACATCGTTGCCTCACTCATCGGAAGCATATGTATGTTTCAAGCCGGGTTTATGTTATAACCCGGCTTTTAATGTGAACAACGTTAATTCTGGTGGGGTTAAAAAGCGAAACGGCATGCGTGTCGTTCCAAGGCCGCGATTGACGTATAAGGTGAGTTGCTCGACGTCGTAAAACCCTTCGACATATTGTTTCGCTAGCGGAGGGGTGACGAGCGGTCCAATCCACGGCAGTTGAATTTGTCCCCCGTGGCTATGACCAGACAGCTGAAGATGAAACGGATAGACGCTCGCTTGTGTGACAAGATCAGGCTCATGAATAAGCGCAATCGTATACGTTTCCTTTGGCAACTGTTGCACCGTCTTTGCGAAATTCGGCTGACCGAGCATAAAATCGTCCAACCCCGCAATGACAATTTGTTCGTTCCCTTGACGAACACGTACCCATTCGTTCACAAGGAGACGAAACCCAGCGTTCTCCATCATTTCTTTATATATATTTGTTCCGTATCCGCCGTGATCGTGGTTTCCATAAATACAGTACTTTCCAAGCGGAGCATGAAGCGTTGTCAATAACGATGTAATCGCAGCGACATGCTCATATTTGTTCGGTTCATCAAGCAAATCGCCTGTAAAACAAATGAGATGCGGATCGAGGTCGTTCATTCGTTTCACGACGCGTTGAAAATGGTCAACAGCATAATGATACCCTAAATGGACGTCGCTAAATTGAAGAAGCCGACAGCCATCAAAGCTTTTTGGAATAAGCGGATGCACGATCTCGTAACGCCGTACCGTCAACTGCCTCGGCTCAATATATTTGGCATACATATATCCCGCCGTGGAAAGCAACGCCCCTTTGACGAATAAAGAAAAAAACGTTTGTAAAAAATCTCGTCGTTTCATATTTTCAAACCTTACCACGCGAAAATGTTCTTCATTCATTATAAAAGAAAAAAGTTGATAAAAACAGCAAAAACAATATTAAAAATTTTCTAAATATATAGTACAATAAAAATGAATGAACAACCATTCATAAAAGGGGATGAGAAGATGAAGGGGAAAGTTGTGATTGTGACAGGCGGTTCAAGCGGCATGGGAAAATATATGGCGAAGCGTTTTGCGGATGAAGGAGCGCATGTCGTCATTACCGGAAGAAGAAAGGAAGCGCTTGAAGAAGCGGCGAAAGACATCGGGGGAAGCGTGCTTCCGATCGTCATGGACGTCCGTCAACCAGAATTAGTCGCCGCGATGGTAAAAGAAACAGATGAACGGTTCGGAAAAATTGATGCGTTAATTAATAACGCCGCAGGCAACTTTATTTGTCCAGCAGAAAAGCTATCGATTAACGGTTGGAATAGCGTCATCGACATCGTTTTAAATGGAACGTTTTATTGCAGTCGGGAAGTCGGAAACTATTGGATTGAAAAAGGACAAAAAGGATCGATCATTAACATCGTTGCTACATATGCTTGGGGAGCGGGGGCAGGCGTCATTCATTCGGCATGCGCCAAAGCAGGCGTGCTAACGATGACGCGCACGTTAGCGGTCGAATGGGGAAAAAAATACGGCTTTCGCGTCAACGCTATCGCTCCCGGTCCGATTGAGCGAACAGGTGGAGCAGAAAAGCTTATTTTATCAGAGGAGATGGAAAAGCGTGTGAAAGATAGCGTGCCGCTCGGTCGTTTCGGTACGCCAGAAGAAATTGCAGCAGTCGCGTCGTTTTTACTTTCTGATGCGGCCGCATACATTAATGGCGAGTGCATTACGGTCGACGGCGGGCAATGGCTCAATCAACATCCGTTTTAAAGCGACGTTTGCTGGCGTCGCTTTTCTTCTGTTTCCCGACAAGCACTTTTATTTTTCTTATGATATAATGAGTGAAAAAAACGGGGGAGGAAGCGTCGTTTTGGATGCGCTAGACATTTTAACACACATCGATCAAGTCGTTCCGTATTACCAACCGATTTTTAGCGCCGACGAGCAATGCATCGTCGGATATGAAGTGCTTGGGCGCTTTCAACAAGGAGATGAAGTAATGAGCCTCGGCCCATTTTTTCACGACGAAACGGTTCCAGAGGAGTTTCGCATGGAAGTCGACTTGGCGGTAACGACAAAAGCGCTCGAACAGTTTGTTCACGAGCAGCCCGCATCGCTCATTTTCATTAATCGTGATGCGAACGTGTTAATGATCGATCGGGGAGAATCGTTTTTGCAACTTCTTCTTCAATATAAAGAAAAAGGACTGAAGTTAAACCAAGTCGTCCTTGAAATAACCGAGCATCATTTTAAAGGCGACATTCAACAGCTCGGGCACGTATTGACGTATTTGCGTACATACGGCATTCAAATTGCGGTTGATAATATTGGGAAAGAAAGCAGCAACTTAGATCGCATTCGGTTGTTAGCACCCGATTTATTAAAAATTGATTTGCGTGCGTTGCGCACGTCAGCGACAGCGGTATCGTACGATGATGTGCTTTATTCCATTTCGCTTTTAGCGCGGAAAATTGGGGCGACCCTTTTATATGAAGGGATAGAAAACGCCTTTCAACTTCAATATGCGTGGCGAAACGGCGGCCGATATTATCAAGGCTATTATTTGCACGAACCGTCACCGTCATTTCTTCCGCCACATTTATTAAAAGAAACGTTGCGCAATCAGTTTCATACGTTCATTCAACATGAAAAAAAGAAACTGCAAACGTTATACGATATTTCCGAACAATTTCAAGCGCGCGTATCCGAGCTCGTCGCCAAACATAAAAAAGCCTCATCGTTTAACGAACTCATTTCCGCCCTAGCCAAACATTTAAGCGATTGTAGTTTTCGCATTTACGTATGCGATGAAGACGGATTTCAACAGTCCGCGAACATATTTAAACGAGGTGAAACGTGGGAGCTACAGCCGCAATACGAAATGAAAAATTGGAGCTGGCGTCCGTATTTTTTAGAAAATATTATTCGCATGCGCTCCCGCAAACGAGGCATTTTATCTGATTTGTACAGCGACATTGAAACAGGTGAAACGATTCGCACATACTCGTATCCGATTGATGAACATCATTATTTGTTTATCGATTTAACGTATGAATATTTATTTGAACATAACGCCCATCTGTAATAAAATATCGTTCGCGGTGGAAAAGTAAGCATAAGGCGCAAACGTTGTGTCACGCCAAGGCGATGTTTGCGCACCGTTTCCTAGAGAGGTGGGCGATGATGGATACATTTTCTTGGATGCTTTTACTTGTTGCTAGCGGGGTATTAGTCGGGGGACTTGTTTATACGTATCAAGTAGGAAAGCGACAAAAAGTGCAAGGTGAATACGATGCGCCCGTCAGCGAAAAAGTGGCTGCCCATCCGTATGTCCGCAATCCGATTTTTATTGCATACATCGTGTTTGTCGCTCTTTTGCTCGGGTATATCGCATACGTTGCCATTCAAACGTAAAAGCCCGCTTTTGTGGGCTTTCGTTTTTGTTTACTTTTTTCGCGAATCTTGGTACAGTAGTGAATAGTCGCTGAAATACGTATCGGAAAGGAATGAATGTCATGTCGCAATTATTAGGCATTATCCAACGGTTAATTAGCTTACAAGAACAAAAAACAGGAACGAACGAAGCGCCACAACGTAACTTTGAAATCAATGGTGAAAAAAAATGTAGCGTGACATATTATGAAAAAACGAACACGTTCGTATTAGAAGTGTACGAAAAAGGCGAAAAGCCGAAATCGTATCAATTCGACAACATTGATATGATCGCCATTGAAATTTTTGATTTGTTGAATTAAGTCTTCACATCGGTGAAGGCTTTTTTATTATACTTCTCGCTTTTCCATATGGAAACGAACATGATACAATGACAAATGGGGATTATATTGTGAAAGGCGGAATGACGATGCAACAACCATCGCTGACTGAACTGATGATTCCGTCCGATAAAGTGGCGCACGTGCAAGTGGGGAATCATTTACAACACGCGTTACTCGTCTTAACGCGCACAGGATACTCAGCTATCCCGGTATTAGATATGACGTATAAACTGCAAGGGCTCATTAGTATGACGATGATTATGGATGCCATTTTAGGTATTGAGCGCATCGAGTTCGAGCGGCTTGACACGATGAAAGTCGAACAAGTGATGCAGCGCAACATGCCGCGCCTACATATAAACGATTCATTTTTAAAGGCGTTGAAGTTGCTTATTGATCACCCATTTTTATGCGTAGAAAATGATGACGGTTATTTTGTAGGCATTGTGACGCGGCGTGAAATGTTAAAGCGGTTCAATCGCTCGATGTACGAAAAGCGACAATAGGCTTGTCACCGTTTATTTCATTTGTTAAAGTAAAAAAATAAAACGATAAGGAGGAAGTTGCGATGATGATGGACGCAAATGAAATCATTTCCTTTATTCAAAACAGCAAAAAGAAAACACCTGTGAAAGTATACATAAAAGGGGACGTCGCTGACATTGATTTTGGCCCGAGCGCGAAAACATTTATTACAGGTCAGACAGGCGTCGTATTTGGCGAATGGGCAGACATTGAAGCAGCGCTTGAAGCGAACAAACATAAAATCGAAGACTACGTCGTGGAAAACGACCGTCGCAATTCTGCGATTCCACTTCTTGATTTAAAACATATAAAAGCGCGCATCGAGCCGGGAGCGATTATTCGCGATCAAGTGCAAATTGGCGACAATGCCGTCATTATGATGGGTGCGGTCATTAATATCGGCGCCGTTGTTGGTGAAGGAACGATGATCGACATGAACGCTGTGCTTGGCGGACGTGCGACAGTCGGAAAAAACTGCCACGTTGGTGCGGGAGCAGTACTTGCTGGTGTCATTGAGCCACCGTCAGCTAAACCGGTCATTGTAGAAGATGATGTGATGATCGGAGCAAACGCGGTCATTTTAGAAGGAGTAACGGTCGGAAAAGGTGCGGTCGTTGCCGCAGGTGCGATCGTGACAGAAGATGTGCCTCCATATACCGTTGTTGCAGGTGTTCCGGCGCGCGTCATTAAACAAATTGACGAAAAAACAAAAGCAAAAGTAGAAATTAAACAAGAACTTCGCCAACTATAAAGCGTGGAATGGATCCACGCTTTTTTCAAAAGGAGGATAAAAATGTTTGTAAACATCCGCCGCGATTTGCATCAAATTCCTGAGCTCGGCTTTCAAGAGTGGAAAACACAGCGATACATATTAGATTATTTAGCTCGTCTCCCACAAGAACGGTTGCAAATGAAAACGTGGCGCACAGGCATTTTTGTGCGTGTTCTCGGCATGGCACCGACGAAAACGATCGGCTATCGGGCGGATATGGACGGATTGCCGATTGACGAACAAACAGACGTGCCGTTTCGCTCGACGCATGAAGGACGCATGCATGCATGTGGACACGATATGCATATGGCGATTGCGCTTGGTGTGCTTACTCACGTCGTCCATCATCCGATTGACGACGACATGCTTTTTATTTTTCAACCTGCGGAAGAAGGACCGGGCGGGGCGCTTCCGATGCTTGAAAGCGATGAAATGAAACAATGGATGCCCGATATGGTGATCGCTTTGCATATTGCCCCTGAATATCCGGTCGGAACGATTGCGACAAAAGAAGGGTTATTGTTTGCGAATACGTCCGAGCTTTTTATTGATTTAATCGGCAAAGGAGGACATGCGGCGTTTCCGCATGAAACGAAAGATATGGTCGTTGCCGCCAGCGCCCTCATTATGCAGCTGCAAACGATCGTCTCGCGCAACGTCAATCCGCTAGATAGCGCGGTCATTACGATTGGCAAACTGACGAGCGGCACCGTACAAAACGTTATCGCCGAGCGGGCAAGACTAGAAGGGACGATTCGCACGTTATCTCCGGAAGCGATGGAAAAAGTAAAAGGGCGCATTGAAGCGATCGTGCGCGGCATCGAAGTTGCTTACGACTGCGAAGCGCATATTGATTACGGTTCGATGTATTACCAAGTGTATAACGATGAAGCGTTAACGAATGAATTTATGCAATTTGTGGAACAAAAAACAGATGTTCATCTCGTTCGTTGTCAAGAAGCGATGACGGGCGAAGATTTCGGCTACATGCTCGCGCGCATTCCCGGCTTTATGTTTTGGCTCGGCGTGCAATCTCCGTTCGGTTTGCATCATGCCAAATTAAATCCGAACGAACAAGCGATCGATGTCGCTATTGAACTTTTGACTCGCTATATCGCTTGGAAAGGAAATCATAAAGTAAAGGAAGAAGAATGATGAAATTACGAGAACTTATGCCATCATTAGACGGAGCAACAGTCGTACTAAACGAAAACGTCACTCGCGAACAGCTCATCGGCAAACCGACGCTTATTCATTTTTGGGCGGTGAGCTGCCATCTTTGTAAAGACGGAATCAAACAAGTGAACGTCTTTCGCGATCGTTATGAAGGACAATTAAACGTCATCTCCATCCATATGCCGCGACGCGACGGTGATGAAAACGTTGAAGTCGTCAAACAGCTTGCGGAACAATATGGGATTACACATCCGCTTCTCATTGACAACAATCATCGGTTAAAAGAGGCGTTTGATAACCGGTGCGTACCGACGTATTACGTATTTGATGCCAACGGTATATTTCGCCATTACCAAGCAGGAAGCGGCGGAATGAATATGTTAGAAAAACGAATCATCCGCGTCATTGATGAATATCGAACAAGAGGGGATATGTCGTGAAGAAAAAAGAATTTGCTGTCATCGGTCTCGGGCGTTTTGGAGGTAGCGTATGTCGCACGTTAAGTGAGCAAGGAATGGAAGTGCTTGCGATTGATGTAGACGAAGAGAAAGTGAACGAATATGCATCGATTGCCTCACAAGCCGTCGTTGCCGATTCAACGGACGAAAACGTTTTGAAAAGTTTAGGCATTCGCAACTTTGACCACGTCATCGTTGCCATCGGTGACAACATTCAAGCGAGCATTTTAACAACGCTTATTTTAAAAGAGCTCGGCGTCGAAAAAATTACGGTAAAAGCGACGAACGATTATCATGAAAAAGTGCTGAAAAAAATTGGTGCCGACCATATCGTTCATCCTGAGCGAGATATGGGCGAAAGAATTGCGAACAATATGATTTCAAACAACGTGCTTGACTATTTAGAACTGTCCGATCGCCATAGCATCGTCGAAATTGTCGCAAACGAACGGCTCCATGGTCATTCGCTTCTTGAGTTAGACATTCGCGCCAAATACGGCATTAACATCGTTGCGATCAAACGAAACAACGACATTATCGTTTCACCGCTTGCCTCAGAAGTCATTTACGCAGGTGATATTTTAATCGTCATCGGTGCCGATCAAGACATTGACCGGTTCGAAAGCGAAGTCGTTGGGGAATAAAAAGAAGGTGTCCAAACGGACACCTTCTTTTCAACAGTTTGAAAAAAAGAAGCGAATACCCCGCTTCTTTTTTTGACAAGTTTTCGAGTCCGCCACTTATTAGTCGCCTGCGGATGAGCGACAAGTTTTCAAATCATTTGTCCGATCTTTTGCCACCGCAATTTCCAATGGTGGCGAAAAGACAATCGTAGGTAACTAAAACACCCTACATTTATATTTTCATTATATTCAACGGAATTTATTCTGTCAATGAACATACTTGTTAAATTCCTTATTATACCAAATAAAGAAGCTGTCTTTTTTCTCCTACAAACATTTCACTCATCCCAATAAAATATTTGAAAGTAAAGGAGAAAATGAAATTATACTTCCATAATAATTGGTAAAATCATTGGCTTGCGTTTCGTTTTTTCGTATAAAAACGGTGCGAGCGTATCGGTAATTTCTGTTTTAATGTCCGACCATTGATTTGTTCCTTGTTCAAGCAGCTGTTGTAAATGTTTGGCGATCAGTTGTTGGGCATCGCTAATTAAGTTGCCGGATTCACGCATATAAACGAATCCGCGCGAAATAATGTCTGGTCCGGAAGCGATTTTCATTTCTTTCATATTGATGCTTACAACGACGATCACTAATCCTTCTTCTGACAAAATGCGGCGGTCGCGCAAGACGATGTTGCCGATATCGCCAATGCCGCTTCCGTCGATATATACGGAACCGGACGGAATTTTGCCGACGATGCTTGCCCCTTCTTCACTAATGCCGAGCACATCCCCATTGTCCATAATAAAGCAGTTTTCTTCTGGGACACCGCAATCGACCGCAAGTTTCACATGCATTTTTTGCATGCGATATTCACCATGAATCGGCATAAAATATTTCGGTTTCATTAAGCGAATCATTAATTTTTGTTCTTCTTGTCCGCCGTGACCAGACGTATGAATGTCGCTAAGCGGTCCGTGAATGACTTCCGCTCCTGCGCGCGCAAGCATATTAATAATGCGATTGACGCTTACGGTATTGCCCGGAATTGGCGAAGACGAAAAGACGACTGTATCGCCCGGCATAATTTGAATTTGACGATGCGACCCGTTAGCGATGCGCGACAACGCTGCCATCGGCTCGCCTTGACTTCCGGTACAAAGAATCGTGACGCGATGGGCAGGGAGGCGATTAATTTGCGCCGCATCGACAAACGTATCTTTCGGACATTTAATGTAGCCGAGCTGTTGGCCAATTTCAATAGCCGCTTCCATGCTTCGTCCGAATACGGCGATTTTTCGATTGTTTAATACAGCGGCTTCTGTCACTTGTTGTAAGCGGTGAATGTTCGAAGCGAACGTCGCAAAAATAATGCGCCCTTGCACTTTTCGGAAAATGTCGTGAATGCTTTCACCGACGCGCCGTTCCGACATTGTAAAATGAGGGATTTCGCTATTTGTGCTATCAGACAATAAACAAAGGACGCCTTCTTTTCCGATTTCGGCCATTTTCGTTAAGTTCGCTGGCTCGCCAACAGGCGTAAAGTCGAATTTAAAGTCGCCCGTATGCACGATTTGTCCGACCGGCGTTTTGACGACGATGCCGTAGCTATCTGGAATGCTGTGCGTTGTACGGAAAAATGTAACCGCTGTTTTTCCGAACGAAATGACGTCGTCTTCTTTTATTTCAATGAGCTTCGTTTGACGCAACAATCCGTGCTCTTCTAGTTTATTGCGAATGAGCCCGAGCGCCAATTTGCCGCCGTAAATCGGGACGTTCACTTGGCGAAGCAAATACGGAATGCCGCCAATATGGTCTTCATGTCCGTGCGTAATAAATAACCCTTTAATGTTTTCCGCATTTTTCACTAAATAGCTGTAATCAGGGATGACGTAATCGATGCCGAGCAATTCGTCTTCCGGAAATTTAATGCCGGCATCAATGATGATGATTTCATCTTCATATTGCACGCCATATGTATTTTTCCCAATTTCGCCTAGACCGCCGAGAGCGAAAACACCGACTTGCTTATTTTTTAACATGTTCATTGTTTAATCTCCAATACGTGAAAATGAGCGTTTTGTTGTTCGTACGCTAAATGCGCTCCCTCAAGCGGTTGAATGTATTCAATATTGATATGACGGTCTTGTAATTTTCGGCGCACATCTCGCTCGCTATCCGCTTCAATGTATAGCGTCTTCGTTTTTTCTCTTACAGGTACTTCATCGATCGTATCTTGGTAAAACACTTTAAAAATCAACGTTCATCTCTCCTTTTTGTCATTCGTTTAAAAATAAAGCGATATTTAGCTCCGGACGCTTTCCGCTTTTCTTATTATATATAAAAAGTGTGGAATGGGAAACAAAATTGAAAAGAAGCCCTTCAATAGAAGGGCTCGTACAACTACGCAATCGATTTTCTGCGCAAAAGTTCTTTCCATTGTTTGAGCAGCTTGCGTTTCAACTTTTTCAACATGACGCATCACTCCTCACTTTTATTGTATCCGATTTTGCAGGAAAGTAAATGTCTTCTCTATGATTTATTATAAGAAGATCATCGACAAATTTTGCATAGGAAAATATGCCATTGTTTAACCGATTCGTTGACAATGTGACGCAATTCCGTTACGGTAGGTTTGTGAACTTTTACACGAGGAGCGAGAAACATGGAGAGAAAGATCGTTTTTTTTGATATTGATGGGACGTTGTTAGATCATGAGAAACAGTTGCCGACATCGACATATGAAGCGATACAAGAATTAAAAAAGCAAGGGGTATATGTGGCGATCGCGACGGGAAGGGCGCCGTTTATGTTTGAATCGCTTCGAGAAAAGCTTGGCATCGAATCGTTTGTTAGCTTTAACGGACAATATGTCGTTTTTGAAAAAGAAGTGATTTACAATCAACCGCTTGATCGCGAACGGCTTCACGCATTAAAACAAATGGCGCACGACAATGAACATCCGCTTATTTTCATGGACGCTGACACGATGCGTGCGAGTGTAGCTGATCATCCGTACATTCACGAAAGCATGGGAAGTTTAAAATCTATCCATCCGCCATACGATGAAACGTATTACGAACGAAATGACATTTATCAAGCGCTTTTGTTTTGTAAGCCGGAAGAAGAACAGCAGTACGTCACAGCGTTTCCGACGTTTCATTTTGTGCGCTGGCATGCGGTATCCACAGATATTTTACCGTATGGCGGCTCTAAAGCAGAAGGAATTAAAAAAATGATCGCGCAGCTCGGCATTGCGCGCGAAAACGTATATGCGTTCGGCGACGGGTTAAACGATACGGAAATGTTGCGCTTTGTCGGCACAGGGGTAGCGATGGGGAACGGACATGAAGAAGCGAAAAAAGTAGCCGATTTCGTTACAAAACCGGTCGATGAAGATGGCATTTTATTCGGTTTACGTCAGCTTGGGCTGTTGAAATAAAAGGTGTCCGCGATGGACACCTTTTTTGCGCTTTTCTTAACGTTCAATCGGAATGGCGCCAGCTGGCACGTCGTACGGATGTTGTTTATTTATATGATCATAGAACATAATGCCGTTTAAATGGTCAATTTCATGTTGAAACACGATGGCAGGCAATCCTTTTAAACGTAGCTTCACCGTTTCGCCTTCAAGCGTCGTCCCGGTGACGGTAATGCGCATATAGCGCGGAACGTAGCCGGGGATCGGCTCGTCGACGGATAAACATCCTTCTCCGCTCGTTAAATAACACATTTCAACGGAATGGCTTACAATTTTCGGATTAAATAACGCATAGCTATGTAACATTCCTTTTTCGTCCGTCACATGCACCGCAATCATGCGCTTTGAAACGTTAATTTGCGGCGCAGCTAAGCCGATGCCCGGACGAAGTCCATACGTTTTCGCTAGCTCTGGATCTTGGCTCATTTTTACATATTCCAACAAGCTCGCTAAAATGCGGCGATCTTCTTCGGATGGGGGAAGCGGCACTTCTTCAGCTATTTTTCGTAACGTCGGATGACCGTCTTTAATAATATCTCTCATCGTAATCACGTTGTTTCACTCCCTACTCGCATTGTAAACCATTTTTATTATGAAGGATGGAATGAAAAAGTGCAATTGCGTGAGAAACATACATATCCACGTTGTAAAACAGAAATAATACAGATCGACAGAAAATAGTATAACAGATTCATAACACAGTTAAAATTTTCTAATTTTCATTTTTATATAGAACGTTGCAAGCAAACTGATTGACGAGCGTTGTCGAACGGTGTAAACTGAAAGATGTAAAAAAACAGTTGTATTAATCACACTTGCTTTTCTCATTAATACAGCTTTCAATACACAACGTGTGGTAAAAAGAAACCGTTTTTGGGCAAATTAAAAGGTGCATCATTTTACGTTTTGAAAAGAAAGGATGAGGTGAACAAAATGGGTAAAAAACCCCTATTTGATGTGAAAAAGCAACTTGAAAAAGTCGCTGAGCAGTTCCCGACATTTCAAATTTTAAATGAAAAAGGCGAAGTCGTAAACGAAGCGGCGATGCCAAATTTAACAGATGAACAATTGAAAGAATTAATGCGCCGCATGGTATACACGCGCGTGCTTGACCAACGTTGCATTTCATTAAACCGTCAAGGACGTCTCGGCTTCTATGCGCCAACAGCAGGACAAGAAGCGAGCCAATTAGCGAGCCATTTTGCGTTAGAAAAAGAAGATTTCATTTTACCGGGCTATCGTGACGTTCCACAAATGATTTGGCACGGTTTACCGCTTTACCAAGCATTTTTATTTTCACGCGGTCATTTCCACGGCAACCAAATTCCTGAAGGTGTCAACGTGTTGCCGCCACAAATCATTATCGGTGCCCAAATTATCCAAACAGCCGGCGTTGCGCTCGGTATGAAAAAACGTGGCAAAAAAGCGGTCGCAGTTACATATACAGGTGACGGCGGTGCATCGCAAGGGGACTTCTACGAAGGATTGAACTTTGCCGGGGCATTTAACGCGCCAGCGATCTTTATCGTTCAAAACAACCGTTTTGCGATTTCAACGCCAGTCGAAAAACAATCTGCCGCAAAAACAATCGCTCAAAAAGCGGTCGCTGCAGGTATTCCAGGTATTCAAGTAGACGGAATGGATCCGCTTGCGGTATATGTGGCGGTGCGTGACGCTCGCGAGCGCGCGATTAACGGCGAAGGTCCAACGTTAATTGAAACGCTTTGCTTCCGTTACGGTCCACATACGATGGCGGGAGACGACCCAACGCGCTATCGTTCAAAAGAGCTTGAAAACGAATGGGAGAAAAAAGATCCGCTCGTTCGCTTCCGCAAGTTTTTAGAAAATAAAGGATTATGGAGCGAAGAAGAAGAAAATCGCGTCATTGAACAAGCGAAAGAAGACATTAAAGAAGCGATTAAGAAAGCGGACGAAACACCAAAACAAAAAGTGACAGACTTAATGTCGATCATGTACGAAGAAATGCCAGCGTTCTTAAAAGAGCAATACGAAATTTATAAAGAAAAGGAGTCGAAGTAACCAATGGCGCAAATGACAATGATTCAAGCAATCACGGATGCGTTGCGCGTAGAAATGCGCAAAGACCCGAACGTTCTCGTGTTCGGTGAAGACGTCGGTGTAAACGGCGGGGTATTCCGCGCGACAGAAGGATTGCAAGCAGAGTTTGGCGAAGATCGCGTATTCGACACACCGCTTGCAGAATCAGGAATTGGCGGTTTAGCGATCGGTTTAGCATTACAAGGATTCCGTCCTGTGCCTGAAATTCAGTTTTTCGGATTCGTATACGAAGTGATGGACTCAATTTCTGGTCAAATGGCGCGCATGCGCTATCGTACTGGCGGGCGTTTCCATGCGCCAATTACTGTTCGTTCGCCATTCGGTGGTGGCGTACATACGCCAGAATTGCACGCAGATAGCTTAGAAGGGCTTGTCGCTCAACAGCCGGGATTAAAAGTCGTCATCCCATCAACGCCATATGATGCGAAAGGATTATTAATTTCAGCGATTCGCGACAACGACCCTGTCATTTTCTTAGAGCATATGAAATTGTATCGCTCATTCCGCCAAGAAGTTCCAGAAGGCGAATATACAATTCCGATCGGCAAGGCGGACATTAAACGTGAAGGAACAGACGTATCGGTCATCACATACGGTGCGATGGTACATGAATCGTTAAAAGCAGCAGCGGAGCTTGAAAAAGAAGGCATCTCTGTTGAAGTCGTAGACTTGCGCACGGTTCAACCGTTAGATATTGAAACAATTATCGCATCGGTTGAAAAAACAGGCCGCGCGGTCGTTGTACAAGAAGCACAAAAACAAGCAGGTATTGCGGCAAACGTTGTTGCAGAAATTAACGAACGTGCGATTCTTAGCCTTGAAGCGCCAGTATTGCGCGTAGCGGCACCTGATACAGTATATCCATTCTCACAAGCAGAGCCAGTATGGTTACCGAACTTTAAAGATGTGATCGAAACAGTGAAAAAAGTCATGACGTTTTAATGGAGGGGAATGTCCCCTCCACATTTAAGAAATAGGAGGTTGAGATACATGGCATTTGAATTTAAATTACCGGACATCGGTGAAGGAATTCACGAAGGTGAAATTGTCAAATGGTTTGTAAAACCGGGCGATGAAGTAAACGAAGACGACGTACTTTGCGAAGTACAAAACGATAAAGCAGTTGTCGAAATTCCATCTCCAGTAAAAGGAAAAGTGTTAGAAGTTTTAGTGAGTGAAGGAACAGTCGCAACCGTTGGTCAAACGTTAATTAAATTTGATGCGCCGGGATACGAAAACTTAAAGTTCAAAGGCGATCATGGCGATGAGCCAAAAGTAGAAGAAAAGAAAGAAGAAGTGAAACAAGAGCAAGCCGCGCCAGCACAACCGAAAAAGCGCGTCATCGCGATGCCATCTGTGCGCAAATATGCGCGTGAAAAAGGTGTCGACATTCGCCTCGTTCAAGGAACAGGCAAAAACGGTCGCGTGTTAAAACAAGATATTGATGCGTACTTAGCAGGCGGCACAGCGCCACAAACAGAAGCGAAAGCGCAAGCGGTAGAAGAAAAAGTTGCGCCAGCACAACAACAAAAAGCAGCGCCAACAGCTCAACCGGTCGTATTAGAAGGCGAGTTCCCAGAAACACGCGAAAAAATGAGCGGCATTCGTCGCGCGATTGCAAAAGCGATGGTCAACTCGAAACATACAGCGCCGCACGTCACATTAATGGACGAAGTCGATGTGACAAAACTTGTTGCGCATCGTAAGAAATTTAAAGATGTCGCAGCGCAAAAAGGCATTAAGTTAACGTTCTTACCATATGTCGTTAAAGCGTTAACGTCTGCGCTTCGCGAATATCCAGCGCTTAACACATCAATTGACGATGCGACAGAAGAAATCGTTCATAAACATTACTACAACATCGGAATTGCAGCGGACACAGATAAAGGCTTGCTCGTTCCTGTTGTTAAACATGCGGACCGCAAATCAATTTTTGCGATCGCAAAAGAAATTAACGAACTCGCAACAAAAGCGCGTGAAGGCAAATTAGCGCCAAACGAAATGAAAGGTGCCACATGCACAATTACAAACATCGGTTCCGCAGGCGGTCAATGGTTTACACCGGTCATTAACCATCCAGAAGTAGCGATTTTAGGCATCGGCCGCATTTCAGAAAAACCGATCGTGCGCGATGGTGAAATTGTCATCGCTCCAGTATTAGCGTTGTCGTTAAGCTTCGACCACCGTATGATCGACGGTGCAACAGCGCAAAACGCGTTAAATCACATTAAACGTTTATTAAACGATCCTGAATTATTATTAATGGAGGCGTAATGCGATGGTAGTAGGCGATTTCGCAATTGAAACAGAAACTCTCGTCGTCGGTGCAGGTCCTGGCGGTTACGTTGCAGCCATTCGTGCAGCGCAACTCGGTCAAAAAGTAACGATCGTTGAAAAAGGAAACCTTGGTGGAGTGTGCTTAAACGTTGGATGTATTCCATCCAAAGCGCTCATCTCTGCAGGTCACCGTTATGAAATTGCGACACATTCACAAGATATGGGTATTTTCGCAGAAAACGTAAAAGTTGACTTTGCGAAAGTGCAAGAGTGGAAAGCTGGTGTCGTGAAAAAATTAACAGGCGGTGTCGAAGGGTTATTAAAAGGTAATAAAGTTGAAATCGTGCGCGGAGAAGCGTATTTCGTGGACGAAAATACCGTTCGCGTCATGACAGAAAATAGCGCGCAAACGTACAAATTTAAAAATGCCATTATCGCAACAGGTTCTCGCCCAATCGAGTTGCCGACGTTTAAATTTTCGAAGCGCGTGCTTGATTCAACAGGTGCATTAAACTTACCGGACATTCCAAAATCGATGGTCGTCATCGGCGGCGGTTACATCGGTACAGAATTAGGAACAGCATACGCAAACTTTGGAACGAAAATTACGATTTTAGAAGGTGCGGATGAAATTTTATCTGGCTTTGAAAAGCAAATGAGCGCAGTCGTTCGTCGCCGCTTAAAGAAAAAAGGAGTAGACGTCTTTACAAACGCGCTTGCGAAAGGTGTCGAAGAGCGTGAAGACGGCGTAACCGTAACATTTGAAGTAAACGGCGAAACGAAAACGATTGACGCAGAATACGTGCTTGTCACAGTCGGTCGCCGTCCGAATACAGAAGAGATGGGACTTGAACAAATCGGCGTGAAAATGACAGAGCGCGGCTTAATTGAAATTGACAAACAATGCCGCACAAGCGTACCGAACATTTATGCGATCGGTGACGTCGTTGCAGGCCCACCGCTTGCGCATAAAGCATCATACGAAGGAAAAATTGCAGCTGAAGCGATCGCTGGTCATCCATCTGAAATTGACTACTTAGCCATTCCAGCTGTCGTCTTCTCTGACCCTGAATGCGCATCTGTCGGTTACTTTGAAAAACAAGCGATCGAAGAAGGAATTGACGTCATTACAGCGAAATTCCCGTTCGGTGCAAACGGCCGTGCCCTTGCGTTAAACGAAACAGATGGCTTCTTAAAGCTTGTCTTAACGAAAGATGATGGCGTCATTATTGGGGCGCAAATTGTCGGTCCGAACGCATCAGATATGATCGCCGAGCTCGGTTTAGCAATTGAAGCAGGCATGACAGCAGAAGATATTGCGATGACGATTCACGCGCATCCAACCCTTGGAGAAATTACAATGGAAGCGGCAGAAGTGGCGCTTGGCAGCCCAATTCATATTATTAACAAATAAAGAGGATGGCTTCGCCGTCCTCTTTTTCATGATTTTTTCAAGACGATCATATGATGTTCATGAGGGGTGTGTGAACATATGTATATCGTCTTTTTACTTCAAATGATCATATGGAGTTTGTTTTCATTTATCGAATGGAGATCGGCACACGATCATTTTATTTTCAAGGCGTTATTATTTGGCATATTCATATATATTGCTTTTTTGCTTGCGCTTCGGTTGCATTTAACGAAAAAGCGCGCATGTTGGACAACCTTATTGACGATTGCCGTCTATTTCGTTTGCCGCGAGCTTTTTTGGTCTTATCTTTTATAATAATACATGATGCGCCCATTAAATAAATGCAGTTTTCCTGCCATTTGTTTAGCGAAAAATTTGCATAGTTCGTTCGCTTTCCCTTTATCGCCGTGCGTCGCTTGTTTTGGCAAGACGAACTGCACAGCACGGTCGTGCACGCGACATTCAATCATATGATAGCGATCATCTTTTCCGACTAACAAAATGCGGTCTTCTTTTGTGACGATATCATATGGAAAAGCGGATTGGGCATAGTCCCATGCGAGCTGTTCGCCTGTTTTTTGCGCGATGTTTCGATATTGTTCGAGCAGTTGTTTGCATTGTTCTAACGTTACCGTCTCCCATGTTGATGCAGGGACAAGTTCAATGGTAGCTGTATGAGCCATTTTTTTCACCTCAAGCATTTTGAAATCACTTTCATTTTATCATGGATCTATATGAAAAAACAAATAATTGCGAAAATATGAATAGTACGATATAATAAAGCTTAATACACAAGAAGGAGGGAACGATATGCACGTATTTGAAAAATTGTATGATGAGCATGAAAAAGTAAAAGTGAGGTTTGTCGGCTTTACGACGAAAGACGTCCGATACGACTTTGGCATCGTGTATACAAATATGTTTTTTGGTAAACCACTTGTCATCTGTATGCAAACAGGCCGCTCTGCTCTCCTCGACCCGAAAGACATCGAAGACCACGACTATTTACAACGAACGTTCCGCATTGACACGAAAGAACAAGCTGAAGATTTAGCGGAATTTTTCTCAGACATTTTACCAACGACACCTTATGCTGAACAATATGAGTAAGAGGCGTGAAATACGTCTCTTTTTTTATTTAAATATGTCATACTAATTTCTATTGACAAAATAAATGTGACATATTATTATGAAATCAGTAAAACGTTTTCAAACATTCCAAAGGAAAAGGGGTTATCGGGGATGGGTACAATTGTATGCCAAACATGCAATGCGACAATCGATCATTTTGAGGACGAAAAAGTAACGGTATTGTACGGTCAATGTAGCGGTTGCGATTGTGAAGACGAGGAATAACATATAGAACGGAACAAACTTTGGGGGATGAGGAGACAATATAGAGAAAGAGACTGGTTTTCGCCAGTCTCTTTTTTAAAAGGCGGAGCATTGCACTCCGCCTTTATCGCTTATGATGCTCTTTAATGACGCGTAACGTTTGTAACGTGTCGTCTTCTGGACCTTGAACAGGCAAGCCGACTTCTATATTTTTGCGAATGTAGTTTAAATTTTCTTCCGTAATAATTTCACCCGGAATGAAAATTGGAATGCCAGGTGGATATACCATGACAAACTCAGCGATAATGCGCCCTGCCGATTCGTCAAACGGCACGACTTCCGTTTCCGAATAAAACGCATCGCGCGGCGTAAGCGCAAGGACAGGAATGTCTGGTAAAAGCACTTTCGGTTTTTTTCCGACTTCGGCTTGATGGCGAAATTCGTTTGATAAACGACGAAGCGCTTCGACTAATACGCCCGTCTCCCGTTCTGTATCGCCCGGTGTAATAATACATAAAATGTTGTATAAGTCGGACAACTCAACTTCAATGTTGTAATGTTCGCGAAGCCATTTTTCGACTTCATAGCCCGTCAATCCGAGCTCTTTAACTGAAATGATAAGCTTCGTTGGGTCATAGTCAAACGTCGCTTTTGTGCCGATAATTTCTTTTCCGACGCAATATAAATAGTCGATGTCGTTAATTTGCTTGCGCGTTTCATTCGCGAGGCGAATCGCCTGTTCCGCTAGCTCATGTCCCTCTGTCGCAAGTCGTTTGCGCGCCACATCAAGCGAAGCAAGCAACAAGTAAGACGTCGATGTCGTCGTTAACATGCTTAAAATGGCCTGCACTCGTTTTGGCGACACAAGCCCTTCTTTCACGTTTAAAATCGAACTTTGCGTCATCGAACCGCCAAGTTTATGCACGCTCGTCGCCGACATATCCGCCCCTGCCTGCATCGCTGAAAGCGGCAAATCTTCATGAAAGTGAATGTGTACGCCATGCGCCTCATCGACAAGGACAGGGACGTTGTATGCGTGCGCAATGTCAACGATGCGTTTTAAGTCGCCCGCAATGCCAAAGTACGTCGGGTTAATGACGAGCACCCCTTTAGCGTCTGGATGTTGCTTTAACGCCGCTTCTACTGCTTCTGGTGTAATGCCATGTGAAATACCAAGCTCTTTATCAATTTCAGGATGAACGAAAATCGGTGTCGCTCCCGAAAAGACAATCGCCGCCATGACCGATTTATGCACGTTTCGTGGAACGATAATTTTATCGCCAGGGCCTGCGACAGACATGACCATCGTCATAATGGCGCCGCTCGTTCCTTGCACGGAGAAAAACGTATAGTCCGCCCCGAACGCTTCCGCTGCTAACTGTTGGGCGCGTTTAATCATTCCTTTTGGCTGATGTAAATCATCAAGCGGACCGATATTAATTAAATCCATCGCTAACGCATTTTCTCCAATAAAGGAGCGAAACTGCTCGTCCATTCCTGCTCCTTTTTTATGACCAGGAATATGAAATTGAATCGGATTTTTCTTTATATGCTCTAACAGTCCGGTAAATAACGGTGTTTCATACTGTGACAATTTCGCTGTACACCTCTTTAACTTGGATTTACATAAAACAAAGTGAATTATAGCACTTCTTTATACGTTTGGAAAGATGATTTTTTTGCTTAAAAATCAAAACGATTGCATATTTCTTCATTTATTGTTTGTGAAGGACTTTTCTTTATGAGCGAAGAATGATAAAAAGTAAAGGGGGAATGATGTGTGAACTGGAACACGAGAGTAACCGAGCTGTTAGGCATCCGTTATCCGATTATTCAAGGTGGATTGGCGTATTTGGCGTATGCGGATTTAGCGGCGGCGGTATCGAATGCCGGGGGGCTAGGGCAAATTACGGCAATGTCGCTTGAGACGCCAGATGAGTTGCGAGAAGAAATTAAAAAAGTGCGCGAAAAAACGGACAAGCCGTTTGGAGTCAATTTTGCGATCGGACAACATGGACGCCCGTTTGCGCACATGCTCGATGTGGCAATTGAAGAAAACGTGCCGGTCATTTCGATGACGGGCGGAAATCCTGCGCCCATTTTTGAACAGTTAAAAGGAGTATCCGTGAAAAAGCTTGTGCTCGTGGCGGCAGTACGTCAAGCGGTGAAAGCGGAAGAGCTTGGGGCGGATGCGGTCATGGTTGTCGGTCAAGAAGGGGGAGGGCATCTCGGCAAGCACGATATCGGGACGTTCGTATTAGTGCCGCGCGTCGTCGATTCCGTATCGATTCCTGTCATCGCTTCAGGGGGGATCGGAGATGGGCGCGGCTTGATGGCTGCGCTTGCGCTTGGAGCAGAAGGTATTGAAATGGGCACGCGCTTTATTGCGACAAAAGAATGCATTCATGCCCATCCCGTGTATAAACAAATGCTTGTGGAACGCACAGAAAGCGACACCATCGTCATTAAACGTACGCTCGGTGCGCCTGCGCGCGCCTTGTTAAACGAATGGACGGAAAAAATTTTACAGTTTGAACAAGAAGGAAAAGGATACGAACAGTTAAAAGAGTACATTAGCGGAAAGGCGAACAAACGATTCATTTACGACGGCCGTACGGAAGAAGGATTTGCATGGGCGGGACAAGTGATCGGACTCATTCGTGACGTGCCGACAGTGAGTGAACTTTTTGTGCGCATGATTCAAGAGGCGGAACAAATTCGCGCACGTTGGGCAAACTAAAACAGACAGCGAAAAAGAAAGGTGAACATCATGAAATATGCATACCCGATTGATTACAGTTGGTCAACAGAAGAAATCATTGACGTCATTAAGTTTTACGAAGGCGTTGAACAAGCATACGAACGGGGCATTGAGCGAGAGCAGCTAATGAACTTATATCGTCGTTTTAAAGAAATTGTCCCAAGCAAAGCGGAAGAGCGAAAACTATGCGATGAATTTGAAAAAGTAAGCGGCTATTCACCGTATCAAACGATGAAAAAAGGAAAAGAGTTGTCCGCCGGAGATATTGTAAAAATGTAAAGTTGCATATCCCCTTTCCGTTACATAGTATATAAAAAAGAATTTTCAGAAAAAAAGAACGGAAGGGGTGCACAATATGAAAAAAACAGCTGATGCATTTAAGAAAATGGACGGAGAACGACGAATAAAAGTATTAAAGCTTGAAGTCGATTACGAACTAGCCACCCTTTATGAAGCGATGTTAGAAAATAACGAAGCGAAAAAAAACGAATGTAAACGAAAATTAGAAAGACTGCGCCAAGAACTCATTCGTCTGTCGAACTGAAAGGCGGCAAGCGCCGCCTTTTCTACATAAGTATATGCAGGAGGTCTTATATGTGGAACGAAATTGATCAACATATGCAGCATTGGATTCGCGAAGCAGGGGAGCGCATACGCGATGCGTTTCAAACGAAACTAAAAATCGAAACGAAATCAAGCCCGTCCGACTTAGTGACAAACGTCGATCGGGAAATTGAGCAATTTTTTATTGAACGCATTCGCCAAACGTATCCGACGCATCGCATTTTAGGAGAAGAAGGATTCGGTGATACGCTTGAAGCGCTAGACGGCATCGTTTGGATCATCGACCCGATTGACGGAACGATGAATTTCGTTCATCAACAGCGTCATTTTGCGATTTCTGTCGGGGTGTTTCAAGATGGCGTCGGCATGCTTGGCTACATTTACGACGTCGCTTTTGATGAGCTATATTATGCCCAAAAAGGAAAAGGGGCGTTTGTAAACGGCACGCCGCTTCCCCCACTTGAAAAAACGTCGCTTGACCGTGCGATCATTTCACTAAACGCGACGTGGGTGACGGAAAATCGCCGCATCGACCCGAACGTCCTCGCCCCGCTTGTGAAAAAAGCGCGCGGCACTCGTTCATACGGCTCGGCTGCGTTAGAAATGGCATATATCGCTTCAGGCAAACTCGATGCGTACATCACGCTTCGTTTGTCGCCGTGGGATATTGCCGGCGGGATGGTTATCGTGCAAGAAGTAGGTGGGATCGTGACAAACTTGTACGGTGAGCCCCTCAATATGATTGAGAAAAGCTCCGTATTCGTCTCGAAGCCGGGGTTACATGAAGAAGTGCTTGCGATCATTCAGCGCTAACGAATCGTTAGCGCATTTTTTTCTTCCTTTTCAATGAAAATCCGACGCCCATGACGGCAAATAAAGCAACGACGGACGCGACGATCGCTGGAACATGTCGGTAAGCAATCGCAATGCCGATGCTAATCATCGCCGCCGTGGCAAGTAGTGCAATCATAAAAAAAAGCGGTTGAAATTTGTTCATTTTCTTCCTCCTCATCCTCTTTCCTTTTAGGTTACAACAAAACATTCCGCTTTTCTACTATGTTTATGCTATAATAGACGCGCAATGTTGAAAAATAGGAGTTGACATAAGTGAGAAACGATATTCGTAACATCGCGATTATTGCGCACGTTGACCACGGAAAAACGACGTTAGTCGACCAATTGCTTCGCCAATCTGGAACGTTTCGGGCGAACGAACAAGTGGAAGAACGCGCGCTTGATCGCAACGATTTAGAACGTGAACGAGGCATTACCATTTTAGCAAAAAATACAGCCATTCAATACAACGGCACGCGCATTAACATTTTAGATACGCCGGGCCACGCTGATTTTGGCGGGGAAGTGGAGCGCATTATGCGGCTTGTCGATGGCGTGTTGCTCGTCGTCGATGCATATGAAGGATGCATGCCACAAACGCGCTTCGTCTTGAAAAAGGCGCTCGAACAAAACTTAACGCCAATTGTCGTCGTCAATAAAATCGACCGTGAGTTTGCCCGTCCGCACGAAGTTGTCGATGAAGTGATCGATTTATTTATTGAGCTTGGCGCAACGGAAGATCAGCTTGAGTTTCCGGTCGTGTATGCTTCAGCGATTAACGGGACGGCAAGTTTAGATGCCGATAAACAAGATGATGATATGACAGCGCTATTTGAAACGATTATTGAACATATTCCTGCCCCGCCCGACAATAGCGATGAACCGCTGCAATTTCAAGTGGCGCTTCTCGATTATAACGACTACGTCGGTCGCATCGGGATTGGACGCATTTTCCGCGGGCGTATGCAAGTTGGACAACAAGTGGCGCTCATGAAGCTTGACGGCTCGGTAAAAACGTTTCGCGTGACAAAACTGTTTGGCTTCCTCGGCTTAAAACGCATTGAAATTGAAGAAGCAAAAGCAGGCGATTTAGTTGCCGTTTCCGGTATGGAAGATATTAACGTTGGAGAAACGGTATGTCCGCTTGATGTGCAGGAACCGTTGCCGCCGCTTCGCATTGACGAGCCGACGTTACAAATGACGTTTCTCGTCAACAATAGCCCGTTTGCTGGACGGGAAGGAAAACATGTGACAGCGCGAAAAATTGAAGAGCGTCTTCGCTTACAGTTAGAAACAGACGTGTCGCTTCGCGTTGAGCCAACGGATTCGCCAGATGCATGGATCGTGTCAGGACGCGGAGAACTTCATTTATCGATTTTAATTGAAAATATGCGCCGTGAAGGATTCGAGCTACAAGTATCCAAACCGGAAGTCATTATGAAGGAAATCGACGGCGTCATGTGCGAGCCTGTCGAGCGCGTGCAAATCGACATTCCTGAAGAATATACAGGAGCGATTATGGAGTCGCTTGGGGCGCGCAAAGGAGAAATGGTCGATATGATCAACAACGGAAACGGACAAGTCCGTCTTATTTTCCTCGTTCCTGCGCGCGGGTTAATTGGCTATCGTACAGAATTTATGTCGCTTACGCGCGGATACGGCATTTTAAACCATTCGTTCGACAGCTATCAACCAGCCATCCAAGGGCAAATTGGCGGCAGACATCAAGGTGTGCTCATTTCGATGGAGACAGGAAAAGCGACTGCTTATGGCATTATGCAAGTCGAAGACCGCGGCGTCATTTTTATTGAACCGGGAACGGAAGTGTATGAAGGGATGATCGTTGGCGAACATAGCCGCGACAACGATTTAGTCGTCAACGTATGCAAAATGAAACATGTGACAAATGTCCGCTCGTCAACGAAAGAACAAACGGTGACGATGAAAAAACCGCGCCTCATGACGTTAGAAGAAGCGCTCGAATATTTAAATGACGACGAATATTGCGAAGTGACGCCACAATCGATTCGCTTACGGAAAAAAATATTGGACAAAAACGAACGGGAAAAAATTGCGAAAAAGAAAAAACTTGCTGAGCAAAAGAAATAGGGGGAGTCGTCATGGATGTGATCGGTCGCCTGTCGTTTTTCGCTTCGCTATACAACGTGCATGAACAGCCGACGAAAGGGATGTGGCTGTTGTATGCGACGATTGTCGTCTTATCGATCATTGTGTATCGTCTTGGCTTCGCGCGTGAATTACCGTTATTAAAAAACGTGATCATTTACTCGTTGCTTGTGCTCGGTTGTACTATTTTAACGTTTTTCGCCGTCTTTTTACCTGTCGCAGAAGGATTGCTTGTTGCAGCGATCGTATTAATCATTTATAAATGGCGGCTTCGTCGTGAAGGAGAGAATACGGCATGAAACTACAAGATGCGGTGTACAATTGGTTGACGATTACGGTCGTTGCCCATGCGCGCCCAGACGATACAGCAGCGCAAGAAACCGAACGATTTTTTGCCGATTTGTTGCGTGAAGATCATGCGGTTGAGCAAATCACATATACAAAAGAAGACGACGTCTATACAGTTGCATTTACCGTAAACAACGAATCGCGCACGTTTCGCTTTCCAGCCGAGCTCGTCGAAACGATGCTCGATCAAATCAATCGCGAACCTGAAAAATATGTCAATTACGAATAAGCGCCCATGTTTTTTGCAGGGCGCTTTTTCTTACCATTCCGTTTCATGTTTGCTCGTGCGGAAAAAGCGAAACTTGCCGGTCGCTAGCCGCTCTTTCGTTTTTTGCGCAATACGTTCATGGCACGTTTCACACATATATGTATGAATCGGGCGGTTGCGCAACCGTTTCGCAAGCAACGTTTCATCGTTTAACGTATCTATTTTTTCACAAAGAATGCATCGTACTCTCATCGTCTAACCTCGCATGTTTTTTTAAAAATTAGTATATCATATTGTTTGAAACTGTGTGAAAAAAAGGTATGATAAAAACAAGGAGGGATACATATGCCAAATGCGGTAGAACCGACATTAATTGAGCCGTTATTCCAATCGCTACAAAAAGAACGATTTGTCGTCGTATGCACGATCGACCATGAAACAGGTGCACCAAATACAAGTGCGATTTCATGGGTGTACGCCCCGACGCCTGACCGATTGTATTTTGCCGTCGATCAACGTTCACGCATCGTCGCAAACGTGCAAGCTAATCCAGCGATTTCGATCGTTTTGATCGCCAACGAATCGACGTATTCCATTAGCGGAAAAGCGCATGTGAAAGTAGAAAAGCTAGAAAACGTTCCGCTAAAATTGGCTGCCATTCAAGTGGACATTGAAGAAGTGCGCGATGTCATGTTTTACGGTGCAAAAATTTCAGTCGAACCGAAATACGAAAAAACGTACGATGCGCAAGCTGCTGCCAAGCTCGATCAACAAGTGATGGGCGCATTAAAACAAGCATAAGCCGAGCGATACGCTCGGCTTATTTCATATGGTCGTTTGATTGCTTTTGTTGTTCGTTTTCTAACTGATTTTGCTCGTTTCGATTCAGCTGATCATCGTTTTGTCTTGTAGAGCGTGGATTTTTCGTTTGAATAAAATCGCTCGGAATTTCAGGCATAACCCGTCCGACAATGGCGGCGAGCTCATCCATAAATCCTTGAATCGGCTTTCCGTTTTCCACTTGTTTTTGAATCGCTTTCAGCCGCGCATTTAAATCCGCATCCGCAATGACAATCGCATTCGCCCCGTACGGATCTTTTTGCAAACTTTCTACAACGGAATATTTCACAGTCCCGACGCGCGACGGGTCAAGCTTGGCGTTCACATCGATGCCTACTAACGCATATTTCCCGACAACTAATACGGTCGCGTCGTTGACATTTGGGACGCTGCTAGCCAGATGCGCAAGATGACGAGCAATTTGCTGACCGGATTTGTTCACGATTCGCTCATTTGTCGTATTTTTCACATGAACGAGCGAATCGCGATTATTCGGTTGCGCTTGTTGTCCGCAGGCGCTCATGAAAAGCAATATGAATACGATTATATATTTCAATTGTTCCACCCCTTTTCGTCTTTAACTTTATTTTGCAAAACTTCTTCTATCTTTATGCGTCCGTTCATATATATAAACAACAATCCCGTCCAACGACGGTCGTCAAGGGGGAAAAAGCGTGGGCAAAAAAATATACGTATTAGATACAAACGTGCTTTTACAAGATCCGTATTCTATTTTTTCCTTTCAAGATAACGAAGTCGTCATTCCGGCTGTCGTATTAGAAGAAGTCGACTCAAAAAAACGGTATATGGACGAAGTAGGAAGAAATGCGCGCCAAGTGTCTAAAATTATCGATAACTTAAGACAAAATGGAAAATTGCATGAAAAAATTCCGCTCGAAAACGGCGGCGTGCTGCGCATTGAATTAAACCATCGCTCGTTTCAACAACTGCAAGAAATTTTCGTTGAAAAAACGAACGACAACCGCATTTTAGCTGTGGCAAAAAATTTATTGCTTGAAGAACAAACGAAAGAAGACGGTCGCCCGGTTATTTTAGTTAGCAAAGATGCGCTCGTGCGCGTAAAGGCAGATGCGATCGGGCTAGAGGCAGAAGATTTTTTAAGCGATCGCGTCGTTGAAATTGATCATATTTATACCGGTTTTTTAGATTTGTACATAAGTCCGGAGCATTTAGGGCGCTTTTATGAAAAAGGTGAATTAGTGCTTTCGGAAATTACGAACCATCCGTTTTATCCGAATCAATTTATCGTCATGAAAGATGCGCTTGGCGGTTCTTCATCGGCGCTTGGCATCGTCGATCATACAGGAAAAAAAGTGCGCAAACTCGTCTTTCATTACGATCATATTTGGGGCATTCGTCCGCGCAACGTCCAGCAAACGATGGCGCTTGAATTGTTGTTGCGCACAGATATCCCGCTTGTGACGCTCATCGGAAAAGCAGGGACAGGAAAGACGTTGCTTGCGTTAGCGGCAGGGTTAATGCAGACGGAAGATTTACGGCTATATAAAAAATTGCTCGTCGCTCGTCCGATTGTGCCGGTCGGAAAAGATATCGGCTATTTGCCGGGCGAGAAGCAAGAAAAATTGCGCCCGTGGATGCAACCGATTTTTGATAATTTACACTTTTTATTTGATACGAAAAAGCCGGGTGAGCTCGATGCGATTTTATCAGGCATGGGTTCGATTGAAGTGGAGGCGCTCACGTACATACGCGGTCGAAGCATTCCAGAGCAGTTTATTATTATTGACGAGGCGCAAAACTTAACGAAACATGAAGTGAAAACGATTTTAACGCGCGTCGGGGAACGAAGCAAAATTGTGCTAATGGGCGACCCTGCTCAAATTGATCACCCATATTTAGACGAATATAATAATGGGCTCACATACGTCGTTGAAAAATTTAAAGAACAAAAAGTCGCTGGGCATGTTCGATTAATTAAAGGAGAGCGATCATCGCTTGCGCAACTTGCCGCCGACCTTTTATAAAGAAAAGAGGCGAAAAGCCTCTTTTCACTCGACGACAAACGCCCGCACGTGCGTGATCGGATTGTCGCGATTTGAGCCATCGCCGAAATAAATATGGACAGGCCCGTCTTCTTTTAGCGGTTTGCCGTCTTTTGCAAAACATAATAACAGCTCATACGCTTCGGCAAGCGGAATGGTCGTATCGCCGTTTTCTGTGACGATGATGAAACGCTTGGCATCGTCGTTCGGTTCCGCGTTGCGCAAAAATGGGGCAAACGGCATGCCGAACGTGCCAGATAATATTTTTTCTTTTTCAAACTGTTTTTCTGTTTGCAATGTCGGAGGAGACACCGCTCCTTCTTGAATTTCGCGATCCCAATACGCTGAAATTTTTTGAATGTCGTCTATGTCTTCTCGTTGTTCGATTTGTCGATGATGTGTAAAATAAGTATGTACATCTACTTTGCGATCGTCAAAAATCCATACGCTCGGATCGAGTGTAATCGTAAATTTAACGTTCCCTTTAATGACGATGACCATGTTCATTCCCCCTATCTGCCTCTCATTATATGATGAAAGCGCTTGTTTGTAAAATTGTTCGCCAAGACACGATGCTTGCATTTTTTTCGTATTCACGATAAGATGAAGAAACAGGAACGTACGGAACGGAGGGGTCAACGTGACGCCTGAAGTGGCGATAAATTTTCGAGAAAGAGCCTATTCGTTGTTGCAAGCGGATGCGGAAAAAATTGTGAAGCTGATCCAAGTGCAAATGGATCATTTAACGATGCCGCAATGCCCGCTATATGAAGAAGTGTTAGATACGCAAATGTTCGGTTTATCCCGTGAAATTGATTTTGCCGTCCGTTTAGGGCTTGTCGATGAAAAAGACGGCAAAGCGATTTTAGACCGACTAGAACGCGAACTTTCGGCGTTGCATGAAGCGTGCACGAAAAAGAAGAAAAAATGACAAAAACTCAAACGAATTTCGTTTGGGTTTTTTCTGTTTTATGATTTTAGTCGAGAACACTCGTGACTTTAGTCGTGAGATGAATCGGCTAGGTTTTTTGTTTGAATACTCGACATATATCAATATATGATTTGATTTAAAATACTTGTATTTAAAATGAGTCCAAAAATCCTCTGACATATGTTATCCTATCATTGAGGTGAACCACATGTCGGAAGTGAAACGTGGCAGAGGATATGTGTACTCCATTCAATATCATATGGTATGGTGTGTGAAATATCGTCACAAGGTGTTGATTGGCGACATCGATACAAGGCTAAAAGAAATCTTGCATCAAATTGCGGAAGAACATGGTTTTACGATTTTACAAGTAGAAAGTGATGGCGACCATGTCCATCTATTGATTGACTGCACGCCACAACACTCTATTCCGAATATCATCAAAGCATTAAAAGGTGTGAGTGCGAGGTTGCTGTTTAAAGAATTCCCTCAACTAAAAGAGAAATTGGGGGGAGGGAACTTGTGGAATCCTTCTTATTTTGTCGCAACCGTAAGTGAACACACCGAAGCGCAAATAAAACAATACATCCAAAATCAGAAAGCGAGGTGAAAGCCATGCTCGTCCATAAAGCATACAAATTCCGTATTTACCCAACCAAAGAACAGGAAATCCTTATTGCCAAAACATTCGGTTGCGCTCGTTTTGTATTCAACCATTTCCTTGCCGAATGGGAACGTGCGTACCGAACAACAGGAAAAGGGTTGACATACAAGGCTTGTTCTTCTCAATTAACAAACCTAAAGAAACAATTTGTATGGCTAAAAGAAGTGGACAGCATTGCGCTCCAAACCTCGCTGAAACATTTATCTGATGCGTACACCCGATTTTTTCAAAAAC